>DASTBA010000045.1:0-5829 GCA_035712285.1 Gemmatimonadales bacterium | reverse complement strand
GCGGGATGGCCGCCCCAACCATGACCGCCCGTCGTCGGGACGCCGCCCCGGGTCGGGATGGCCGCCCCAACCATGACCGCCCATCATCGGGACGCCGTCCGGCACGTCAATGCGCGGGGTTCCCCTCCGCGTCCAGCACCGCCACCGGCCCGAGCTTGAGCGCCTCGATGCCGGCCTGCACCTTGGCGAGATCACCCACGACCACGATCGTGAACCGGTCGGGGTTCAGGTCCGCCTTCGCCACCCGGTTCACGTCATCCACCGTCACCGCCTGCATCCGCGCCACAAAATTGGTGAGTTCGGCGGGCGGAAGGTCGAACAGCGCGAGCGTCGCCAGCTCACCGGCCACACCGGCGCCGGTTTCGATCCGGCGCGGGTAGCTCCGGATGAGCGCATCCTTGGCGAAGGCCGCCTCCGCCGCGGTAGCCGGCCGGGTGGTGCGGATGTCGCGCAGTTCCCGCATGAACTCGATGAGCGAACTGTCGGTCTTGGCGCTCACGACGCCGGCGCTCGCCACGAACGGCCCGGGACCACGGTCGAAGGAGAACCCGCTCCGCGCGCCGTAGGTGTACCCCTTGGCCTCGCGGAGGTTGAGGTTGATCCTGCTGGTGAACTGGCCGCCCAGGATCGCATTCATCACGGTCAGCGGGTAGTAATCGGGTGACGACCGCGCGGCGCCCACCTGGCCGATCCGGATCTCGCTCTGCGCGGCGTCCGGCTTGTCCACCAGGAACACGCCGGTGCTGCTGGTGACGGGCGCGGCCGGAGCGGTGGTCGCAAGGGACGGGACCGTACCGCGCTGCCAGTTCCCGAACGCCAGGGTGGCGAGCCGGGCCGCTTCCGCGGGCGTCACGTCGCCCACGATCACCAGCGTCGCATTGTTCGGCAGGTAGAACTTTCGATAGAGCCCGGCGATGTCATCACGGGTGATCGCCCCGATGGAGGCAACCGTCCCGTTCGCGGGATGCCCGTACGGATGTGCGGCGCCGTACACGAGGCGATCGAATGTCTGCGTGGCGATCACGGTGGGCTGGTCCTTCTGCTGGGCCAGTGCCTGCAGGCGCGACTTCCGGTCCCGCTCGATCTCCTCCGCCGCGAACGTCGGCTCCGTCACCATGGCGCCCATGAGCGCGAAGGCGGAGTCGGCCGTGCGCGCGAGGGTCGTGAGACTCACGGTGGTGGCCTCGTCACCGGCGCCGGCGCCGAGAGTGATCCCGAGCCGGTCCACCGCGTCGGCAAATGCGGTGGCGGACCGCGCGCCGCTTCCCTCGTCCAGCAGGCCGGCGGTGACCGACGCCAGGCCGGCGGCGGCGCCTTCCTGCGCCGCCCCGGCACGGATCACGAGCCGCGCGTTGAGCATCGGCAGTTCGCGGTCGGTTACCACCCAGAGCTGGAGGCCGTTGGGCAGCGTGCGCTGCACCACCGCCGGCGCGTGCACCGCCGGCGTCGGGCCCGCCGCCGGCCGCACCGAGCGATCGAACTCCTGCGCCCGCACGGCTGTCGCGCCGAAGAGAAGGCAGCCCGCCAGCGCCCCGCACCCGCCCACCCGGCCCATCGTACCCGTCATGGCGTCACCTCCATCGGCTGGGCCGCAAGCTCGCGGTGCCCGTTCGGCACGGTCGAGAGGATCACCTTCGGGTGGCCGGCGAGGTACTGGTTCGCCACCCGCTGCACGTCGGCCGCCGTCACCGCGCGCGAGCGCGCCAGGTCCTCGTTGAAGAGATCGGCCTTGCCGCGGAAGGTGCTGTACGAATTGAGCCGGTCGGCCTTGCCGAGGGTGGACGCGAGCGCGAAGACCGAGGCCGACTCGATCCCGTTCTTCGCCGCCTCCAGCTCGGCGGCGGTGGGGCCATCCTTGGCGAGTTTCGCGACCTCCTCGTACACTGCGTGCTCCATGTCGGAGAGACTGGTGCCGTTTCGCGCCGTCACCGACACCTGGAAGGTGCCGGCGAGCTCGCGGCTGTTCGCGAAGGCACTCACGTTCTGCGCTTTCTGCCCTTCGTACACCAGTCGCTGGTAGAGACGCGACGTCTTTCCCTGTCCCAGCACGGTGGCCAGGATCCGGAGCGCCGGCTCGTCCCTGTTCCACGATTCCACCGTGGGCCACGCGATCTCCACCCTCGGCAGCGTCACGCGATCCTCCAGCACATCCCGCTTGTCGGCCGCCAGCACTGCAGGCCTCGGCGCCGGCGCCGGGATCGGCTCGCCCCGCGGGATCGGGCCGAAGTACTTCTCCACCAGTCGCCGCACGTCGGCGGTCTTCACGTCACCGGCAATGGCCAGCGAGGCGTTGTTGGGCGCGTACCAGGTGCGGAAGAACCGCTGCACGTCCTGCAGCGAGGCGCTGGTCAGGTCTTCCTGGTAGCCGATCGTCGGCCAGTGGTAGGGATGGTCGTCCGGGTACATGAGCTCGCCCATCCGGATGGATGCCATGCCGTAGGGACGATTCTCGTAGTTCTGGCGTCGCTCGTTCTTCACCACGTCCCGCTGGTTGTCGAGCTTGGCCTGGGTCATGGCCGGGAGCAGCCATCCCATCCGGTCCGCCTCGAGCCAGAGCGTCATCTCGAGGTAGTTGGAGGGCACCGTTTCGTAGTAGTTGGTGCGATCGGTGTTGGTGGAGCCGTTGAGGGTGCCGCCCGCCTCCTGCACGTACCTGAAATGCTGGTCGTCGCCCACGTGGGCAGAACCCTGGAACATCATGTGCTCGAACAGGTGCGCGAACCCGCGCCGCCCGGCGACCTCGCGCCCCGAGCCGACATGATACCAGACATTCACCGATATCACGGGCGCTGAATGGTCTTCGTGCACGATCACGCGGAGCCCGTTGGCCAGGGTGAAGGTGGTGACCGGCACGTGCAGCTCCTGCGCCGCGAGCGGTGCGCCCAGCAGCAACGCGCCCGCCACCAGCATCATCCCGACCCTGCCCATCCCGCCCCTCATGGCCCCACCTCTTTCCCCGCATGATCCACCACCGTCACCGGCCCGAGCTTGAGCGCCTCGATGCCGGCCCGGATCTTCGCAATGTCACCGACCACCACCACGGTCAGGTGATCAGGGTCCACGTACTTCTCCGCTGCGCGCTGGACGTCGGCGGCGGTGAGTTTCTGGATCGCGCCGAGCTCCGCGGGAATGGTGCTGAGCGGGAGGCCGAAGTCATCGAGGTCCTCGAGGCCGCCGGCCACCTGCCGGGTCGTCTCGAAGTTGCCGAGGGCGCCCAGCACGATGTACGACCGCGCCCGGGCCAGCTCGGCGCCGGTCACCGGCTCCGACCGGATCCGGCGGAACTCCGAGAAGAAGATGGCGAGCGAGCTGTCGGTGACGTTGGTCCTGACCGCGGCGCTCGCAATGAAGGGGCCGGGCACCGGGCGCCAGTCGAAGTCCGACCCGGCGCCGTAGGTGAAGCCCTTCTGCTCCCGCAGGATCTGGTTGATGCGCGACGAGAACGACCCGCCGAAGAGCGTGTTCATCAGCGTGATGGCGGGATAGTCCGGCGAGCGCCGGTCCACGCCCGGTGCGCCGATCATGATGACACTCTGCGCCGCGCCGGGCTTGTCCACGAGGAAGACGCGAGTCGCCGGCGCGGGCGCCGCCGGCACCGACGCCGCAGGGGTGAGCGCCAGCGGGCCGGCGGGCGCACGCCAGCCGCCGAGCGATGTCATGGCGAGCGAGCGGGCTTCGGCCAGGGTCACGTCGCCGGTGACGATCAGCGTGGCCCGCGACGGTACCGTGGCCGTATTCCAGAACTGGCGCACGCGGGCCGAGTCGAGCGTGGCGGTGCTCGCCGAGTCGCCGGAGATCGGATGGTGATACGGATGGCCAGCGGGAAAGACCTCATAGCCGAAGACGTCGCTCGCCACCGAGCCGGGCCGGTCACGGTTCTGCAGCAGCTGGGCGATGCGCAGGTCCCGCTGGCGCTTGACATCGGCCGAGCGGAACGAGGGCCGGAGCAGCTCATCGGCGAGGATGCGCATGGCGTCGGCGGCGGTGCGCTTCGGTGCGCGAAGCGAGAGGGTGAAATCATCCCATGACGCGCCGGTGGAGAGCGAGGCGCCGAGGTACTCGAGCGCCGCGGCCAGCTGGAACGCATCGCGCCCGCCGGCGCCCTCGCCGAGCATGCCGGCGGTGAAGGTCGCGAGGCCCGGTTGCGTGCCGTCGAGCCGGGCGCCGCCCTCGATGACGAGGTCGGCCTGCACCACGGGCAGCTCGTGCATGCTCACCACCTGGAGCCGGAGCCCGTTGGGGAGCGTGGCGCGCTGGACCGTGGGCATGGTGAGCGCCGGCGCCGGGCCCAGCACCGGCGCCGTGGCCACGGCGGGTGCCTGTGCATGAAGCCCGGGGGCAGCCACGAGCAGGCTCGCAATCACTACCAGCGAACTTTGTGTCCTGCCCATTCTGCCCATCCCGCCCGCCTTGTCCGTCATGGTACGCTCCTCCCCGTCGCGGCCAGCTCCCGCTTGCCCTGCGGCACCACCGAGATGATGGCACGCGGGCCAAGCAGGTACTGGCGGGCCACCCGCTGCACGTCCGCCGCGGTAACGGCGCGCATGCGGTCGAGATCCCGCTGGAACCCGTCCGGCGTGCCGATGGCGTAGTAGTAATCGTTCATCTGATTGGCCTTCCCGTTCACGCTCTCGATGCGGTTGAGGAACCGCGCCTCGAGCGCGTTCCTGGCCTGCTGCAACTCGCGGGCGTCGGGGCCGGTGGCGGCCATCCGCTGCAGCGTCGAGTCAATGTCCCGCTGCAGGGCCGGCAAGGCGACGCCGGGCCGGGCGGTGGCCACGACCTGGAAGTCGCCGTCGAGTCGCATACCGTCCTGGAAGGCGAAGACATTGCTGGCGGTCTGCTTCTCGTAGACCATCAGCCGGGTGAGCGCCGAATTCTTGGCGCCGGTGAGGAGGTAGGCGAGGATCTCGAGGGGGGCGTCGTCCGGCGCCCATCCCTTGACGCTGTGCCACGCATAGTAGAGCCGCGGGAGCTGCACCCGGTCCTCCAGCACCAGCGCCGTATCCCGCGCGAGCATCACCGGCGGGACCGACGGCCGCTCGATGGCGGGCCCCCGCGGGATCTCGCCGAAGTACCGGGTGACGACCCGCTTCACGCTGTCGGCCCGGACATCACCGGACACGACGATCGTGGCGTTGTTGGGCGCGTAGTAGCGGCGGAAGAAATCCTTCACGTCCTCGAGCGAGGCGGCGGAGAGATCCGCCATCGAGCCGATCACCGGCCAGGAATAGGAGTGGCCGGCGGGGTAGAGCATGCGCGGCAGGTGGTCCGCCACCATGCCGTAGGGCTGGTTCTCGTAGCTCTGCCGGCGCTCGTTCTTCACCACGTCGCGCTGGAGGTCCACCTTGGCGGAATCCATGGTGGGCAGGAGCCAGCCCATCCGGTCCGCCTCCAGCCAGAGCATGAGGGGGAGGGCGTTGGCCGGGCCGCTCTCGTAGTAGTTGGTCCGGTCCTCGGTGGTGGAGCCGTTGTTGTCGGCGCCGGCGGCCTCGAGGCGGCGGTCGAACTCGGGGTAGGGCGCATGCTCCGAGCCCATGAACATGAGGTGCTCGAAGAGGTGTGCGAACCCGGTGCGGCCCGGCTTCTCGTCGCCGGACCCGACGTGATACCAGACATTCACCGCCACCACCGGCGCGGAGTGGTCCTCGTTCACGATGAGCGTGAGCCCGTTCGGCAGCGTGTCCATGACGAACGGGACGTGAATGGGGGCGCTCTGTGCGGCGAGCGGGGCCGCGAAGACCGCGAAGGCGACAAGTGCATGACGGCGCACGTTCCTGCCGATGTTCATTGTTTCAGCTCCCTGAATCCGCATTTCGTGTTTTCGTG
>DASTBA010000044.1:0-73882 GCA_035712285.1 Gemmatimonadales bacterium | reverse complement strand
CACCTTGTGCCGGAGGTGCGGCAGGGCGTTGTAGACCGACAGCTCCACCATCTTGGGATCCACCATCAGCATCCGGAGCTCGCGCGGCGTGTACCGGTAGATGAGGCTCGTGATGATGGTGTTGATGGCGACGCTCTTGCCCGACCCGGTGGCGCCGGCGATGAGCAGGTGCGGCATCTTGGTGAGATCGGCGACGATCGCCTTGCCTTCCAGGTCCCGTCCGAGCGCCACCGGCAGCACCGCCCGGGTCTTGTCCCACTCCCCGCTCTCGAACAGCTCGCGAAGCGTCACGATCCGCGCGGTGGGGTTCGGCACCTCGACCCCGACGGCGCCCTTCCCCGGAATCGGCGCGACGCGAATCGAAGGCGCCCGCATCGTGATGGCCAGGTCATCCGCCAGGGCGACGATCCGCCCCGCCTTCACCCCCGGCGCCGGCACCACCTCGAACTGGGTGACGACCGGGCCGGTGGTGCGGCCCGCGATGGAGCAGTCCACCTTGAAAGTGCGGAGGGTCTCGATCAGCGACTGTCCCAGCCGGTCCAGTTGCGCCTCGCCGGCATCCACGTCGCGATCAGGCGGCGGCGTGAGCAGGGACACCGGCGGGAGTTCGCTCTCCTCGTCCGCGGCAGCCGTCCTCGGCCGCGGCACTTCCGGCGGCGCCGGCCTGGCACGCGATTCCTTCGGCTTCTTCGCGGGCGCGGCGCGCGGCGCCGGCAGGGTTGCCTCGATCACATCGTCCGCCGGCTCGTCCGTCTCGGCACCGGCAAACGGCACCCGGCGCGGGCGGGTCGTGGGCGCGGGCGGCACCCCGGACTCCGGTGCGGCGTCATCGCGCCGTTCCAGGCGCTGCAGCGGGTGCCAGGCGAACGTGTAGAGGGTCAAGGCGGAGAGGGCGAGGAAGCCGAGCAGCAGCGCGCCCGCGACGCCGATGGCGTGCCGTGCCATGATGGCGAGGAAGGCGGGGAGCAGGCCCGTCGCCCGGGCCGCCAGGGTGCGCTGCGCGACGTCCGGCAGCAGGTCCACCCGTTCCACACGGGTGGCGACACCGATGATGAACGGCACCAGCACGCTGAGCCCCGCCATGAGCAGGGCGGCCCGCGTCATGTTGAGCCGGGGGGTGCGCTCCAGACCGGCGAGGGCAATCCCGAAACCGAGCAGCGGCACGCCCACCGCGCCGGCACCGAGCCAGTGCCAGAGCGCGTGCCCCAGCACCTGCCCGAGCGGCCCGGTGACTGACACGGGGAGCAGGGCCAGGCCGGTGAAGATTCCGCCGACCAGCGCCGCCACCGCCCCCAGGCGCCGGCGCGAACTCATGCAGGCACCGGCGCCGAGACCGGCGCGATGGTGAGGCGCCGGTCCTGGAAGATCGGGAGTACCGGATACGCGTCGAGGCGGGCGGCGTCGCGTACATCGTCCGCCAGCCCGGCCCGGGCGAGGGCGCGCCCCGCCGCGGAATAGCTGAACGGCCGGAGAAATGAGTCGCCGTAGCGGCGCACGAGATCCACCGCGGCAAGAGCTGCGTCGCCCAGTCCGCGGCGCGCGCGACTGCCGCCGAGCGCGGCCACCACCAGGCGCCCTGCCACATAGGCGTCGTCGAGCCCGAAGGCACCCTCGCGCCCGGCGCAGATCACCAGGACGCCTCCGTCATCCTGCAGCGCCTGCCGGGCCCGCTGGGCAACTGTTGTCAGGTTGACCGCCGCCGCCGCGAACACGGCGCGCGCCCCCTGGGCTCCCAGCAGCGCACCGGTGCCGTTGGTGGTGGACTGGACCACCAGCCTGCCGCCCACGGCCTCGCACGTCATCTCCAGCGGACTGTTGCCGAGGGCGAACCCGGGCACCCGGAGGCAATTGCGCTCGCCGGCCAGCACCACATCGCCGGTGCCGATGGACTGCGCCATGCGGACCGCATCCTCGCTCGTGGCCGCCGGCACCACGGCGCGGGCGCCATGGGCCAGGGCCGCGCAGATCGTGGTCGTGGCGCGCAGCGCGTCGATCACGAAAACGGTTCGCCCCGCCACTTCGGCGGGGCCGAGACCCTGCGGAGTGAAGACGACATCGAGCGTCATGCGGGGGGCTTCAGCAGCTGCGCCTCGCGCTCGAGGAAGCGGGTATCCACCTTCCCCGCGGCGAAGTCGGGATGACGGATGACGCGGGCCAGGAACGGAATGGTGGTGGTGACGCCCTCCACGATGAAGCTGTCCAGCGCCTGCCCCATGCGGGCCAGCGCCTCGGCGCGGTCGTTGCCGTGCACGATGACCTTGGCCAGCAGCGAATCGTAGTAGGGCGGCACCGTGTAGCCGTCGTAGACGTGGCTGTCCACCCGCACACCCGGCCCGCCGGGCGGATGATAGGCGGTGATCATTCCCGGGCTCGGCTGGAAGTTGCGGTAGGGATCTTCGGCGTTGATCCGGCACTCGATGGCATGGCCGCGGAGCCGCCGCCCGTCGCCCTGGAAGCTGATCGGCTCGCCCGAGGCCACCCGGATCTGCTCCTTCACGAGGTCGAAGCTGGTCACCATCTCGGTGACCGGATGCTCGACCTGGATGCGGGTGTTCATCTCCATGAAGTAGAAGCTGCCGTCCTCGTCCAGCAGGAACTCGATCGTCCCGGCCCCGACATAGCTGATATTCGCCGCGAGGGAGACCGCCGCGTTGCCCATCCGCTCCCGCAGCGCGGCGTCGAGCGCCGGGCTGGGGCTCTCCTCGATCAGCTTCTGGTGGCGCCGCTGGACCGAGCAGTCGCGCTCGCCCATGTGCACCACCTTGCCGTGCTGGTCCCCCATCACCTGGATCTCGACGTGCCGCGGATGCTGGAGGTACTTCTCCACGTAGACCGCGCCGTTGCCGAACGCCGCGAGCGCCTCGTTCTGCGCCAGGTTGAAGAGCTGCGCGAACTGCTCCGGCTTCTGGCAGATCCGCATGCCCTTGCCCCCGCCGCCGGCGGTGGCCTTGATGATCACCGGGAAGCCGATTGCCTCCGCCTGCGCCAGCGCCTCGTCGGGATCCTCGATAGTGCCCGGCGTGCCCGGCACGGTCGGCACGCCGGCCTCCTTCGCAAGCCGCCGGGCCGTGGCCTTGTCGCCCATGGCCCGGATCTGGTCGGCGGTCGGCCCGATGAAGGCGATGTTCGAGGCCTTGCAGGTCTCGGCGAACTCGGCGTTCTCCGCCAGGAATCCGTATCCCGGATGGATGGCGTCGGCGCCGGTGATCTCGGCGGCGGCAATGATGTTCGGGATGCGCAGGTAGGAGAGCCGGCCGGGCGGCGGCCCGATGCAGACGTCGTCATCCGCGAAGCGGACGTGCAGCGACTCGCGGTCCGCCTCGCTGTAGACGGCGACCGTCTCGATGCCGAGCTCCCGGCAGGCGCGAATGACCCGGAGGGCGATCTCGCCCCGGTTGGCGATCAGGACCTTCCGGAACATCAGCCGGCCCGGTCCGCCGCCGCGCCCGGCTCGCCGGTGATCTCCGTGAAGGTCCGGTCGGACGCCGAATCGATGCCCGAGGCGCGGAGCGCGAATTCGCTCGGGTTGGACGAGAAGAACAGCGCGTCCTCGTAGGTCACCGCCCCGTCCTTGTACCACTTCATCAGCGACTGGTCGAAGGTCTGCATCCCGTACGAGACGCCGCCTTCCTTGATCAGGTCGGGGATGTTGAGCGCCTTCTCGATGTCGCGGATGTTGTCCGCCACGGCGGCCGAATTGATCAGGATCTCGCAGCCCGGCACCCGGCCCCGCCCGTCGGAACGCGGCACGAGGCGCAGGCACACCACCGCCTGCAGCGCGGTACTCAGCAGCGAGCGGATCTCCTGGTGCTGGTGCGGCGGGTAGAACGAAATCACCCGGTTGATGGTCTGGGTGGCGTCGGTGGTGTGCAGCGTGGAGAAGACCAGGTGCCCGGTGTCGGCGGCCTTGAGGGCCGTGTCCAGCGTCTCCATGTCACGGATCTCGCCGATCAGGATGACGTCCGGATCCTGGCGGAGCACGTGCCGGAGCGCCGCGGCGAAGGACAGGGTGTCGGTGCCGACCTCGCGCTGGGAGATGTTGGCCATGGAGTCCCGGTGCAGGAACTCGATCGGGTCCTCGATCGTGATCACGTTCACGCGGCGCGACTGGTTGATGTGGTTGATCATCGCGGCGAGTGCCGTGCTCTTGCCCGAGCCGGTGATGCCGGTGACCAGCACCAGCCCGCGCGGCTTCTCCGAGATGGTCTCCAGCACCGGGGGCAGGTTCAGCTCCCGGACCGTCTTCACCTCGTAGGGAATGGCGCGGAACGCGAACGCGAGGGTGCCGCGCTGCTGGTAGATGTTGGTCCGGAAACGGCCGACGCCCGGCACGCCGATGGCGAAGTCCGCCTCCTTCTTGTCGCTGAATTCCTTGATCTGGCGCGGCGTCATGATCTGCTCGGCCAGGGTCTTGAGATCCTCGGGCTTGAGCGGCGCCATCTCCAGCGGCGTCAGCACGCCGTTGAGCCGCACCGTCGGCGCGCGGCCGACCTTGAGCAGCAGATCCGAGCCGTTGCGCTGGACCATGCTGGAGATGGCCTGCTTGAAGTTGAACGGCGCGCCGGCCGGCGCCCCGTCAGCCATTGGGGTCGATCCGGAAGAGCGCCTGGCCGAACTCCACCGGCTGCGCGTCGTCCACGCAGATCTCCGTGATCACCCCCGCGATCTCCGCCTCGATCTCGTTCATGATCTTCATCGCCTCGATGATGCACACCGTCTGCCCCGGCGCCACCCGCGTGCCCACCTTGGCGTAGGCCTCGGCACCAGGTTCCGGTGCGCGGTAGAACGTGCCCACCATCGGCGACTTGATCTCCTTCAGGTGGGATGGCGCCGGCGCCGCCGGCGCTGCAGCGGGGGCAGGTGCGCTGACCGCCGCGACGGGAGCCGGCGCGAGTGCCGGCGCCCAGGCCATCGGCGGTGCCGCGCCCTGCGCCGTGCGCGTGATGACGATGCCGGTGCCGAAGAACCCCTTCACCTCGATGGACCCGATCTCGGGTGAGTCCCGGAGCAGGTCAGCCAGCCGCTTCACGTCCTTGAGCTCGATGGACTTGATGCCCGGCATCCGGTCCAGGAGCTGGGCCAGCTGTTTCATCTCGTCGGCGTTCATGCGTCGGCCTGACTCCCGTTGCGGATCGTGCCTGGTTCGGCCTTCAGAGCAATTCGATGAGTTCGGTGCGATTATCGGACAGGCAGACGGCGCCGTCCGGCCCGAGGTGTATGTCGTCCTCGAGCCGGATGCCGCCCCACCCCGGAAGATAGACGCCCGGCTCGATCGTCACCACCGCGTGGAGCGGCAGGAGGGCATCGGCCGTCGGCGAAAGTCTCGGCCCTTCATGGACTTCAAGGCCCAGCCCGTGTCCCAGCGAGTGGCCGAACATCTCGCCGAATCCGCGGGCGGCGATGACGTCGCGAGCCAGCGCGTCGGCCTCCCGCCCGGTCATGCCGGGCCGGATGCCGGTGATGGCCCGCTCCTGCGCTGCCTGAACCACTGCATGCACGTCTCGCTGGCGGGAATCCGCCGGTGCACCGACCACTGCCATCCGGGTGAGGTCCGCACAGTATCCGTCCACCTGTGCGCCGAAGTCAAGCAGCAACAGGTCCCCCCGGCCAACGGGGCGGCTGGTGCTCCGGGCGTGGGGCAGCGCCGAGCGCGGGCCGGCGGCAACGATCGTGGGAAACGGGTGCCATTCGCTCCCCCGCACCCGGAGGGCCGCTTCCAGGCGGGACGCGATCGCCAGCTCGGACTGGCCAGGGGCGACATCCGGCAGCACCTCGGCCAGGGCCTCCTGGGCCAGCTCGGCCGCCCGCCGGATTGCCTGGACCTCGGCCGGCGCCTTGGCGGCGCGCAGCCGCTCGACCAGGTCCGTCACCGGCACGATCCGGAACTTGCCGGCTTCACTGAGGCGCCCGGCGTCCTGCACCGTCACATGGGCCGCCTCGATACCCACGGTGGCGGGGTCGAGTCCTTCGAGCGTTCGCCCGAGCAGGTCCCATACGTTCACCCGATCCACCACCACCCGGGCGGCATTGCCGACCTCGGCCGGCGCCTGCGTGGCGTAGCGAAAGTCGGTAACGAGGGTCACCTCGCCGGCGGAAACCACCGCCATCGCCGCACTGCCGGAAAAGCCGGTGAGGTAGCGGATGTTCGGCAGGTGCGTGACGACCAGCGCGTCCAGGCCGTCGCGCGCCAGGCGGTCCCGCACCGCGGCCACCCGCGGCGGGCGAAGGTCAGCGCTCACGCAGGTGCGCGACCAGGCCCGCCAGCGCCAGCTCGTAGCCCTGCGGACCGAACCCGGCGACTATCCCGATGGCAAGGTCCGCGAGCACCGATTTCCGCCGCTCGATTTCACGGGCCAGGATATTGGAGAGATGGACTTCCACGAACGGCACGCGCACCGCCAGCACGGCGTCGCGGAGGGCGAGGCTGGTGTGGGTGTAGGCCGCGGCATTGATGAGGGCGCCGTCGGCGCGGCCGGCCAGCCGCTGGACGGCCTCGACCAGTTCCCCCTCGCCGTTCCCCTGGAACCAGGACAGATCCACGCCGAGCGGTGCCGCGGCGGCGCGGATGCGGGCCTCGAGCGCGTCGAGCGACACGTGCCCGTAGATCTCCGGCTCACGCGTGCCCAGCAGGTTGAGGTTGGGGCCGTTGAGAACGGCGATGCGCATCAGCGCTTCAGGTTCTGGAGCCAGGTCTGGAACTGGTCCAGGTCGTCATCGTCGCGCGCCGGAGCACGGGCACGCGCCTGGTCGCCGGCCGAATCCCCGAAGAACGCATCGAACGAGAGCTCGTCGTCGCGGCCGGCTGCTGCGGGAACCGCCGGCGGCACCGGCGACCCCTCCTCACCGAACACATCGCTGAGCGACAGGTGGTCGCCAGCGGGTCGCGTCGGCTGCGCGGCGGACGGCTCCGGTGCCGTGATGTCGGCCGCCAGCGGGCGGGCCGGTGGCGCCACCGCGTCCTGCCACTCCGAGGCCGGTTCGGGCGGCTTGGAGCGAAGGATCTGCTGGAGCATCGCCGCCACGGTCCGGCCCGGCTCGCGTGCCGCCAGGCTCACGACCGGCGCCGGTGCGGCCCCGGATGGCGGCGCGCTGGCGAGTTCCGTCTCCAGCGCATCCAGACGCTCGCGCAGGCGGAAGTCGTCGGGGCTCCGCTGGTACAGCAGCCGATAGACCGCCAGCGCCTCCTTGCGGTGTCCCTGCCGCAGGTACAGTTCGGCCATGGACTCGGTCACCACCAGCTCCGGCGTACCGGCATCGGGAAGCTCATCATCTTCCCAGGCCGTATCCTCGGCAACTGCAGGTTCCGGCTCCGGCACATCGGTGAAGTCGGCCTCGTCCGTCGTCCCGGCAGGCTCGTCCGGAGGTTCCGTCGCGTCACGGCCCAGCGCGTCAGATCCGAAACTGGCGGCCACCGTCTCGATCGGCTCGGGAGCTTCCGGCTCCGTCTCGTCCGCCAGGGCCGACCCCCAGCCTGCGTCACCGTCGTCGGTGATGCTTGCCGCCAGCTCCAGCGAGGCGTCCGCCACCTGATACTCGTTGATGTCCGATGGCGAGAGCTCGAGATCCGATTGCCGGTCAATGTCGGCCAGGTCTTCGAGACTGTTCAGCCCCGCCTCGCCCGAGCGAAGATCCTCGAGCGGCACGACCGACGCACCATGCTCGCTGAAGTCCTGGCCCACGAGACCGTCCATCGGCTCCGGTTCGACCGTGCCCGCGCTGATGACCGGCGTGTCATCGGTCATCAGGTCGTCGAGCGGCGCCACCGGTTCCGACGGCGGCAGGTGTTCCTGCAGCTGGATGGAGGGATCCGGCTCCACCGGTTCCGGAGCTGGCGGCTCTTCCGCCATGATCCAGTCGGCGACCGGCGGAGGAGGCGCTTCCGCCACCGGCCCCTCGATCAGCCCGGCCTCGTCACTGTTCTCGGCAGCATCCCAGGCGCTGTCGCCCGGCAAAGACCCAGCCCTCGGTTCCGCCAATGGGACCGATGCCTCGTTCTCGCCCGATGCGAGTCGGGCTTCCAGCGCGGCCAGCTGGGCGCGGGCCTCGTCATTGCCCCGGTCCACCGAGAGAAGGCTTGCCAGCCGCTCGCGCGCTTCGGCCAGGCGGTGCTGCCGCTCCGCGAGGTCTGCCAGGGCGCGCAGGGCGATCACATTCTCGCCATCCAGCTCCAGCACCCGTGCGAATGCCGATTCGGCGCCGGCGTCGTTGCCCATGTCGAGATGCACCCGGCCCAGCACGATGCTCGCGGGGATGTAAGTCGGGTTGACGGCGAGCCCTTCCCCGAGCACCTCGAGCGCCCGCGCATGCTCGCCCATCTTGCGGTACGCCTCGGCGAGCGGCGCAAAGGTGAGCCCCTGCCGATTCTCGCGCCACCGACTCTCAAGTTTGGCGATCTCGCTGGTGGACATCACTGGTCCGGTCAGGATGGGTGAAGGAGCCGCGTCCGGGGGCCGTAAGTCGTTGCGGGACTTCACGACACGTTAGCAACCCGCTCTCCGGGTGTCAACTGTCCGGATGCCCCGGCCCGCTTCATTTTTCCCGGCGCCGCGCTTATGCTTGGGATTCTCGTTTCCGACCCATCCGGAGTGACCAGCCAGGGTTATGATCCAGATCTTCCGCAGCCGGGCCGCGAAGGCGGCCGCCGTCGTGTTCTTCGCCGCCCTGATGGTCATCTTCCTGCTCACCAGCGTGGATCTGAGCGCGCTGGGCGGCGCCGGCAAGGTCGGCCGCATCAACGGCAAGTCCATTGACGCCCGCACCTACGAAGCGCTGGTGTCGCAGCAGACCCAGGCGCAGCAGCAGAACTCGCCGACCGCGCTCTCGCTCGAGGATCAGACCCAGATCCGCAACCAGGTCTGGGACCAGCTGGTCCAGCAGGCGGTGCTCAACAGCGAGTACAAGAAGTTCGGCCTGGGCGCGACGGACGAGGAAATCGCCGCGGTGCTGCAGCAGAGCCCCCCGGCCGAGATCACCCAGTCGGACCAGTTCCAGACCGACGGCAAGTTCGACCTCGCCAAGTACCAGCGCTGGCTGACGGCGCCCACGTCGGCCCCGTACGTCGAGGCGCTGGGGGACCAGGCGCGGGAGCAGATCCTGCGCAGCAAGCTGCTCGCCCTCGTCACCGCCGACGTGTACCTCTCGGATGAAGCGCTCTGGGAGCGCTGGAAGGATGCGCACGAGACCGTCAAGATCGGCCTCACCGCGATCGTGCCGCGCAACGTGGTCCCCGACTCGGCGGTGCACATCACCAACGCCGATGTCGAGCAGTATTTCAGCACCCACCGCGACGACTTCAAGCGCGGCAAGGTGGCCTACCTCAGCGCCGTGACGGTGCCGCGGGTGATCAGCGCGCAGGATACGGCCGCGGCGCTCCAGCGTGCGAAGGACCTGCGCCAGGAGATCGCCGGCGGCGTGGCGTTCGACGAGGTGGCCCGCCGGGAGTCGGGCGATCCCGGATCGGCGGAGCGGGGCGGCGATCTCGGCACCTGGAAGAAGGGCCAGATGGACCCCGCGTTCGACAGCGCGGCGTTCGCCCTGCCCCTCAACACCGTGTCGGAGCCGGTGCTCTCCTCGTTCGGGTATCACCTGATCGAGATCACGAAGCGCACCGCCGATTCCGCGACCGGCCGCCACATCCTGATCCCGATCGAGCTGGCCGGCGCCAACCGCGACCGGATGGACGCACGCCTCGACACGCTCGACCAGTACGCCGCCGGCAAGCCCGATCCGTCGGCCCTCGACAGCGTGGCCGCGTGGCTCAAGCTCAAGGTCCTGCACGCCGAGCCGCTGCAGGCGGGCGGGCGGGCCCAGGTCGGGAACCAGGTCGTGCCGGATGCCGGTATCTGGGCCTTCCAGACGGCCGTCGGCGAGATCTCGGACGTGATCGAGACGCCGGATGCGTACTATCTCTTCCGGCTCGATTCCCTCAAGGACCAGAGCGCACCGACCCTCGCCGACGTGCGGACCGGCGTGGAGGAAGCCGTCCGGAACCAGAAGAAGTTCGCCCTGGCAGGAGTGATCGCGGACAACTACCTGAAGCGGGTGTCGGAGGGGAGTTCACCGGCGGACGCCGCCAAGGCGCTGGGAATCACCCACGGCGAATTCGGCCCCTTCACCCGGGTTTCGCCGCCACTCGACATCCCCGAGATCGTGGGCGCGGCGTTCGGCATCCCGGCCGGACAGAGCAGCAAGGTGATTCACACCACCGCCGGCCTCTACGTGGTGAACGTGCTGGCGCACGAACCGGCCGACTCGGCCGAGTTCGTCAAGCAGCTGGATGGCTACCGGGTGCAGCTGATCCGGGTGGCCCGTCAGGAGCGCGTGAGGAACTACCTGGACGCGCTGCGCCAGCAGGCGAAGGTGGTGGACAACCGCCAGAAGGTCCTGCAGGAGAGCGCCGAGCAGGCCGCGCGGGCGAAATCGTGACGCCGTGACCCCGTGTCGCAGTAGGGGCGCACGGCCGTGCGCCCCTACTGCGACAGGCGCTTGGGCTCGCCGCTGTTCGCGGGCGGCTGCGACGCATCCATCTGGCGCGACGACAGGGTCCGCTGCTGCTCGTCGCCGCCGGAGATGGCATCCTGCGTGTCGCTCAGGCTCCGCTTGAATTCCCGGATTCCCTTGCCGATGGACGAGCCCACCTCGGGCAGCCGCTTGGCTCCGAACACCAGCAGCACCACCACGAGGATGAGCAGGATCTCCGGCATGCCGAGATTGCCGAACACATGGCCTCCTAGAAGAGGGACCGTGCGATCAGGTACGCCACCAGCACGCCGACGAGGCTGAGCAGGGTCACGTGTATCCCGACCGGTCCCAGGGTGAAGTTTAGCACCAGCAGGTCGGCGGAGACAGGGCCGAAGGTCGGCGTCCACGCGGTGGTGAAGAAATCACGGGGGGCGCCTTCCGGAAGCCATCGCCGCAGGAAGGCCGCCAGAAAGCCGCCCAGAATGAAACCGGTGAGCAGCACGCCGATGTAGAATCCGGGCCTGCGGGGACCGCTCGGCATTATCGCCTCCGCTCCAGGGCATAGACCACGCTCGAGCGCAACAGTTCCCGAGCCGATGACGGGGGCAGATGGTCGAGTTCGCGGTCGGCCTGCTCCGCCCATCGCTGGGCGCGCTCCCGGGCGTACTCCAAGCCGCCGGCCTCGGCCACCAGGGCCACTACCCGGGCAACCTGGTCGGCATCCGGCTCCTCGCTCCGCATCAGGGCATTCACGTCCCGCCGCCCCGCCTCGGACATGCGCGGCAGGGCGGCGATGAGGGGCAGCGTCACCTTGTGCTCGCGGAGGTCGAGGCCGGATGGCTTGCCCGTCATCGCCTCGTCCTCGGTGTAGTCGAGCAGGTCGTCCACGATCTGGAACACCATTCCCAGCGCATCCCCGAACCGGGCCAATGCACCGCGCTGCGGCGCCGGTGCGCCGATGCCGCCCACCTCGCAGGCGCCGGACAGGAGCGAGGCGGTCTTGGCGCGGATCAGCAGGTCATAGGCGGCTTCATCGAACGAGAGCCGGTCATGCGCCAGCAGCTGGCGCATCTCGCCCATCGTCATCTCGTTCGTGACCCGGCTCATCACGCGCAGCGGCTCCAGATCGTCCAGCCGCACGAGCTCGATCACCGCCCGGGAGTACAGGTAGTCGCCCATGATGACCGACACCTGGTGGCTGAACAGCGCATTGATCGTCGGCATGCCGCGGCGGAGCACCGAGTGATCCACCGAATCGTCATGCACCAGCGTGGCCAGGTGGATCAGCTCCACGATGGCGGCCAGCGCCACGGCCCGGCCGCTGGGGCCGCCGGTGGCATCGTCCGCCAGGAGCAGCAGGGTCGGGCGGAAGAGCTTGCCCTGCATCCGGAAGAGGTGCGAATTCACCTCGCTGATGAGCGGGAAATCAGCTTCCACCACGCGGCGCAGTTCCCGCGTGACGCCCTCGAGGCGGTCCCGGATCGGGGCCTGCAGGTCGGCGAGCGTGGGCGTGGCCGCCGGCTCCGTCCTCATGCCCGCTGTCCCGCGCCGAGGGATTTCACCCGCTCGCCCAGGTCCATGAACCGGATGTCCACCGCGAGGGCCCGCTCGTAGGCCTGCCGCGCGTCCGCCGGCTTGCCGAGTGCCTCGGACGAGCGGCCCAGCCAGTACAGCAAGCCGATTTTCTCCTCGTCGCCGCCGGGCAGCGACTCCACCGCCCGCCGCAGGATGGTTTCGGAGATCGCATACTGCTGCTTCTCGTAGAATGTGACGCCCAGTGCCTCCGAGGTCCGGAGCCGGCCATCGGGCGACCGCAGTGCCTTCTGGAACTCGGCGATGGCCTCGTCGAGGAGCCCCATTTCCTTGAAGGCGACGCCGAGGTCGTAATGCGCCTCGTAGTCCTCCGTGCCGAGGTTCGCCTCGATGCCCTTCTTGAACTGCGCCAGGGTTTCCTGGAAGTCCTTCTGCTCATCGCCGGTCGGGCGTTCGCCGTCCACCCGCATGCGCGTGTCCATCGGGTCGCCCGGCTCGATCACCATCGACCCCAGGTCCACGAAGCCGGCGGACGAGACGGACGAGGCGGGCGGGACGGGCAGGACTGCCGGCGCCGCGACCGGCTTCTCCTCGGCTGCGGGCGCCTTCTGCTGCTGCACGGAGGCGAGCCAGGTCAGCGCATCGCGCGCCGAGGCGTTGTCGGGATTGTGTTCGAGGACCCGGTGGTAGACCGCGATCGCCTTGTCCAGCGCTTCGGCCCGGACCAGGGCTTCGGCCAGGCTCAGGTACGCCGCGAGCAGCCGGTCACGGTCGCCACTGCGATAGGCCAGCTCGACCCGCTTCTGCTGATGCCGGATTGCATCGGGCTCGACCTCGAGCAGCGCGTCCACCGCATCCAGCGCGGGCATCCACGCGTCATGGTGCTCGAAAGCGCCGATGGCGAGCAGGTATTCCTCGACCGCGCGGCCGAGGTCCGCCTCCCGCACCAGGCGGTCGGCCAGCGCGCGATGCAGTTCGCCGCTCTCCGGATCGTCAATGATCCGGTCCTCCAGCTCCGGAATCTGGAGCTCCGACAGGGCCGTGGAATCCGCTGGTGCCGGTGGAACCGCCTCATCGGGAAGGCTGAGGATGTCCGACGCCAGTTCCGGCGACGGCAGGAGCGGCTCCTCCTCTTCGAGGAGGTCCTCCGACTCCGAGCGCCGGGACTCCAGCGACAGCGGATCGCCGATGTCGAAATCATCCAGGTAGCGGTCGGTGAACCCGGTATCCGTCAGTTCCACCGCCGCATCACCCGACTCCGGCTCGGCCGGGAGCGCGTCGCCCAGCAGCGAATCGGCCAGGTCGGGGGCATGGATGATGTCGAGCTCGCCGCCGACCGCCATGGCGTCGTCGGCCGACACGCGGTCCAGCCCTTCCACCGGCGCGATCTCCGGGGCCACTTCCGGCTCGAAACTCCCTGCCTGCAGATCCAGCAACGGGCCCGCTTCCGCCGTGCCAGCATCCAGCGACGCCGGCTCGAATACGTCGAGCCCGGCAATCGGGGCCGGGGCCGCGTCCTCCACGCCCGGTACCGCCCCTCCAGCCACCACCTCCAGCCCTTCCACCGGCGCCGGAGCCGGGACCGGGACTGGCTCTGGCGCCGCTGCGGCTGCTGCCGGTTCGCGGGTGGGCGCGCGCGGCGGCTCGAATCCGGTCTCGAGAAACACCAGGTCATTCTTGGCCGCCGGCTCCGGCGACTCCTCCCTGCCGGCGGGCTGGAGCCGCTCGCGCGTCAGCCGGGCGCCCGCCCGGTCACCGCGCGCCTCCAGCTCGGTGGCGATCTTCTCCAGCTGCTCCTGCGCCTCCTCGGCGCGCGAGGCGGCCCGCAGCAGTTCCACCAGCATCATCCGGATGTCCTGGTTGGCACTGTGCTGGTCGGCGAAGGCCTTGAGCTGGGCAAAGGCCTCATCGAGCTTGCCGAGCGTGTTCATCCGCTCCATGTACTCGATGAGATTCCGCTTGGCCTCCGACACGACGTTCTTCCGCGCGTGCAGGTGCGCCAGCTGCAGGTACACCTGCACCCGGCCCGGGTTCACCCGCAGCACCTTGCCGCAGAGCGCGATGGCGTTGTTGAGGAATCCCTGTTCGGCGTAGAGCTCCGCCGCCCGTTCGTAGGACTGCACGGCGGCGCCGGGGTCATTCAGCTTGAGCTGGAGATCCCCGACCCGGTTGTAGATGGTGAGGTCGGCGTCGGCGTCACGGCCGGCGTCAAACTGCTGGATGATCTTCTGGTAGGCGTCAATGGCCTTCCGCCAGTCCTCCTTCTGCTCGTGCTTCCGGGCCGTGTCCTTGAGCTTCTCTAGATTCATTCGGCCGGCTGGAATGAGGGGAACAGGCGTGGCGCTTGGAGGTGAAAAAGATAGGCCCGCCGCTCGGGCCGGACAAGCGGAATTGCCGGCGTCAGCTGGACAGCAAGCCGCCGAGGACCGCGCTGGCCATGCGCTCCAGATCGGGTGCCGGGGGACGGTCCCCATCGAGGGGGGCAATGCCGATCCGTGGGCCCCTCACCAATTCCGCCAGGCGTTCCACCCCGCGACCTGCCTTGAGCGGCCGGTGAAACTCGATCCCCTGGACCCCGCACAGGAATTCAGCACCCACCACCCGCGCCGCGTTCTCCAGGATCCGCCGGCACTTGTAGGCCGCCGCCATTCCCATCGGCACGAAGTCCTCCTGGTTGGCATCGGTCGGGATCGAGCCGATGCTCGCCGGGACGCAGAGGGTCCGCGACTCGGCCACCAGTGACGCGGCGGTGATCTGCACCATCATGAAGCCCGAGGAGAGCCCGGGATCCCGGGTCAGGAACGCCGGCAAGCCCTGGGAGAGGTCGGGATTCACCAGCCGCTCGATGCGGCGTTCGCTGATTGCCTGCAGCGTCGTCAGTGTCATGGCGAGCACATCGAGCGCCTGGGCGACCGGCTGCCCGTGGAAGTTGCCGCCGCTCAGTACATCGCCGTTCTCGAAGACCAGCGGATTGTCGGTGCTGGCGTTCAGCTCCACCTCCACGGTCTCGCGGGCGAACCGGATCGCATCGGCGCACGCCCCGAGCACCTGGGGCGTGCAGCGCAGGCTGTACGCGTCCTGTACCCGCGGATCGTTCTCCCGGTGGGATTCGCGAATCTCGCTGTCTTCCAGCAGTGCGCGCATCAGTTCGGCGCATTCCAGCTGGCCCCGGTGCGGGCGCGCGGCGTGAATGCGGGGATCGAGCGGCACCGGGGTCCCGCGGAGCGCCTCGAGACTCAGCGCCGCCGCTCCCACGGCGGTGCGCCAGAGCTGCTCGGCGTCATGCACCAGCAGCGCCAGCAGCGCCGTCTGGGCCTGGGTCCCGTTGATGAACGAGATGCCCTCCTTCGGGCCGAACCGCCACGGCGTGATCCCCTCGCGGGAGAGCCGATCCGCGGCAGGCACCTGGGCACCGGCTTCCGTCTTCAGGGTCCCTTCGCCCAGCAGCACCAGCGCCACATGGCTGAGCGGAGCCAGGTCGCCGCTCGCCCCGACGCTGCCCTGCTCCGGCACCCAGGGCACCAGCCCGCTGTTGAAGAGCGCCACGAGGGCGTCCACCAGCCCGGGCCGGACCCCGCTGGTGGGCCGGGCAAGCACGTTGGCGCGCAGCAGCATCAGCGCCCGCACCGCGTCAGCCGGGAGCGGTGCGCCGACTCCCGCCGCGTGACTCCGCAGCAGGTTCACCTGAAGCTGGTCGAGCTGGTCGGCGGCCACCCGGACATTGGCCAGCTTGCCGAATCCGGTATTGATCCCGTAGATCGCACCGCCGGAGGCGATGGCCGCTTCCACCCGCGCCCGGCTCCGGGCGAGCTGCTCCCGCGCATCCGCCGCCAAGGCAAGCTTGAGGGCAGGCGTGCGAGCCGCCCGCACCACGGCTTCCACCGTGAGCGAGCGGCCGTCGAGCACCAGCGTGGCATCAGTCATGGGTGGAACGGCGCAGCAGCTCCGGATTGCCGGGGTCGGTCTGGTAGGCCCAGTCCAGGATGAGGAAGTTCTGCCCCACGTGCGTGACGCGCACCGCCCCATAGCGGAAGAACGCGTCCGGCTCCGTCATCTGGAACACGTAGCCCCACCCGGGCAGCGCCTCGAGTCCTGCGGCATCGTACCCGCTGACGGGCGCAATATCGATGCTCGTGAGATCCTCTACCGGAGCCGTCCCGTACAGCGCCACCGTGGTGCCGGCCCGCGCCGGCGTGAGAAACAGATTGCCGGTCCCGTCGCGCTCGACGGTGAAGTCCGCGCCGGCATCCGAGCCCGCGAGCGAAAGGCCCAGCTCATTGCTCTCCACGGTGCCATTGCCATTGAGATCCTGCCAGAACCGGAAGCCCGATCCGGTGTTCTGGGACTGCCGCGCATAGACGACCACGTTCCGCGCATCGGGCCGCGGCGTATCGTTCCGCAGCGGTGACCGCCCGCTCTCGTTCCCGCCGACGCTCACCGCCGACACGCCGAAGCAGCGCGGCACGCCGTTGGTCAGTGCGCCCACGATGAATTCCGGCGCGACCGTCGTTCCCTCCACGTTCCAGCCGGTCCCGCACTGATCCTGGTCCAGGTTGTAGCTGGTGCTGTACACCACGTAGTTGCTGAAGTTCGAGGGGTCCGCCTCGAACGCGTTGTCCGGCCAGTCCAGGGCCACCGCCCCATCGAGCGATGTCGAGCTGAGGCCGCTGGGGGTCGGGGGGGGCGTGCCGGGCCCGGTCGAGTCCGAACTGCATGCCGCCAGGATGCCCGCGGCCGCCAGGGCGAACAGTCGGTACATGAGGTCTCATCTCCAGAGGGTGATGAAGGTCGCGAGCGCACAGCCTGTGCCAGCACGAGGCAGATGGCGGCCCGGTCATCTCCAGCCCGGCGGGCCCGTACTGTCTCACCGCAGGGACGGTCAGTTCCCGAGGGTGGACTGGTTGAAGTCCAGCTTCAGCTCGGGGAGATTGATCAGGTACACCGAAAAATAGACCGCCACGTTGCCGTTCGCATTGCGGACGAAATTGAAGGCGGCGCGCCAGTCGTGCAGGTCCCGCTCCAGCCGGACCACATGCGACTCGAACCGCTTCTCGGTGATGTTGTACTGGGTCTGCCACGACACCGCCCAGAGCGGCGTCGGCGAGAATGCCGTGGAAAAATTGACGTTCTGCTGGGAGGACTGGGCGCCGGGGGCCGCCAGCGGATTGGGCCGCTGGCGCGAGAGCGTGTAGGTGAAGTTCGCCGAGAACCGGCGGCCGCCGCCCATCGGAATCTGGTCGTTCGAGTAGAAGGCGCCCGGACTCTGCGGGCCGGTGCCGAAGCCGGTCGGGCCGAAATTCGATGTGCCGATCCCGGGCCGGTAGAGCGGCTGGCCGGCAGGATCCATCTGGCCCGGCCGGGGCGAGAGCCCGGTGCCGAACGGCGACGAGAGCCCCCGGGAACCCCCTCCCGTGATGGAGAAGCTCGCGCTCACGTTCTGCAGGAACGGCGAGAACCGGGAAGTGTCCACGCCCACCTGCCCCGCCCAGAGGTTGTGCGTGATGCTCACGTTGAACCCCGGCAGCAGGTCGCTGAGGACGGTGTTCGTGACGCTCTGCGTGGTCCACCCGTTCATCCCCGGCTTCTTCGCCTGCTCGAAGTCGTAGGTGACGCCACTGGTGGAGATGCTCAGGATGCGGAACTTCCGCGCGGAGACGCCCAGGGAATCGCCCGGCCTGGACCGCCCCTTCCCCTCCAGGCTCTGGGTGAGCGAGACGCTCAGCGTCTGGCGGGCGTCGCTTCGCAGCACCGGCGTGCCATTGGGCCCGACCACGGCCCGGGCAAAGGCCTCGGGCACGGTGGCTGCCGGTGCGTAGTCCCAGCGGATCAGCGGGGAGAAGCTGTGGCGGAACCGCGTGACCGGCCCGATGCCGCCCCGGGACAGGAAGAAGAAGGTCGGCGAGAGCGTGGCGCTCAGGAGCAGGCGCTTCTTCTGGAAGACCCAGGCCCCGCCCGTTTCCCGGTTGCGCACCGCATAGTACGGACTCTGGGTCGAGGCGTTGGTGATGCCGACACTTGGCTGCAACTTCCAAGTCGAACGCAGGAGGAGCGGCAGGTTGATGCCGGTGTCCCAGTTGAGGTCGGTCTCGAAATCGCCGGGGGCGGTGGTGTAGACGGTGACCGAGTCGTTCGGGTCCGGCGTGGTCAGGTCCGGCTGCCGCAGCGAGTCCACCTGCCGGCCGCTCAGGCGGGCGTCCTGCATCGTCAGCGTGTTCCGCCAGTTGAAGCCGCCGATCCGGAACGGCGTGTCGAAGTTGAGCGACGTCACCCGGTTGCTGGCCACCTGCGGCACCGTGTCGGTGCTGCCATCCGGATTGAACACCAGGAGCGGCGCCAGCGGGCGGTTCCGGTCCTCCGTCCGCACGAGACTGAGTCCCGGCGTCCAGGTGATGTTCCGCCCCAGGTCCAGCGGCTTGGGCGAGATGGTGAGCGACGGCAGCTGGGTGGTGGAGGTGCTGTCGGACAGGTTCTGCCGGCGATTGCCGCCCAGCGACAGCGACCCCCACCCGTATCGCTTGGTGAAGTTGAAGCTGCTGGTCACCTGCTGCGTGTTGAGGAGCGGATCGAGGGCATTCCGGTCCACGATCTTCGTGTTGCTCAGGTAGTTGATGTCGAGGTTCAGGTTGGTCGAGATGTTGAACGCCTGCTGGTGGGACCACCGCACCCCGAAGCCGCTGCCCCCGCCCGACTCGAACTGCCGGTTCACCTCCAGTGCCCCGCTCAGGAACCGGTTGAGCACGCGATACTGGCTGGCCACGCCGAACTGGAGATAGCGCCCCGAATACCAGTCCATGCGCGCCGTGAGGTCCAGATAGGGACTGGGCGCCCAGTAATAGCCGATGTTGGTGATCTGGCGATTGTAGGTGCGGGAGGTCCGGAAGATGTCGTTGATGCCGACCTTGGGCACCAGGATGCCCGAATGGCGGCCCGGCCGCGTGTCCTGGAAGATGAACGGCAGCCAGAGGATCGGGACGTCGCGGATGTAGAGCACCACCGGCCGCGCCACCAGCATGTCGCCCGACAGCCACTTGATGCGGCGGGCGGCGAAGTGATAGTGCGGCGAGGGCAGCACGCACGAGGTGATCTCGCTCGAGCCGGCAAAGAGCCGCGTGGAGCTGGAATCCTTCTGCACATTCCCGCGGATGAACCAGGTCGTTCCTCCCTCGGAGAACTCCGTCTGGCCGCCATGCACCGTGCCGCGCTTGCGGCAGGTGTCATAGCGGATTCCCTCGCCCGCGAGGGTCCGTTCGCCCTCCTTCAGGACCGGCTTCCCGTTCGCGGTGAGGAGACACTCCGCCTGGTCGTAGGCGATGTGCCGGGCATCGAGCACGGCCCCCTCCCGTTCGGCATGCGCATGACCGTTGAGCTCCAGCCGCCGGTCGCTGGCCGTGAAGGACGCCGAGTCCGCCCGGTACTTCGTCACCACAAAGCCGGCGCGCTGCAGCAGTGCGTCGAGCACGCTGTCCGTTCCCTGGGCCTGGAGCGCCGAATCGGGGCGCAGCGAGTCGGTCCGGGCGGCAGGCGCGGGCTTGCCGGTGTCCGCAGGCGCCGGCCTGGCTCGCCCCGGCACGCCCTGCGCGTCCGCCCGGCCGGCGCCCAGCAGCAGCAGCACGAGGACGGCGGCGGCCTCCACCTTCCGGCGCCGCCGGCTGAGCAGCACGCTCGCCAGGAAGCCGATCTCGTAGAGGATGAGCAGCGGGATGGTGAACATCACCATCGTGATGAGATCGGTGCCGGGGGAGAGGATCGCGCCTGCCATGCACGCCAGCACGATGGCGAACCGCCGGAAGCTGTTGAGCCGGGCCGGCGTGGCCACGCCGAGCCACGCGAGCACGAAGATGATGAGGGGCAGCTCGAAGGACACGCCGAGGGCGATGAGCACCTGCACGAGGAAGGAGAAGTATCCGTCGTAGGTGATCATCGGCGAGAGCGCTTCGGTCTGGAAGCTGAAGAGCACCCGCAGCGACTGCGGGACGACGAACAGCCAGCCGAGGACGGCGCCCACCACAAACAGCCCGCTGCCGACGAACAGTGCCGGCACGATGACCCGCTTCTCCTTCAGGTACAGCGCCGGCGCGAGGAAGGCCCAGATCTGCCAGAGCACGAACGGCGCGGCGAACACGAGGCCCACGACGAAGGCCAGCTTGAACACGATCATCACCGGCTCGGTGGGCGTGAGCACCGTGAGCTTGCCGGTGGCGCCCAGGAACGGCTGGATCGGCTTCGAGATGACGCCGACGAGCTGGTACCGCTGGACCAGGTAGAACCCCAGCGCAAAACCCGCCACCAGCGCGATCAGCGCGCGGAGGAGGCGGGTTCGGAGTTCCTCGAGGTGGTCGAGGAACGGCATTTCGGCGCCGGAGCCGTTCATGGCGGGAACCAGGCGGCGGCGCCCGGGCTCAGGACCCGAGCGCCTTCAGACGGTCGCGGGCGAGCGAGGCCTCGTCCGAGTTGGGAAAGCCCTGGACCACCTTCTGGTACGCCGCGCGGGCGGCGGCCCTGTCGTTGGCGCGCTCCCTGATCAGCCCGATGTGATAGTACGCGGCGCCCGCGCGCGGCGACGAGGCATAGCTCTGTGTCACCTGCGTGTAGTAGTACAGCGCCGAATCGGCGTTCTCCGTCTCGAAGCTCTGGCCGATGTAGTACACCGCGTCCGGCGCCTTGTCACTCGCCGGCCAGGCCTTGAGCATCTCGCGGAAGCCCAGGCGCGCCGTGCTGGCGCTGCCCAGCCGCAGCTGGCCGAGGGACGTCTCGTACATCTGGTCGGCGGAGGGCTGCGGGGCCGCAGGAGGCGCGGCGCCGGCCGTGCTGTCCCGGGGCGGGGCGGCACCCGTCGATTCACCCGACTGCTGCAGCTCTTCGGCCCGCCGCTCGAGCTGGGTGCGGAGTTCGGTCAGCCGCCGCTGGCTCTGGCCGGTCAGTTCCTGCAGCTGCACCAGCTGCTGCTGCACGTTGTAGAGGTCGTTGGCCACGTCGCCGCGGAGCTGCGCCACCGACGCCTTCGTGCTGGCAATGGAGTCCAGCATCGCCTGCTGCAGCCGGATGATGTCCGCCAGCTGGCGGGCGCGCTCCGTGTCCCGCCGCTCCTGGACGTCCCGCAGCTGGGTGACCTGGTCCTCCACCCGCCGCACGTCGCTCCTCAGGGCACACGCCCCGAGGAGCAGCGCGGACACCGCCACCAGGCCGCGCCGGATCATTGCGGCGCGACGAGCGCGTCACCGCCCGCCGTCATCTCGAACTCGTCCCGGCGATTCTGCGCGTAGGCCTCTTCGGTGCTGCCCATCGCGATGGGCCGCTCCTCGCCGTACGAGATCACGTCAATGCGGCTGTCCGCCACGCCCCGGTTGACCAGGTAGCGCTTGGCCGCGGCAGCGCGGCGGTTGCCGAGCGCGAGGTTGTATTCGTCGGAGCCCCGCTCGTCGGCGTGCCCGCTGATCCGGAGCCGGACCGCGGCATTCGCGTTCAGGATGGCCGCCTTGCGGTCGAGGATCCCCTGATCCTCCGGCCGGATGTCAGCCACGTTGTAGTCGAAGTGGATCATGGCCGTCATGTCGTTCCGGAGGGCGGCCATCGCCTCCGACGCGGCGTTGGCGGCGGCGGCGCGGCGCGCCTCGTCCTCGGCCCGGCGCCGGTTCTCCGCATCAATCGAGTCCTGGCGCTGGCGCGCGCGGATGGCCGCGCTGTCCACCGTGGACGCCACCGGGGCCGGCTGCTCCGGCGCGGGCTTGCCGCCGCAGCCCGCCGCCAGGACCGATGCACCCATCAGGACCAGGATTCCGCTGATTCGCTTCATGACTCGGCACTCCAGTACGCTTTTAAGGATTGGCACCACCGGCCCCGCCGAGCCGGCGGGACCACGAAGGAAGGCGGGCGGCGCCCGCCGTGCTGATCTGCCGGACACGTCCCGTCTCGGTGTCCACCACCCACAGCTGCCGGCGCCCGGTCCGGTCCGACACGAACGCGATGTGCCGGCTGTCCGGCGCCCATGTGGCGTCCTCGTTCCGCCCCACCGACGTCAGCTGTTTCACGCGGCCGGAGGCGACGTCCAGGATGAAGATCTGCGGGCTCCGGGAAACCTCGCGGTGAAACACCACGCTCGCGCCATCCGGGGACCATTCCGGCGCGAACGACGGCCCCGTCGCCCCGAAATCGAACGCCGCCAGCAGCTCCTGGTCGGTGCCGTCCACGCTCATCACGTAGATCTGCGGCGGGCCGGCCCGGGTCGAGACGAAGGCGATGCGGCGCCCGTCCGGCGAGTACGTGGGACTCAAGTTGTCCGAGAAGCCGCGCACGGTCAAGCGCTGCGCACAGCAGTTGGAGGCCACATTGCTGGTGAAGATGTTGGTGGCGCCGCTCTCTTCCGCACGCGAGTACGCCATCATCCGCCCGTCGGGGGAGAATGCGGGGGCGAAGTTGAGGTCGCGGTCGGTGCCCGCCACCACGCTGCGCGCCCCCGTCTGGAGATCCTCGATCACGATCGCGCCGCGGCCGGCATCGAAGCGGGTGTACGCGATGCGCCGGCCGTCCGGCGCCCAGGCGTTGGAGAGCGCGCGTTCATTGGCGGGCGTCACCGGCGTCGCGTCGGCTCCGTCGCTGTCCACCCGCCAGATGCGGCCATTCTCGAGATACAGCAGCCGGCTCGCGGCGTACCCGTCGCTGCCCGCCGCCCAGCGCACGATCTCGTCGCTGACCCGGTGCACCGCCAGGCGGAATGCGGATGACGTTGCCGGCGGCAGGGCGAACGACTGCTGGTTGCGCATGCGTCCGGCGGCGAGGTCGTGCAGCCGGACCTGGACCCCGCCCGGCGCCGGCAGGATCTCCACCGCCTGGTCAGCCCCGAACTGGCGATGGTAGAGATCCGCGTTGAGCGGCCCGCCCGCGCCGGTGAGCGGCACCGCGATCATCTGGAACTTGTCGCTGTAGTCGAGATCGCGGCGCACGATCGCCCGGACCGAGTCCAGCCCCGGACCGGGCACCACCACCATCCCGGGGCGCGTGCCCGGCCGGTAGGTGATCCCGATGCGGATTGCGTCCTGCGCCCGGTCCTGGTCGGGATTCTGCGCGGCCAGCGGGACGGCCGCGGCGGCAAGGGTCAGGCCCGCGAGCAGAAGATGTGATCTCATTGGGTGCGAGGCTCGAAGTAGAAGCTGATCGGTAGTACGTCGTTGGCCCAGCCGTCGGGCAGCGCACCGAAGGCGCCGGCCCGGCCCGACGCCTCGATGGCGCCCTGGGCGTCGAGGTCGTACGAGAAGCTGCCGGAGCGTGTCACGAAGCGGATATCGGTCACCGATCCGTCCCGGTGAATGAGGAAGAAGATCTCGGCGCGCAGCCGCACGTTGCCGGTCGGGCGGCTCCACCGGCGGTAGATCTGGTTGGCGACGTTCCGGAGGTACTCCGGAAACGGGAAATCAAGTCCCGGGGTCTTGACCGTCGTCGCATCGCGGCCGGTGCTCGGCGTCTCGCCCGGTGCCGGGGCCTCCGGCGCCGAGGTCTTCGCCGCCGGCTCCGCGTTTGCCTTCGCCTCGGCGGACGGGGGCGACGGCTTCTTCGGTTCCACCTTCGGCGTGTCCTTCGGCTTCGGCACCGGCGCGGTCTTTTCGGCCGGCTTCGGAGTGGACCTGGCCGGCGCTGGCGGCTCCGGAGCAGGTGCGGTCGGCAGCGCCTCCGGCGCCAGCCGCTGGCGGGGAGACGGCGGCGGCGCGGCGACCAGCTCGATGGCATACACCGGCGGCGAGGGAGGCGGTTCCTTCACGACGCCCAGCAGGAAGCCGAGCGCCGCCCCATGCACCGCCAGCGTCCAGCAGAAGCCGGCGGCCACTCCCCGCGGACGCTGCGCCCCGGCCCGCCCCATCACTTGCCCTGCTCCTCCTCCTGCGCCACGAGCCCCACGTTCTGCACCCCGGCCACCCGGATCACGGCCAGCACCCGTACCACGTCGCCATAGGGGACACGGCTGTCCGCCCGGAGGAACACGCCATTCGGCTTCTTCGCGGCCACGATGGACGGGAACGTGATCTTGAAGTCGCTGTAGGTGATCGCGGTCTCGTCGATGAAGATCTGCCCGCTCCGGTTCACCGTGACGACCATGCCTTCCTTCGGTTCGATCGGGCGCGCCTCGGCCCGCGGGAGCTGCACGTCCACGCCGCCCTGCATGATCGGGGCCGTGATCATGAAGATGATCAGCAGCACGAAGGCGACGTCCACCAGCGACGTGACATTGATGTCCGCGTTGAGCGGAAGGTCGCCGCGCTGCTGGCCCAGCCCGCCGCCCAGGCTCCCCGCCATCTCAGAGCAGCCCCTCGCGCGCCATGGTGCCGATCAGCTCGTTGGCGAAGCCCTCGAGCTCCCCGGTGAAGAGCCGCACCTTGTTCACGAAGTAGTTGTAGCCGATGATCGCCGGGATCGAGGTCGCGAGGCCGGCCACCGTGGTGACCAGCGCCTCCGCCACACCGGGCGCCACCGCCCCGATGTTCCCCGAGCCGCGCGTCGCGATGCCGATGAACGCATCCATCACGCCGAGCACCGTGCCGAGCAGCCCCAGGAGCACGCCCACGGAGCCGATGGTCGCCAGCCAGGTGATGTAGTGTCCCAGCATGTCCCGCTCGGAGGAGACCTCCTTGCCCAGCACCATCTTCAGCGCCTCGAGCTGGGTGAGCGTCAGTACGTCGTGCCGTGCGTCCGGTCCCGCCTTCATCCCGCCGGGACGCAGTTCGTTGTAGAACTGGATCGCCTCGCTGAAGAGACGGGTATAGGGCGATCCCGGCTGCCGCATCACATGCTGGTAGGCCTCCTCCAGCCGCGTGCTTCGCTCCATCTCCGCGAAGAAACGCTCGGCCTGGCGGTTGAGCCGCCGGAACTGCCACCACTTCAGGCCGATGACGAACCAGCTCGCCAGCGAGAAGAGGGCGATGACCACAAGCACGACCTTGGTCTCGATGCTCGAGGTTCGCACCAGTTCGAGCACGCTCTGGGGTACCGCTCCGCCCTGTTGCAGCAGCATCATCCGTTCGTCTCCGCATCGTACCAGGCCACCGTCTCGCGGAAGCCGTCCTCGAAGGAATGGGCCGGCAGCCAGCCCAGGATCTGCCTCGCCTTGCCGGCGTCGAGTGCGCTGCGCGCGAGCTCGCCCGCCCGCGGGGCCTCGTGCCGGACTTCGGGACGGGTATCGAGCGTTGCCGCCATGATCCGTGCGAGATCCAGCACGGAGATCTCGCGCCCGGTGCCGATGTTGAAGGCGCTGGAGTTGTGATCGGACGCCGCCGGCATCGCGGCCGTGGCCGCCAGCAGGTTGGCGCGGGCCACGTCCCGCACGTACACGTAGTCGCGCGTCTGCAGTCCGTCGCCGAACACGGTGAGCGGCTCGCGCTGCCGCAGCCGGTCGAGGAAGATGCTCACCACGCCGGCCTCGCCCCTGGGATCCTGGCGCGGGCCGAAGACGTTGGCGTAGCGGAGCGCCACCCACTCCAGCCCGCGCAGGGCGGCCAGGCAGCGCAGGTAGTGCTCGCCGGCGAGCTTGCTCACGCCATAGGGGGACACCGGCCCCACCGGAGCCGACTCGGGCGTGGGCACCTGGTCCGCCTCGCCGTAGAGCACCCCGCCGCTGCTGGCGAAGACCACCCGCCGTACCCCCCCGGCCGCCGCGCCCTCGAGCAGGTTGAGGAGACCCAGCAGATTGATGCTGGCATCGTGTGCCGGATCGGCCACCGAGTGCCGCACGTCGATCTGGGCCGCCTGCAGGTTCACGACGCTGAAGCCGCCTTCCGCGATCACGGTGCGCGCCTCGGGACTCCGCACATCCAGTTTCCGGAAGGTCGCGCGCGCCGGCACGTTGGCCTCGCGCCCCCGCGAGAGATCGTCCACCACCGTGACGTCCCAGCCGTCGGCCAGGTACGCCTCCGCCACGTGGGAACCGATGAACCCGGCTCCGCCGGTGATGAGCGCACGTCGAGTCATCCGGGCCACGACCTCCGGCTGAAGGAGCGCCCCGAGCCGGAGCGTGCCGCAATATAGAGGCGCCCTCGCCGCGAGGGCACCGAGGCGGGCAAGCGAAAACGGCGCCCCGTGCTGCGGGACGCCGTTTCGCTTCGGCAGGGTCCGGAGGACGGAACCCGGTTCAGCTTGGCAGGCGTGCCACCTGATGGCTGTCGCTGCCGTCGGCGATGACCCCGACCGTGGCGGTGAGAATCCGCACGGTGGCCGAGCGCTCGCCCACGTGCACCACCTGCACCACGGCCAGCACGTCCGGCGCGGTGACCACGCCATCGGAGCGGCGCTTCTCGGAGCGCCGGATCTCGAAGATGTCGCCGGGCGCCACGCCGTCGCGGCGACCCTTGTCCAGGAACAGCACGTCCTGCGGGCTGCGCAGCACCTGGGTGAGCGGGCCGGCCAGCACATGGGCGTGCACCCCGTCGGTCACCGGCACGGCCTGGCGGGTGCCGCCGGGCGTGAACGGCTCCACCGGGAGCACGTACTGCTCCGACGCGACTTCACCGTACATGGCGATCACCCGGCCCACGGTACGGCCCGGCGCCACTTCGGTCACCGTCAGCATGCCGGAAGGCATGACCATCCGGCCGTAGCCGCCGACATCCGGACCCAGGGTCACGATGAGCAGCGAATCTCCGGTGCGGTAGGACGCCCCCGACGGCGGGGTGATATAGACCCGGTTGGTCAGCAGCGCGGTGGGCCGGGTGAGACGGGCCTCGATCTGGCTCGGCACCACCGGGCTCACCAGGCGGCCGAGCGGGAGCTTGCGGCCTTCGGTCAGGAAACCGGACGAGTAGAACTCGCCCTGGCGGAGCGGACGATACTCCGACACGCCGTAGCCGGTGATCGCCTGGCGCATCGCGTCGTCACGGTTGACGAAGTACTTCTTCCACTCCTCGCCCCGGGGACCGAGGGTGTCCATGGCCTGCGCGGCATCGGCATTACCGGCGCCGGCGGCCGGCGCGGCCGCCACCGGCTCGGGCGGCGGCGTGTCGGTCGCGGGCACGCTGCTCACCGGCCCGGTGGCCGCCAGCCGAAGCACCTCGCCGGGGTAGATCCAGTGGGGATCCTCCACGACGCTGGTATTGATCCGGTAGATCTCGGGCCACAGGAACGGATCGCTCAAAAAGCGGCGAGCCAGGTCCCAGAGGGTGTCGCCGGGCTTCACCGTGTACGTCTCGGGACGCGCATTCTGCGCGGCGAGCACGTGCGTGGTGCCGGCCAGTCCAAGCAGGACGAGGCCGATCCTGACGATCGGGAGTCGCGCCATGGGTCTCTCCATAGACTGCTGGTACCGTGTGCCGAAACAGGAACCACCACCGCCACTGCTACGGCTCGCGGGAGCAAGATGGGAGCCATGGAGAAAAAGCCTGAAGGCTGAACGCTAAAGGCTTGTGGCCCATGGCGTTCAGCCTTCAGTCATCAGTCCAGTATCAGGCCTCTTCCCGAGCCTTCCAGCGCAAAACCGGGCTTCCCGCGCAGAACGACAGACCGCCCGCTACCTAGAACGGAAGGTCATCATCCTCGGCATCCAGCGACTCGGGCACCTCGTCCAGCGAGGCGTCGGCCTTGGCCGCGACGCCTGCCTTGGCGGGCACCGGAAGGGTATCGGACGGGTCGCCCTTGCCCGAGAGCAGGATCACTTCGCGGGCATTGATCTCGGTGGTGTAGCGGGTCTGGCCCTCGCGGTCCTGCCACGAGCGGTATTCGATGCTCCCCTCGACGTAGATCTTGTCGCCCTTCTTGCAGTAGCGCTCGATCACGTCGGCCAGGGTGGACCCGCGGTTGTTCCAGGCCACCACGCGGTGCCACTCGGTCTTCTCCTGCCACTCGCCGTTCTGCCCCTTCCACCGACGACTGGTGGCGAGGGAGACGGTCGCGACGCGCGAGCCGTTGGCGGTGCTCCGGACTTCGGGATCGGCGCCGAGGTTGCCGATCAGGGTGGCTTTGTTCAGGCTGCGGCTCACGGGTACCTCCAGGGGACGGCTGGGTCAGTTCCGGTAACGGCGGACGCCAGCACGGTAACTGATTGCACGAACTCTCCATCATCAAAACTACGCTGGTGTCATCCGAATCGCTCCCCCGGATCCAGGTCGCGACGGAGAATCAGGGCGTCTTCCACCGGACGGCGATAGTACTCGGCCCGCCGCCCGACCGGCCGGAAGTGGTATTCGCCGTAGAGCGCGAGCGCCGCGAGGTTGGAGGCCCGCACCTCGAGAAAGACCTCGGCCGCCTGGCGCTGCACCAGCTGGGCGAGCGTCTGGCGAAGCAGCTGCCGGGCGAATCCCTGCCGCCGCCGCTCCGGCGCCACCGCGATGTTGAGAATCTCGCCCGTGCCTGCGACACTCCGGGCGAGCGCATAGCCGGCAATCTCGCCGCGCTCCTCGAGGATCACCCCGAACGCCTCGTGCTGCCGCAGCAGGTCCCGAAAGGCGTCGGCGCTCCAGGGATCGCCGAAGCAGCGGCGCTCCAGGGCGGCGAGCACCGGCGCATCAGCCGGCCAGGCGGGGCGGAGCCGAGAGGGGTCGTCCATGCGCCTGTTCCCATCTGGCTTGCGCCTCGGCGGGCCGGCCATACGTGGGGACCCACGCCGCGGCATCGGCCACCAGTTCCAGCCCGCCGGCGATATCGGCGAGCGCCAGCAGATTCCGGGCATCGGCGTGCGGATCGTGCAGCAGCCGGGCCGATGGTGCCAGCGCGCGCGCCGCCGCGGGATCCATCGCCCGCGGCGCGGCCAGCGTCCGCACGGCCGCACCGTCGAATGCATAGACCGCCGCGTACACCTCACCCCGCAGGGCATCCGCGGTGACCAGCACCTCACCGATCTCGCGCGCCGCCGCAGCCGACGCCTTGAGCGACGCCGCAACGTACACCGGGATGCCGCGGGCGTCATGCAGGGCCTTGGCGACGGCGGCACCGACTCGAAGGCCGGTGAAGCTTCCGGGGCCGTCCGCCACCACCACGGCCTCCACCTGCGGCAACGCGGTGCCGAGCTCCGCAAGCACCTCTTCCACCAGTGCGAGCAGGGCCCGGGCATGCTGCCGGGGACCGTCCAGATGCCGCCCGGCCACCCGGCCCCGACACCGGGCGGCGACCGAGAGCCGGGGCGTCGCCGTGTCGATCGCCAGCCAGGTCATTGCACTACCATGCGGCGTCTCGACGCATCGTCATCCAGATGCCTGAGCGTGACGCGCACCGAGGGTTCCGGCACCCAGGCCCCGCCCCGCTCGGGCCACTCGATGATGAGCGCCTCGCTGTTCACGAGCTGCTCCCAGTCGAGGTCAGCGGCGGCGTCCGGGCTGCGAAGCCGGTAGCAGTCCACGTGGTAGATGTCCCCGCGATGCCCGTGGTAGTGGTGCACCAGCGCGTAGGTCGGGCTGGACACGGCGTCGGCGGCACCGAGGCCCCGGACGATCGCCCGGGCCAGGGTGGTCTTCCCGGCGCCGAGATCGCCTTCCAGGAACACCACCGCCCCCGACGCCAGGCGCCGCCCCAGGGCTTCACCGAGTTCCGAGAGTTCGCGCTCGCTGACCACGCGCTCCTCAGGCACGGCGCCGGACACGGCTGTCGCCCCGGCGGACGTCGGGCGCACCCATCGCGCGCAGCTCGTTGAGCTCGTCGCGGAGCAGCGCGGCGCTCTCGAACTCCAGGTTGGCGGCGGCCTCCTTCATGCGGCGCTCGAGCTTCAGCATGTACGCCGCGCGGGCGGCGGGGTCGTGCAGGTCCACCACCTCGGTGGGCCGGGTCCGCGGCGCCGGCTTCTCGGTGCGGGCATCCGCCACGTGGGTGGAGAGACGCACCTCCTCGAGTGACTTGACGATGGACTGTGGCGTGATGCCGTGCTCCCGGTTGAAGGCGCGCTGGATCTCGCGGCGGCGGTCCATCTCCCCCAGTGCCCGCTGCATGGAGCCGGTGATCTTGTCAGCGTAGAGAATGGCCCGCCCGTTCACGTTGCGCGCGGCGCGGCCGATGGTCTGCACCAGCGAGCGGTCGCTCCGCAGGAACCCTTCCTGGTCGGCGTCGAGGATCGCCACCAGCGAGACTTCCGGCAGGTCGAGCCCCTCGCGCAGCAGGTTGATGCCCACCAGCACGTCGAAATCGCCCAGGCGAAGACCACGCAGGATTTCCATCCGTTCGATGGCGTCAATGTCGGAATGCAGGTAACGCACCCTCACACCCGCCTGCTGGAGGTAGTCGGTGAGATCCTCCGACATCCGCTTGGTGAGCGTGGTGACGAGCACCCGCTCGCCGGCCCGCTCGCGGGCGCGGATCTCGTTCAGGAGGTCGTCCACCTGGCCCCGGACCGGCCGCACATCCACCTCGGGGTCCACCAGCCCGGTGGGCCGGATGATCTGCTCCACCACGGCACCCTCGGAGAGCCGGAGCTCGAGGTCGCCCGGCGTGGCCGAGACATTGACCATCTGCGGCACGAGAGACATGAACTCGTCGAACTGGAGTGGCCGGTTGTCGAGGGCGGAGGGGAGCCGGAAGCCGTACTCCACCAGGGTGAGCTTCCGGGCGCGGTCGCCGTTGAACATGCCGCCGATCTGCGGCAGCGAGACATGCGACTCGTCCACCACGGCGAGGAAATCGGGCGGGAAATAGTCCAGCAGGCAGGCAGGCCGCTCGCCCTGCCGGCGGCCGGTCAGGTGGCGCGAGTAGTTCTCGATACCGGCGCAGGTGCCGACCTCCAGCAGCATCTCGATGTCGAACTGGGTGCGCGATTCGAGCCGCTGCGCTTCCAGGAGGCGGCCTGCCGTCCGCAGCTCGCGGAGCCGCTCGACGAGTTCCGCCCGGATCGCCGTGACGGCGCGCTCGATGGTGGCGCGCTGGGTGACGAAGTGCTTGGCGGGATAGATCACGCACTGATCCAGCGTGGCGATGGTGTTCCCGGTGACCGGATGGATCTTGCTGATCCGTTCCACCTGGTCGCCCCAGAGCTCGATCCGGATGGCCTGCTCGGCGTAGGCGGGAAAGATCTCGATGGAATCACCCCGGACCCGGAAGGTGCCCTGCTCGAAGGCGGCATCGTTGCGCTGGTACTGGATGCGCACCAGCTCCGAGAGAATCCCGTCCCGGCCCCGTTCCTCGCCCACCTTCACCTGCACCAGGAGCTTCCGGTACTCCACCGGGTCGCCGAGGCCGTAGATGGCGCTCACCGTGGCGACGATGACCACGTCCTCCCGTTCCATGAGGCTCGACGTGGCACGGAGGCGGAGACTCTCGATGTCAGCATTGATCGAGGCGTCCTTCTCGATGTAGACATCGGTCTGCGGGACGTACGCCTCGGGCTGGTAGTAGTCGTAGTAGGAGACGAAGTATTCGACGGCGTTTCCGGGCAGGAACTGGCGCAGCTCGCCGTAGAGCTGGGCCGCGAGGGTCTTGTTGTGGGAGAGCACGAGGGTGGGCTTGCCGTAGTCGGCGATGACGTGCGCGAGCGTCATCGTCTTGCCGGAGCCGGTGACGCCGAGGAGCGTCTGGTACTTGTCACCCCGGCGGAGCCCGCCCGCGAGCTCGGCGATGGCCTTGGGCTGATCCCCCGCCGGCTGGAACGGGGCGACGACTTCGAATCGGGATGCCATGGCGCCCAATATAGCCGGAGCTTCGGGATTTGTTCAGGGGCCGGTCAGGCGCCCAGCTTGAGCAGCTTGCCCCACTGGGCATCGGTCGCCGGCATGACCGAGAGCCGGCCGATCCGCACCAGGCCGAGGTCCTTGAAGGCGGTGTCCGCCTTGATGGTCGAGAGGGACACCGGCTGGGCGAGGGCCCGGACCGGGACCAGTTCCACGGCCACCGCCCTGCTCCCGGGCTGGGTGGGATCGGGAAACGGCGCCTTCGCCACCCGGGCAAGGCCGACCAGGGCGCGTTCGTCACCGGTGTGATAGATCAGCACCTCATCACCCTGGTGCACCGCCCGGAGGTGCAACTGTGCGGCCGGGCTCCGGACGCCGGTCCACGCGGTGCGGCCTTCGCGGACCAGGTCCGGGAAGCTGTAGTCCGACGGTTCCGTCTTGAAGATCCAGCGGCCAGCGGCCATCACCCCTCCGTGCCTGCGACCGGCGGCCCCGCGTCGCGGCGGTCAATCGTGATCACGCCCTTCACCCGCCGCACCGCCTTCAGCACCTTGGCCAGATGGGTGAGGTTGTCCACTTCGACGTAGATGTTGCCGAATACGTTGCCATCCTTCGACTGCAGGTCGGCGCCGCGGATGTTGGTTCCGCTCTGGCTGATCGCCTCCATGATGTCGGCATAGAGGCCGCGGCGGTCCTCGCCGGTGAGCACGAGCCGGACGGCAAAGGTCTCGCCCGCGCTCTCGTGCCAGTCGATGTCCACCCGCCGCTCGACCGCGGAGAGCGTCAGCAGGTTGGGACAGTCGGCCCGGTGGATCGAGATGCCGCGGCCCTGGGTCACGTAGCCCACCACCTTGTCGCCCGGGACCGGCTGGCAGCACTGGGCGTAGCGCACCATCAGGCCGTCGGCGCCCTGGATCTTGATGCCGCGGCCCAGGCGGAGCCGGTCAATGACCCGCCCGAACACGGTCGGCTTGGGCTCGACCAGTTCGTCCGAGGGCAATTCGGGATAGAGCGCCTTCATCACGTTCTTGATGGCCACATCGCCCCGGCCGAGCGCCACTTCGAGTGCACGGCCGTCGGCGAGCGACATGGTGTGCGCCGCCTTGGCGAGGCGGGCGTCGTCCGGGCTGTCCAGGCGGCGGCGGCGCACCTCGCGGGTCAGCAGCTCCCGGCCCAGGGCGAGACTCACCGTTTCTTCCTCGTAGCGCACCCACTGCTTGATCTTCTGCCGGGCGCGCCCGGTGCGCACGTGCGCCAGCCAGTCCCGGCTGGGCCGCGCCCCCGCCGCGGTGAGGATCTCCACCGTATCGCCGTTCTTGAGCTCCCGGTGGAGCGGCGCGATCCGTCCGTTCACCTTGGCGCCCTGGGTCTTGAGCCCCACCTCGGTGTGCACCGTGAAGGCGAAGTCGATCGGTGTTGCCCCCTTGGGCAGCCGCTTCACGTCCCCCTGGGGGGTGAAGACGAAGATCTCGTCCTGGTAGAGATTGATCTTCAGGAATTCGAGGAACTCTTCCGGGCTGTGGGTGTCCTGCTGCAGTTCCAGCAGCTGGCGGAACCAGCCCAGCTGTTCATCCAGCTCGTCCCGCCGCTCGCCGTCCTTGTAGAGCCAGTGGGCCGCGATGCCGTACTCGGCGGTGCGGTGCATCTCCTGGGTGCGGATCTGCACCTCGAAGAGCTGGCCGCCGGGTCCGAAGATGGTGGTGTGCAGCGACTGGTAGGCGTTGGACTTGGGGCTCGCGATGTAGTCCTTGATCCGCTCCTGGAGCGGCGTCCACCGGTGGTGAATGATGCCGAGCACGTGATAGCAGTCGGGAATGGAGCGCACGAGGACCCGGACGGCCATGAGGTCGTAGATCTCGTCGAACGCCTTCTCGCGGAGCTTCATCTTCCGGTAGATGGACCAGAGGTGCTTGGGGCGGCCGGTGACCTCGAACCACTCGATGCCCGCCCGCCGCAATTCCTCCTCGAGCGGCGCGCGGAGGCGCTGGATCATCGCCTCGCGTTCGGCGCGCTTGGCATTCACCTGCTGCACCAGTTCCCGGTAGTCCTCCGGCTCGAGGAACTTGAACGCCAGGTCCTCCAGCTCCGCCTTCATTCCGGCCATGCCGAACCGGTGGGCGAGCGGGGCGTAGATCTCGCGCGTCTCCTGGGCGATGCGGGCGCGGCGATCGGCCGGCAGGTGCTCCAGCGTCCGCATGTTGTGGAGCCGGTCGGCGAGCTTGATGATGATCACGCGCGCGTCGCGCGCGATGGACAGCAGCAGCTTGCGGTAGTTCTCGACCTGCTCTTCCGCCGATGAACGGAAGGTCAGGTGGGAGATCTTGGTGAGCCCGTCCACGATCCCCGCGACCTCCCCCCCGAACTCGCGCTCGATATCCGCGGTGGTGACGTCGGAATCCTCCACCACATCGTGCAGCAGCGCCGCCATGACGGACGTCGTATCGAGGAGCTGCTCGGCCAGGATCTGGGCCACGGCGATGCTGTGGGAGACGAACGCCTCGCCTGACATCCGCTTCTGGCCGTGGTGGGCGGACGCGCTGAAGGCGAGGGCCCGCTCGATCAGGGCAAGATCGAGCCGGTCCGCGTGCCGCTGGAGGGTAGCGCGGAATTCGGCCGGATCGGCGCGTTCGGCACTCGGCACGGCCGTCATGAGGGGTTCCGCCGGGCTCGCGTCATGCCCGTAGGATGTGGCCCAGCCCCGAGTGACGTCAATGGCGGGCGGCAAATTCCCTAGAGCAGCCCCTGCGCCGCGAAGCTGGTGAAGCGGTCCCCGGCGATGATGACATGATCATGGAGCGGCAGGTCCAGCAGCTGGCCTGCCGCCACCAGCTGACGGGTGACGGTGCGGTCCTCCGCAGATGGGGTCGGGTCGCCGCTGGGATGGTTGTGGACCACGATGATGCCGGCCGCCGCCTCGGCGATCGCCGCGCGAAAGACCTCGCGCGGATGCACCAGCGAGCTGTCGAGAATGCCCCGCGTGATCAGCACCTCGCGCAGCACCCGGCTCTGGCTGTCCAGCGCCAGGAGGTGGAATTCTTCCACCGGAAGATCCCGCAGCCGCGGCGCGAACCGCCGCGCCACATCGTCCGGCTCGCGGATGCGGGGGGCCAGCGGGCGCTGCTCCCGGGAAAGTCGCGCGGCGATTTCGAATGCCGCCACCAGCCGGGCCGCCTTGGACGGGCCCACGCCGCGGGCCTTGAGCAGCTCCGCCGGAGGCCGCGCAGCCAGCCGGCGGAGGGTGCCGCCGTGCTCCAGAAGCTGGTCCGCGAGCAGCTGCACGCTGACGCCGGCGCCGCCGGTACCCAGCAGGATCGCCACCAGTTCGGCGGCGGTCAGCGAGCCGGGGCCGATCCTCCAGAGACGCTCGCGCGGGAGATCATGGACCGGAGGCGGGACATCGTGAGGCATGCGAGACGCTAACACGTGCAGGCGCCGTGCGCCGTCCCTTCCAGCGCAGGGCGGTGCGATACCACGCAGCACCGGCCTCGAGGCTAGCCGATCCGGCTCAGCAGTTCGCTCAGCTCACGGGCGCTCGCCGGGCGGTCATCCGGGGACCGGGCCATGAGCCGCAGCACCAGCGCGGAGAGCGCCGGCGGAATCTCCGGATTGCTCTCCACCGGCGCGGCGGGCGCCCCGTTCAGCACCTTGGCGATCAGCGCGATGGGTGAGGTCGCCGTATATGGCAGGCGGCCGGTCAGGCATTCGTACAGGACCACGCCAGTCGCGTAGAGGTCGCCGCGCGCATCTACCGCTTCGTCAAGGAGCTGTTCCGGCGCCATGTAGGCCGGCGTCCCCACCACCATGCCCGTCTGGGTGATGGAACTCACCCCCTCGGCCATGCGTGCGATGCCGAAGTCCATGATCTTGAGGACGCCGGCGGCATCCAGCAGCAGGTTCTGCGGCTTGATGTCCCGGTGGATGACCCCCTGCTCATGCGCCACTGCCAGCGCCTCCGCCAGCTGGCGCGCGAGGCCCAGCGCCGACGACGGCGACAAGGTACGCCGCGCGTCGATCAGGTCGCGCACGGTGATGCCCTCGACATACTCCATCGTCACGTAGGCGCGGCCGTCCCACTCGCCGAAATCGTGCGTGCGGACCACGTTGCGATGCGAGATCCGGCGCGCGAGGCGGATCTCGGAGCGGAAGCGCTCCGCCATGGTGGGGTCGCCCTGCAGCACGTCGGCCCGGATGAGCTTGATCGCGATCTCCTCCCCGAGTTCGCGATCCGCCGCCTTGTACACCGTCCCCATCCCACCGCGCCCCACCAGGCGCAGGACCTGGTAGCGCTCGGCAAACGATTCCCCGGGAATGAGCAGGCCGGCTTCCGTATCCTCGGCCGCCGAAGCCGGCGTCCCGCGCGCCGCCGCGTCGATCTCGCGCCGCAGATCGTTCACCTGGCCTCGCAGGCGCTCCTCCCGCGCCCGGATACCGGCCGCCATGCCATCGAAGACGCGCGCGAGGTGCCCGATGGCATCGTCACGCCGGGCCACCTCCGAGAGAGAGCCGGCCACGTACGTGCCCTGCTCCACCTGGCCCGCCGCCCCCACGACCCGGTCCACCTGATGCAGGTAATCCACTTCGAGGTTCCGGAGGCGCTTCTTCTCCACCGACGCGCTGACCCGCGCCCGCAGGACGACCGGGTCGAATGGCTTGGGGAGGTAGTCCTCCGCTCCCGCCTCGATGCACGCGGCGATGGTACCGAGATCATCGGACGCCGACACCATCACCACCGGCACGTCACGCGTGGCCGGCTGGCTCTTGATCCGTTCCAGCACCTGGAAACCATCCATCCCGGGCATCTGCATGTCGAGCAGGACCAGGTCGAACGAGGCCGCTGCCAGCCGGGCCAGCGCCGTCGGCCCATCCGGCGCCTCGGTCACCTCGTGCCCCTGGCGGGCGAGGTGACGCCGCAGCACGTCCCGATTCTCGGCGACGTCATCCACCACGAGGATCCGGGCCCCCCGCACCGGCGCCGATCCCGGACTCGCCGGTCGCGGGGCCGGCGCAACGGGCGCCGCCCCCGCGGCACCGGGTGACGCCGGTGCAGCAAGACGCCGGGCGGCTTCGGCGATCCGCCGTACGTCGGCCTCGAACTCGGGATCGCTCCCCGCCGTGGCTGTTGCGGCGAGTGCCGTGGCAGCGGAGATGATCCGGTCCCGCGGGCCTTCGAGCTGCCGGTACAGGGACTCCACAGCCGGCCGCGTCACGCGCTCCCCGCTGGACGGGAGGCCCGACTCGATCGTGCCGAGCGCCTCGCGCACCGCGGCGAGTGCGTCGGCCAGCGCCGCGCGGCGCGACGCGTGACCGGCCGCCTCCGCGTCTTCAAGCAGCAGCTCGCAGTACCCGACAATGTGGTTGACCGGCGTACGAAGGTCGTGCCGCAGCGCACTCACCTCCGCCGCCGACAGCAGTCCGGGAGCGGCCGTGCTCACCCGCCGCCGCCCAGCAGCGCCGCCATCTTGGCCAGGAGCCGCTCGATCTCCACCGGCTTCGTGTCGTAGTCGCTGCAGCCGGCCTCGAGCGCCTTCTCGCGATCGCCGGCCATGGCGTGCGCCGTAAGGGCGATGATCGGCACCGCGGCGAGCCCGCCAGTGGCGCGGATCTGCCGGGCCGCCTCCCACCCGTCAATGACCGGCAGGCTCATGTCCATCAGGATGATGTCGTAGGCCCCGTCCCGCGCCATCGCCACGCCCTGCGCGCCGTCGAAGGCCATGTCCACCTCGAACCCCTTCTTGCGGAGGCGGCGGGAAAGCATGTCCCGGTTGAGCTCGTTGTCCTCCACCAGCAGCACCCGCGACATCAGCCCTCCCCCTTCCGCGGCACGCCGAGCCGCGTACCGAGTCGCGACGCCACTTCCGACAGCAGTTCGTCGCGGGAGTACCCGCCCTTGTGCAGCACCGCGGCCACGTGCCCGTTGAGGCGCTGGTGATCCTCGGCGCTCAGGTCCCGCGCCGTGACCACCACGATCGGCACCCGGCTCTCCCGCGGCGCCGCGCGCACGGTCTCGATGAAGGTGAACCCGTCCATCTCCGGCATCATGAGGTCCAGCAGGACCAGGGCCGGCGGCTCGGCGTCGAAGCGCTCCAGTCCCGCGCGTCCGTTCGGCGCCAGCACCACCCGCCAGCCTTCGCCCTCGAGGGTGCGCCGGAGCAGTTCCGCCGTGGCGGGGTCGTCCTCCACCACCAGCACCGGGCCGCTCGAGGCGCCAGTCCGGTAGCGCGCCAGCACCCGCCGCAGCAGTTCCCGGTCGATCGGCTTGGTGACGAACTCGGATGCGCCGAGGGCATAGCCCAGCTTCCGGTCGCCCACCACCGTCAGCATCACCACCGGGATCTCTGCCAGCTCCGGGTCCGCCTTGAGCGCGGCCAGGACCTCCCAGCCGTCCATGCCCGGCATCATCACGTCCAGCGTGATCGCATCGGGCCGGCGCTCGCGCGCCTTCCGCAGGCCCTCCGGGCCGGTGCTCGCTTCCTCGACGTCGTAGCCCTCCCGCGCCAGGAACCGTCGCATGAGGGTGCGCACCGATTCCTCGTCATCCACGACGAGCACCCGGGTCGCCGCGGTGCGCGCGACGGTGGCGGGCTCCTGGGGCGCGCCGGCGTCCGCCCCGCGCTCGGTGTTGTCGGGCAGCCGCACCGTGAAGGTCGAGCCCACGCCGGGCTCGCTCCGGACCTCCACCGTCCCGCCCATCATCTCGCAGAACTTGCGCGTGATGGCGAGGCCGAGGCCGGTGCCGCCGTACTTGCGGGTGGTGGAGGCCTCGGCCTGCGAGAACGCCTCGAACAGCCGCCCCACCTGCTCCGGCGTCATCCCGATTCCCGAGTCGGTCACGCTGAACTCCAGCTGGGTCCCCCCTGCCCCGGTGCGCCGGTGCACCCCGAGGCGCACCACCCCGTGCTCGGTGAACTTGCTCGCGTTCGAGAGCAGGTTGAGGAGCATCTGGCGCACCTTGGTAAGGTCCGCCCGGAGCAGCCCGACGCCGGCTGCGCATTCCACCTCGAGGGTGTTGGCGTTCTGCGCCATCAGGGGCCGCACCGTCATGGCCACGTCGTCCACCAGGGTCCGGACGTCGAAGGTCTCGAAGTACAGCTCCATCTTGCCGGCCTCGATCTTCGAGAGATCGAGCACATCGTTGATGAGCGCGAGCAGGTGCTTGCCCGACGACCGGATCTTGTCCAGGTCCGCCACCGTCGTCTCGTCGCCGGACTCCTCGGCGTCCTCCTTCAGCATCTCGCTGTAACCGATGATCGCGTTGAGCGGGGTCCGGAGCTCGTGGCTCATGTTGGCCAGGAACCGGCTCTTGGCCTGGTTGGCCGACTCGGCCTCAGACTTGGCCTTGAGCAGGTCGGTGACATCGTGATACAGGGCCATGATCCCGACATTCCGTCCCTCGACGCTCACCGGCACGCCGGCGAGTTCCACGTCGAGCACTGTCCCGTCCTTCCGGCGGCGGCGGCCGATGCCCTTGGCGGTGTGGTGGGTCGCGAGCGTGGTGTACTGGTTGGCCTCGGCCAGGGTCTGCTCGTCGTTGATGAGGCTGTCCAGGTCCCGGCCCAGCGCTTCCTCCCGCGCGTACCCGAACAGCCGCTCGAAGGCCGGGTTGAGCGAGGTGATGCGCCCGTCCAGCTCGAGGGTCACGATCGCCACCGGGCTGTTGAGCACCACCGCCTCGAAGTACTCCTTCTGGCGCTGCGCCGAGGTGTAGAGCCGGGCGTTCTCGATGGCGATGGCGGCCTGCGGGGCGAACAGCTGCAGCAGCCGGAGATCGTCGGCGCCGAAGTGGCGGGTGGGATCAGCGTGGGTGCTGGCAATGGCGCCCACCAGCCGGGTGCCGATCAGCAAGGGCGCCACCATGACCGCCTGCACCGTGTCCCGTACGTCGGAGTACTTGGCGGAACGCCCGGCCCAGCGATCGTAATTCGGGATGATGAGCGGCTCGTGGGACACCGCAACTTTCCCCATGGCGCCTTCGCCCAGCCTGAGGCGGGTGCCGGTGGAGTCCCGCGAGATGCCCTCGCTCGCGACGACCACCAGTTCCTCGGTGGCCTCCTCGAAGATGGCGAGTTCCCCGCCGGTCACGCCCAGCAGGGCCACCGCGCGCCCCAGCACCGCGTGGAGCAGCTTGCTGAGTTCCAGCTGGCCCGAGAGGTCGGCCATGGTATCGAGCAGGGCCTGCTGTTCGTCGGCGCGGCGGCGGGCGCTGACCAGCAGGCGCGCCCGTCCGATGGCAAGGCTCGCGAAGTCCGCCACGGCGGAGAGCACCTTGAAGTCGGCCGGCGTGAAGGCCTCGGGATCGGCGCTTTCCACCACCAGCACGCCGACGGTCTGGTCGTCCACGCGCAGCGGGACGTCGACTTCGGAGCCCGAGTTGAGACTGGGGAGATAGCTGCGTTCGGCCCGGACCTGCGGCGTGTAATGCAGCTGCCCGTCCCGGATGGCGCGGTCGCTCAGCCCCTCGCCGGGACGGACCCGCCAGCCGGCGGGAGCATCCGGCCAGCCGGCGCTGGCCTTGAGCACCCGGTCGCCCTGCTCGTCGAGCAGGAACATGCCGAGGAAATCGTAGCCGAGGGCCTCGTCGCGAAGGCCACGCACGACCCGCTCGCAGACTTCCGCCTCGTCATACGCCGCCGCCACTTCGGCGGAGAGTCGCAGCAGCGCCGACTGGCGCTGCGCAAGGGTGCCGCGCCGCTTGCGAGCCGGGGTCCGGCCCGCCGAGCGGCGCTTCGTTCGTGGGGACATCGTGCCCTGGTGTCGGGTGACCCTGCAATTTCATCCCGAACGAGGATTCTGGTAAGAGGCGGCTACTTCCCCGCCCCGTGGCACTTCTTGTACTTCTTCCCCGATCCGCAGGGACAGGGGTCGTTGCGGCCGACCTCCGGTACGCCCCCGCCGCCGTCCAGCCGCCCGGCCGAGGTCTGCACCGGCGGGGGCGCCGGTGCCCGCTTCATGAAGAGCTCGTCCGTCGAATCCTGCGCCGGCGGCGGAGGCGGCGGTGCCGGCCGCCGGGGCGGCTCCGCCTGGACCTGCACCTTGAGGAACCGTTCGGTGAACGTGGTCTGCACGTCCCCCATCAGGTCCTCGAACATCTCGTACGCCTCCTTCTTGTACTCCACCAGCGGGTCCTTCTGGCCCCAGCCGCGGTAGTGGATGGCATTGCGAAGCTGGTCGAGATCGTAGAGATGGTCCTTCCACTTGTCGTCCAGCACCGAAAGCATCACCTGCGCCAGCAGCTGGGCATCCACGTCGGGGATGCCGAGCTTCTGCCCGAAGTCGCGCAAGTAGGCCAGCTTCCGCTGGAAGGTGGCGGCGCCCTCCTGCTCCACCGCCGTGACGATGGCATCGAGGTCGGGTGTAGCCTCGGCGTCCTGCACCGCTTCCGCGTTGACCAGGAACTCGAGCAGCAGGCTCTTGTGCAGCCCCTGCCGGTCGTAGTCCTCGGGCTTCTCCGCATTCCCCAGGAACTTCTGCACGTGCCGGCCAAGCGCCCCCTCGATCATCCGGGTGGCTTCCGCCTTGACCTGCTCCCCCCGTTCCAGCGCGAAGAGCCGCATCGAGTACACCACTTCGCGCTGCTGGTTCATCACGTCGTCGTACTCGAGCAGCCGCTTCCGGGACTGGAAGTTCTGCAGCTCCACCCGCTTCTGCGCGGTCTCGATGGCCCGCGACACCAGCCGCCCGGTGATGACCTCGCCCTCCTCGGCGCCGCTCTTGTCCATCCAGGCGGCGATGCGCTCCGAGCCGAAGAGCCGCATGAGGTCGTCTTCGAGGGAGAGGAAGAAGATCGACTGTCCCGGATCGCCCTGGCGGCCGGAGCGGCCCCGCAGCTGGCGGTCGATCCGGCGGGATTCGTGCCGCTCGGTGCCGACGATCTGGAGGCCGGCTTCGGCCGCCGCCAGGTCGAGCGTCTTGCCCAGCTTGATGTCGGTACCGCGGCCGGCCATGTTGGTCGCGATCGTGATCGAACCGGCCTGGCCCGCCTGCGCCACGATCTCGGCCTCGCGCTGATGGTACTTGGCGTTCAGCACCTCGTGCCGCAGGCCGCGCCGCTTGAGCATCTTGCTCAGCGTCTCCGAGACATCCACGTTCACCGTGCCGATCAGCGTCGGCAGGCCGAGCCCGTTGAGCCGCTCGACCTCGTCCAGGATGGCGTTGTATTTCTCGCGCCGGGTCTTGTAGATGCGGTCCGGCTGGTCCAGCCGCTTCACCGGGCGGTTGGTGGGCACGACGTTCACTTCCAGCCCGTAGATCTGGAAGAACTCGCTCTCCTCGGTCTCCGCGGTGCCGGTCATGCCCGAGAGCTTCTCGTACATGCGGAAATAGTTCTGGATCGTGATGGTGGCGAAGGTCTGGGTCTCCCCCTTGACCTGCACCCCCTCCTTCGCCTCCACCGCCTGGTGCAGGCCGTCCGACCACCGCCGGCCCGGCAGCACGCGGCCGGTGTACTCGTCCACGATCAGCACCTGGCCCTCCTGCACCAGGTAGTCCACGTCCTTCTCGTAGAGCGCGTGGGCCTGCAGGAGCTTGTGGATGATGTGCAGCTTCTCGCTCTTGGCGGCGTAGGACGCCTCGAGCTCCGCGCGGGCCCGCACCCGCTCCTCGGCCGAGAGCGAGCTGTCGGTGTCGACCCGGTGAATCTCCTCGGAAATGTCCGGCACGATGAAGAGCTGCGGGTCGTCCGGCGACATCGCCTCCGCCCCGCGGTCGGTGAGGTGCACCGAGTGTCCCTTCTCGTCCAGCACGAAGTAGAGCACGTCCTCGATGTCCCGCAGCTTCTGCTGGCGCATCGGGAGCTTGCGGTCCGCGATGGCCTCCAGTTCCACCTTCTGCACCATCTGCTTGGTGCCCGGCTCATTCAGGACCTTGAGCAGCTTCCGGTTCTTGGGCGTGCCCAGCTGCGCCTGGTAGAGGAGCACGCCGGCATCGTGCAGGCGCTTCGGATCCTCCAGCAGCTGCTCCGCCTCGGCCAGCAGCTCGCTCGCCACCGTGTTCTGCTTCCGGACCAGCTCCAGGACCTGGCGGTTGAACTGCTGGTACTTGTCATCCTCGGCGTGCCCGACCGGGCCCGAGATGATGAGCGGCGTCCGCGCCTCGTCGATGAGGATCGAGTCCACCTCGTCGATGATGGCATAGATGTGCTCCCGCTGCACCCGCTGGTCCAGCGTGAACACCATGTTGTCGCGGAGATAGTCGAAGCCGTACTCGTTGTTGGTGCCGTACGTGATGTCCGCCATGTACGCGGCCCGGCGCTCCGCCGACTGCGGCTCGGTGTCGTCGAGGCACGCGACGGTCAGGCCCAGATAGCGGTAGAGATGCCCCATCCACTGCGAGTCGCGCCGGGCCAGGTAGTTGTTCACCGTGACCAGGTGGCACCCACGCCGGGTGAGGGCGTTGAGATAGAGCGGCAGCGTGGCGACCAGCGTCTTGCCCTCGCCGGTCGCCATCTCGGCGATCCGCCCCTGATGCAGCACCATGCCGCCGATGAGCTGCACATCGTAGGGCACCATGTCCCAGGTGAGCTCGTGCCCGGTCACTACCACGGTGGTGCCGAGCAGCCGCCGGCAGGCCTCGCGCACGGTGGCGAAAGCCTCGGGCAGCAGGTCGCCCAGCACCGCGGCGACCGCCTTCCGGTACTGGTCGTCGAGGTCGGCGGTCTCCTTCTCGAGGCGGTCCCGCGCCGCCGGGTCCGCGGAGTCCCGCTTGGCGGCCTTCGCCTCATCGAGGCGCCGGCGCAGCTCGCCGGTCCGCTCCTCGATGAGGCCGCGGAACTTGGCGGTCTGCCCTTGCAGCGCCGCTTCGTCCAGCCCCGCCAGCACCGCCTCGTGCGCCTTGATCTGCTCCACGACCGGGCGGAATTTCTTCACATCGCGTTCGTGCCGCGTGCCGATCACCGCGGTCACCAGGTTCTTGATCATGTGCCGTCATCCCGATAGAGCCCGTTGGCCGTGACGTAGGCCGCCACGGCGTCCGGAACCCAGTAACGAATCGAATGGCCCTCGCGCACCCGGCGCCGCACCTCGGTGGCGGAGATCTCCACCAGCGGCACCCGAATCCGGCGCCAGGCCGGCTCCATCGGAGCCGGGGCCGGCGTGCCGGGCCGGGCGAAGACCGCGATACGGGCCAGCTGCGCCACCGCTTCGGGCTCCCGCCACTTGGGCAGATCCCGGACGGTGTCCTCACCGAGCAGCAGCGTCCATTCGACGCCGGGCTCGCGTGCGTGCAGCGCCCGCAAGGTATCCACGGTAAACGAGGGACCGGACCGCTCCAGTTCCGTGCGCTCGAGCCGGAATCCCGGCTCGCCTTCGATCGCCAGTTCCACCATGCGTGCGCGGTGCGAGGCCGCGGCACCGTGGGTGCCCACCTTGAACGGCTGCTCCCGTGCCGGAACAAACCGGACTTCGTCCAGTCCGAGCTGTTCCAGCGCCGAGCGCGCGACGATGAGGTGGCCATGGTGGATGGGATCGAACGATCCCCCGAACAGGCCGATGGGCATCAGGGTCCCTGCGGGGACTTCGTGGGACAGACGCGGTCGGTGCCGGCCGCGCCCGGGTGGAAGCGGCGCAGGTACCCGCAGGTCTGCTCGGCATCCTCCACGTACCCCAGCGTCCGGTAGGTGGCGATCAGGTCCACGAGCGCCTGGGGCGCCACTTGGGCGCGGGGATACGTCGCCAGCACATCCCGCAGGTAGATGACGGCGGAGTCCCACGCCTTGAAGCGGAGGTAGTACCTCGCCGCCTTGTACTCCTTGAGGGCGAACTTGTCGTTCAGGTCGTCAATGCGCGCCTTGGCCTGGGTCGCCGCGTCGGAATCGGGATAGCGGTTGACCAGTTCCTGATAGGTGGACAGCGCCGTCTGGCCGTAGGTCGGGTCCAGTTCCGGCCGGCGCCAGAGCTCGGCATAGGCATCGCCCACGTGCAGCAGCGCCTCGGGCGCCAGCTTGTGGGTGGGCGTCTCGTCGCTCACCCGCCGGAACTCCCGCGCCGCCTCCAGCCGCTGGTGGCCCGCCAGGTGCGCCTCGCCAAGCAGGTAGTGCGCCTCCACCCGGCGCGCATCGTCCCGCGGCGCCTCCAGGTTGAAGCGCTCCACTTCCTCGATGGCCTTCCGCCACTTGCCGGCCTGGTAGGCGGCATTCGCCTGGCTCCAGAGCGAGTCCAGCTGCGTGGTATTGAGGGCGTCGGAACCGCCGGCGGGAGTCGTGACGGCGCCCCGCCCGGTGGCGGAACTGCACGCACCGGACAGCAGCAACAGGGGCAAGAAGCGGCGAACCGTCATGGTACTCCCGTCCTGGAGCTGTCACGCATTGTAGCTGCAGGGGCGAGCGCGCGAAGGCGCGCCCGTGCCACCTGTCCCAGAGAATCGGCTCCGCCGCTCATGCCGGCCACCCGCTGCCAGGCGATCGCCGCGGCGATCGGGTCCCCCTGGCGGAGGCGCGCATCGCCCAGGCCGATCAGCGCCCGGCGGCCGGTCCAGTTTCCGCTGTCCGCGCGCGCCGCCCGGCCGAACCACCGGTCCGCCCCGATCACGTCGTTCGAGTCGAATGCGGTCACGCCGAGCCGGAGCGCGCAGGTGGCATAGCCGGCGCTGGCCGAATCCTTGAGCAGCGGATCCGGCGTGCGGCGCGCCACCCCGCGGTAGGCGTACGCCGCGTCCGCGCACGCGCCGTGGCTCGCCAGCAGCGCACCATACCGGAGCAGCAGCGAGTCGAAGGTTCCGGCATCCGGCGCTCCGGCGAGCGCCAGCGGCAGCATCCTCGCTTCCATCGCCGGGCTGAGCGACCCATCCTGCACCAGGGCATAGGCGAAGCTGGTGACCCGCCACGACGGCGCGACCCGGAGCAAGCCGCTCACGGCGGCCGCCAGCGTTCCGGGACGATGATCCCGGGCGGCACGCCGTGCCACCTCGGCCAGGCCGTCGCCCGCTTCGGTGCGCCGGGACGAGTCCGCGTCCGCCAAGGCAACGAGCGCGGTCACGGCCGTATCCAGGCGACCGGCATGCAGCGCCGCCGCAGCCGTCTTGGCCCAGAGCTGCGGTGCGCCGTGCGCCGCCGCGAGCGCACTATACGTCCGGAGCGCTGCCCCGTAGTTCCCGCGCAAGTAGAGACGATCGCCGTCGCGCTCGCGATGCCCGCCCCTGGTGCAACCGGCGCAGATCAGCATCCCGGCCAGCAGCGCGGTCCTCACTCGGGCCGCCCCACCATGTGGAGATAGGCCTGCACCCGGGGATTGTCCGGCCGGTGCGAGAGCAGGTTTTCCCATACTTCGCGCGCACCGTCGGCGTCCCCGGACAGATAACGCGCGAGCCCCAGTGCCGCACCGGCATCCAGGAACGCCGGCCGTGCCGCGACCACCTGCTCCAGTTCCTCCCGCGCCTCCAGCGCCCGGCCGGATTCCAGCAGCACCCGGGCCAGGCGATACCGCAAGTCGTGGAACGTCGGCCCCAGTTCCAGCGCACGGCGGTACTGCTCGGCGGCCAGGTCGAGGGCGCCCACCTCGGCATAGGCGTGGGCCAGCTCGGCGTGGCGGTTCGCCAGCTGCGCGGCGACCGGCGCGGCGAAGCCGCGCACATTGCCGGTGTCCGCCAGCGACGCCCGCCGGAAGCACTCCTCCGCCTCGCGCGACAGTCCGAGCTGGTTCAGGAGCAATCCGCGGTGAATCAGCGCTTCGAGATAGCGCGGATTCAGCGCCAGGGCACGGTCAAACTCCTCCAGGGCGCGCTCGGTGTGGCCCAGGAGGGACAGCGACACGCCGAGCAGGTGGTGCGCATCGGCAAATGCATTCCCCTGGGAGGTGATCTCCTCCAGCAGGTACACGGCGCCGTGATAGTCCTGGAGCACAAACCGCTCGCGCGCCCGCATCATCAGCTGGTCAGTGCTTGGCTGCATGTTCGCCCCTTACGCTGGCGGCGGCGTGGCCTGCCGCCCCACACCGTCATAGGTCAGTCCCGCCGCCCGTACCCGCAGCGGGTCGTACAGATTCCGGCCATCCACCAGGGCCGGATGCCGCAGCAGGCTCGCAATCCGGCTGAAGTCGGGCGTGCGGTAGACCAGCCATTCGGTCATCACGACAAGCACGTCGGCTCCCGCCAATGCGGCATAGGGCTCGGGTGCGAGGCGGATCCGGTTTCCGAAGTGGCGCTCCGCCGCGGGCATCGCCTCCGGATCGTGCGCCTGCACCACCGCCCCGCCCTCGAGCAACCGCTCCGCCAGGATGATCGCCGGGCTTTCCCGGATGTCATCGGTCTCCGCCTTGAACGCGAGTCCCCAGATCGCCACCGTCCGGCCCCGGACGCCGCCGGCCGCCTGCTCGACCTTCCGGAAGATCAGCTCCCGCTGGCGATGGTTGACCGCTTCCACGGCCGCCACGAGGTCCAGCGAGACGCCTTGCATCTCCCCCATGCGGCGGAGCGCTCGCAGGTCCTTGGGGAAGCAGGATCCGCCGAACCCCGGGCCGGGATAGAGAAACGCCCGCCCGATGCGACGGTCCGAACCGATGCCGTTCCGGACCAGGGCCACGTCGGCGCCGACCGCCTCGCAGAGCACCGCCATCTGGTTCATGAACGACACCCGCGTGGCCAGCATCGCGTTGGCGGCATACTTGGTGAGCTCCGCAGAGGCGCTGTCCATGAACAGGATCCGGTCCCCGCCCCGGCGGGTGTACGGCGCATACAGCTCGCCCAGCAGGCTGCGCACCGCTTCGCTGTCGGTGCCGACGATCACGCGGTCGGGATGCATGAAGTCATCCACCGCGGCGCCTTCCTTGAGGAACTCCGGATTCGACGCCACCGCCACCGGCACCGGCGTCACGCGGGCCACGGCGGCGGCGACCCGGGCCGCCGTCCCGACCGGCACCGTGGACTTGAGCACCAGCGTCACCGGCCTGGTGGCGAGCCGGGCGATCGCCTCCGCCACCTCCAGCACCAGGGAGATGTCCGCCCCACCGTCGTCCGCCGCCGGGGTCCCGACGGCGATGAAGAGCAGCGACGCGTGCGTCACCGCCTCCCGCAGGTCGGTCGTGAAGCGCAGCCGCCCCTCGGCCTGGTTCCGGCGCAGCAGCGGCTCGAGTCCGGGCTCGAAGAGCGGCATGTCGCCGGTCCTGAGCCGGCCGACCCGCCCGGCGTCCCGTTCCACGCAGACCACCTCGTTGCCCGTCTCCGCGAAACAGGCACCGGCCACGAGACCGACGTACCCGCTGCCGATGACCGCGAGCCGCACTACCGCCGCGCCAGCGCGTGCCGGGTGTCCACCACGAGCGGGGCGTGCTGGCGGATGAGCCCGTAGTCGATGCTCGAGTGATCGGTCACGATGAGCACGCAGTCGGCCGCCCGCAGCGCCGCGGGGTCCAGCGGCACGGACGCGTACTGATGCCCGTCCTCCTCCAGCGCCGGGACGTACGGGTCGTGGTACGACACCGTCGCGCCATACTGTTCCAGCAGCCGGATGATGTCGAGCGCGGGGCTCTCGCGCAGGTCGTCGATGTCCTTCTTGTACGCGACGCCGACGATCAGGACGCGCGCGTCACGCATCGCCTTGCCGTTCATGTTCAGGGTGTCGATTGTCTTCCGCACCCAGAACAGCGGCATCTCCGAGTTCACCTCGCCGGCGATGTCGATGAAGCGGGTCTTGTAGTTGAGCCCGCGCATCTTCCACGCGAGGTAATGCGGATCGATCGGGATGCAGTGCCCGCCCAGCCCCGGCCCCGGCGTGAACTTCATGAACCCGAAGGGCTTGGTTGCGGCGGCATCGATCACCTCCCACACGTCCACGCCCAGCTTGTCGCAGACGATGGCCATCTCGTTCACCAGGCCGATGTTGACGCTCCGGAAGGTATTCTCGAGCAGCTTCACCAGCTCCGCCGCCTCGGTCGAGGAGACCGGCACGAGCGCGTCGATCGCCGGCTGGTACAGCGCGCAGCAGACGTCGCGACAGGCCGGCGTGATGCCACCCACCACCTTGGGCGTGTTCCGCGTGTGATAGACCGGATTGCCCGGATCCACGCGCTCCGGACTGAAGGCGAGAAAGAAGTCGGTCCCGACCTTGAGTCCCGTGCCTTCGAGCGCGGGCAGCATGATCTCGCGGGTGGTACCGGGATACGTCGTGCTTTCCAGGATCACGGCCTGCCCCCGCCGGAGCGTTTTCTTCACGGCGTCCGTCGCCGCGACGATGAAGCTCACGTCCGGATCCTTGTACTTCGACAGCGGCGTCGGGACGCAGATGGAGATGGCATCCGGCTCCGCGAGACGGCTCGCGTCCGTGGTGGCCTCGAAGCGGCCGGCCGCCAGGATCTCCTTGAGGTCCTGGTCGGCGACGTCCTTGATGTGCGAGGTGCCGGCATTCAGTCCCGCCACCACCCGCGGGCTGATGTCGTAGCCCAGCACCCGGTAGCCGGCCCGCGCCAGTTCCACCGCCAGGGGAAGCCCGACGTAGCCCAGGCCGATGATGCCGAACAGCGCCTCACGCCGTTCGGCCTTCCCGATCAGGTCCTCTGCAATCGTCATCGAATCAGTACTCCAGGGGCAGGGCCACGCGCTTGCCGTCGCGAGCCGAGAGGTAGGTGGCTATCAGGATCTCGAGGGAATTGAGCCCCTCGCGACCGTCAGTCTCCGGCAGCGCCTCGCCCCGGAGCGTCCGGATCACGTTCTCGTAGTAGGCCGGGTGGCCGAAGCCGTACACGGACGTCGTCTCGTAGTTCGCCCGGGCCACCTGCTCGTCCTCCGGCTGGCGGTCGGCAAACTCCCAGTGGTCGATCCGGTTCACGGCCACGCCGCCGACCTTCACGGTGCCCCGCTCGCCGATGATGGTGATGGACCCCTCGAGATTCCGCGGGTAAGTCAGCATCGTGACGTTCATCGAGCCCAGGGCCCCGGTGCGCCACCGGATGGACACGACCCCGGTGTCCTCCACCTGGATGTGCCGCGCCAGCGTGGCGGTGTAGGCCTGCACGCTCTCCACCGGGCCGATCAGCCAGTCGAGCAGGTCCACGTAGTGGCTCGCCTGGTTCATGAAGGCCCCGCCGTCGAACTCCCACGTGCCCCGCCAGGGCGCGCTGTCGTAATACTCCTGCGGGCGGGACCAGAACACGTTCACGTTCACCATGAAGATCCGCCCGAACCGCTGCGCCTGGACCGCCCGCCGCACCAGCTGGAGCGTCGCGTTCCGGCGGTTCTGCTTCACGACGAACAGACGCACCCCGGCGCGGTCACAGGCCTCCACCATCCGCTTGCCGTCCTGCCAGCGGGTGGCCATCGGCTTCTCGGTGACGACATGACGCCCGGCGGCGGCGCACCGGATGGCCTGCGCCGAATGCAGCCCGCTCGGCGTGGCGAGCACCACGGCGTCGGCGTCACACCCCGCCAGCAGCGCGTCCAGCGAATCGAACGGCCGGGCGCCGGTCCGCTCCGCCGCCCGGGCAAGCGCCGCCGGGTCGATGTCGCACACGCCCACCAGCTCGGCATGCTCCGCATGCTTCGCCAGGGCCTCGAAATGGTTGGCGGAGATCCGGCCGCACCCGACGAGGGCAAAGCGGATCCGGCGGTCCGTGATGGACGGCTTGGTGACGAACATCAGCGCACGGCCTCGCGGCTGGAGTTCACTGATAGAACGCGCGGATCGCGCGGACGACGGCGTCCTGCTGCGCGTCCGTCAGCTCCGGGAAGACCGGCAGCGACACGACGTCCCGCATGGCACGCTCCGTCTCGGGCAGGCTGCCGGCCGCATAGCCCAGGTCGCGGAAGCAGGGCTGGAGGTGGAGGCCGACCGGATAGTACACCGCGCAGCCGATGCCGCCGGCCCGAAGATGCGCCACGAGCTCGTCGCGTCGCTCCGCCCGGATCGTGTATTGATGGAAGATGTGCTCGGCACATCCATCCACCACCGGCGTCCGCACGGCACCGAGACCGGCCAGCAGCTCGTCGTATCGCGCAGCCCGGTCCCGCCGGGCCGCGCTCCAGCCCGCCAGGTACCGGAGCTTCACCAGCAGGATGGCCGCCTGGAGTGTGTCGAGGCGACTGTTGAACCCCACCTCGTCGTGATGGTACTGCTTGGCCCCGCCGTGCAGCCGGAGCCGGCCCAGACGTGCCGCGAGCGCGGCGTCCTGGGTGAGGATCATGCCACCGTCACCCCAGCCGCCGAGATTCTTGCTGGGAAAGAAGGACAGGGTACCGGCGTGCCCCAGCTCCCCGGCCATGCGCCAGGTCCCCTCCACCAGGCGCCGGGCCCCGATGGCCTGGGCGGCATCCTCGATCAGCGCGATGCCATGCCGGTCCGCCAGCTGCCTGAGCGCCCCGACGTCCGCCATCTGGCCGTAGAGATGTACCGCGATCACCGCCCGGGTGCGGGGCGTGATGGCCGCCTCGACTGCTGCCGGCACGAGGTTGAAGGTGCCGGGGTCGATGTCCACGAATACCGGCGTGCCGCCGGCATTGTGCACCGCACCGGCCGTCGCGAAGAAGGTGAAGGACGGGACGATCACCTCGTCCCCCGGCGCCAGATCCAGTGCCTTGAGCGGCAGCAACAGGGCGTCGGTGCCGCTGGCACACGCCACCGCATGCTGCACATGGGAGAGCCCGGCGATGGCCTGCTCCAGCTGACCCACTTCCGGACCCATGATGAACGCCTGGCGCTGGATCACGGCCTCCGCCGCCGCCATCACTTCCGGCGCGATGGCGCGATGCTGGGCCGTCAGGTCGAGCAGCGGAACGTTCACGAAGTCCCCGCGAATGAAAAGCGCGCCAGCACCAGCCGATTCGGCAAGCCCGGACGCGCCGGTCAACTCTGCTAAAGCCTTGCAAATTATCGGGATCGGACCTCAGGGTCAACGATGGAAAGCCCCCCGGCGGCTTCCCGGTACCGGGTGCCGCAGGCCGGGCACTGGGCCGCCCCGGCCGCCACCGCCAGCCGCTCGCCACAGCGGCACACCCAGCCCACCTGGTGAGCCGGCACCCCTACCACCAGCGCGAACGGCGGGACATCGGCGGTGACCACGGCGCCGGCCCCCACAAAGCAGTACTCACCGAGCGTGGCGCCACAGACGACCGTCGCGTTGGCGCCGATGGTGGCTCCCCGGCCAACCCGCGTGGGCCAGTACTCATGCTTGCGCGAGACATGGCTGCGGGGATTGAGGACGTTCGTGAACACGCAGCTCGGTCCGCAGAAGACGTCGTCGTCCAGCTCCACGCCCTCGTAGATGGAGACGTTGTTCTGGATCTTCACATTGTTGCCGATCCGGGTGCCGTTCATGACGACGACGTTCTGGCCCAGGCTGCAACCGGAGCCGATGACGGCGCCCGGCATGACGTGGCAGAAATGCCAGATCTTCGTGCCGGTGCCGATCCGGGCCCCCGCATCCACAAAGCTGGACTCATGCACGAAGTAGTCGCCAGGCACCGGTGCCTCTCGGGGTGAGTCCGTCATGATCCCGACGCCGGATGGTCGGTCAGCAGGGCCACGACGACGCCGGTGAGCGCGCCGCCGGCCACGAAAGCGGCGTATCCGCTGGCAGTACAGGTGGTGAATCCGCTACCGGAATCCTTCACGTAGTTCGAGATGGCCGTACAAGCCACGGCGCCGAGGGCCGCGCCGCCGAGGGCAAACCAGAGCGTGCGCTCCCGGCCGATGGCCGAGCCGACACCGTTCACCGCAAAGGTCGTCACCGGGCCGGGCCGGACCGCGGCCCGCTCGCTGCCGATCCCGTATCGGGACCCTTGCGCGCCGGCGGGCGCCGCCCGCAGCAGCAGCGTCACCACGACCGCGGTCACGGTGCCAGCGCGCGTCATCCGGCCCATTCGGCGGACATTTCCCGTGCGAGTTCGTGCCACTCCTGCACCGAGCGTACCTCGCCGGCACGGCTCCGCAGGGCGATGATCGCATCGCACGCCGCCGAGGCGGCGGACAGGGTCGTCGTGTAGGGCACCCGGTGCTGCAGCGCCGCCCGCCGGATGGCGTAGTCATCCTGCTGGGTCAGCTTGCCAAGCGGCGTGTTGACGAGCAACTGGATTTCGCCCGACAGCAGGAGGTCGATCGCGTTGGGCCGGCCCTCGTGCACCTTGAGCACCCGCTGGGCCGGGATACCGCGGTGGCGCAGGTGCCGCGCCGTACCCTCGGTGGCAAAGACCCGGAAGCCCAGCCCGTGGAAGCGCCGCGCAATGGGAACCACGGTGTCCTTGTCGTGATCGTTCACCGTGATGAAGACGCTGCCGGAGAGCGGGAGCGCACCGTCGGCGCTGGCCTGGGCCTTGGCGAATGCCATCCCGAACGAGTCGGCGATGCCCATGACTTCGCCGGTGGAGCGCATTTCGGGACCCAGCACCAGGTCCACGCCCTGGAACTTGTTGAACGGGAACACCGCCTCCTTCACGGCGACGTATGGCTGGATCACATCGTCCGAGAGCCCCAGATCGTCCAGCGTCCGGCCCACCGCCACCGCGGCCGCGAGGCTGGCGAGCGGCACACCGGTCGTCTTGGAGACGAACGGCACCGTGCGCGAGGCCCGGGGATTCACCTCCAGCACGTAGACGGTGCCGTCCTTGATGGCGTACTGCACGTTGAGCAGGCCCACGACTCCCAGCTTCAGCGCGAAGGCGCGGGTGTGCTCCCGCATCTCGGCCACCTGCGCCTCGGTGAGGAGGTACGGCGGCAGCACGCAGGCGGAATCGCCCGAGTGGACGCCGGCATCCTCGATGTGCTGCATCACGCCGCCGATCACGCAGCGGGCGCCGTCGCTGATGGCGTCCACATCGGCCTCGAACGCGTCCTCGAGGAAGCGGTCGATCAGCACCGGATGCTCCGGCGCCACCCGCGCCGCCCGCTGGAAGTAGTCGCTGAGCGAGGCCGTGTCGTAGACGATCTCCATGGCGCGCCCGCCCAGCACGTAGGAGGGCCGGACCAGCACCGGGAAGCCCACCCGCTCCGCCACCTTCGTCGCTTCCTCCACCGAAAAGGCGATCCCGGCCGGCGGCTGCGCGACGCCGAGCTCCCGGGCCACCTTCTCGAAGCGGCCCCGGTCCTCGGCGATGTCGATGGCCTCGGGTGAGGTACCGAGAATCTTCACGCCGGCCGCCTCGAGCCCGCGCGCCAGCCGGAGCGGGGTCTGGCCGCCCAGTTGCACCACCACCCCGAGCGGCTGCTCCAGCTGCACGACCTCGAGCACGTCCTCAAGGGTCAGCGGCTCGAAGTACAGCACATCCGAGATGTCGAAATCGGTGGAGACGGTCTCGGGATTGGAATTCACCATCACGGTGCGGTAGCCCATCTCGCGGAAGGCGAGGGCGGCGCGCACGCAGCAGTAGTCGAACTCCACCCCCTGCCCGATCCGGTTCGGCCCCGAGCCGAGGATCACCACGGTGCGGTCGCCGGCCGGTGCCGATTCGTTCTCCTCGTCGTAGGAGGAGTAGAGATATGGTGTGGCCGAGGGGAACTCGCCGGCGCAGGTATCCACCGTCTTGTAGGCGGGCCGCACCCCGAGGCGGTGCCGGCGCTCGCGTGCCTGGCCCTCGGTCTCGCCGCGGAGCATCGCAAGCTGGCGATCGGAGAAGCCCATGCGCTTCATGCGGCGGACGAGCGCCGGATCGTCCACCGATGACGCGGACCGCCAGGCGCGCTCCGCCTCCACCAGTTCCTGCATCTGGTACAGGAACCAGGGATCGATCCCGGTGCGCTCGGCGATCTCGGTCACCGGCACGCCGAGATCGAACGCCCGCTTGAGCTGGAAGATCCGCTCCGGCGTGGGCTTCCGGATTGCCGCAAGCACCGCCTCGCGGCTGTCGTCGGTGAGGCGGTCGTCACCGGGCAGGCCGGCGGCGCTCCAGCCCGGACGGTCGGTCTCCAGTCCGCGCAGCGCCTTCTGGAACGCCTCCTTGAACGTGCGGCCGATGGCCATCACCTCGCCCACCGCCTTCATCTGCGTGGTGAGTGACGGGTCCGCCGCGGGGAACTTCTCGAAGTTGAACCGGGGCACCTTCACCACCACGTAGTCCAGCACCGGCTCGAACGAGGCCGGCGTGGTGCGCGTGATGTCATTGGGGAGCTCGTCCAGCGTATAGCCCACGGCCACCTTGGCGCCGATGCGCGCGATGGGAAAGCCGGTGGCCTTGGACGCCAGGGCGCTGCTGCGCGAGACCCGCGGGTTCATTTCGATGACCAGCTGCTCTCCGTCGGCCGGATTCACGGCGAACTGGATGTTGCAGCCGCCGGCGGCCACGCCCACCTCGCGGATGATCGCGATGGACGCGTCCCGCATCCGCTGGTACTCCCGGTCCGAGAGCGTCATCGCCGGCGCCACCGTGATCGAGTCCCCGGTGTGCACGCCCATCGGGTCCAGGTTCTCGATCGAGCAGACGATCACGACGTTGTCCCGGCCGTCCCGCATCACCTCCAGCTCGTATTCCTTCCAGCCGATGATGCTGCGCTCGATCAGCACGGAACCCACGGGGGAGAGATCCAGCCCCCGCCGCACCATGGTCTCGAATTCGTCGGGGTTGTACGCGATCCCGCCGCCGGAACCGCCCAGCGTGAACGAGGGCCGGATGATGGCCGGATACCCGGTGGCCGCGACGGCCTCGCGCGCCTCTTCGACGCTCCGCACCGTCCGGCCTTCCGGCGTCGCGAGGCCGATGCGCCGCATGGCGGCCGCGAATTCGTCCCGATCCTCGCCGATCCGGATGGCCCGTTCGTTGGCGCCGATGAGCTCGACGCCGAACCGCTCCAGCACCCCGTCCTGGTGCAGCGCCATGGCGCAGTTGAGCGCCGTCTGGCCGCCCATGGTGGGCAGCAGGGCGTCCGGGCGCTCCCGCTCGATCACCTTGGCCACCCACTCGGGCGTCACCGGCTCGATGTAGGTCCGGTCCGCCAGTTCGGGGTCGGTCATGATCGTGGCCGGATTCGAATTCACCAGGATCACGCGGTAGCCCTCTTCCTTGAGGGCCCGCACCGCCTGGGTGCCGGAATAATCGAATTCGGCGCCCTGCCCGATCACGATGGGGCCGGAGCCGATCAGGAGAATGCTCTTCAGGTCAGTGCGCTTGGGCATCCACGACGTCTCGAAGGGTCTGGTCCAGACTCAGCGCCGGGGCCCACCCGGTGTCGGCCCGGAGCCGGGAGTTGTCACCCACCAGGTGAACGATGTCGGCACGGCGGGTGAGCGCCGGATCCGTCTCCGGCTCCGCGTCCACCCCGATGATTGCCGAAAGCTTGCGGAAGAGCTCGGCGAGCGACAGTCCCTCGCCACGGCACACGTTGTAGACCGCCCCGGGCACGCCACGCGCCAGCAGGGCGATGTACGCCGCCACGACGTCCCGCACGTCGCTGATGTCCCGCACCGGGGCAAGATTGCCAACCGGCACGCGGTTGGCGCCGCTGGCACGTGCCTCCGCCAGGCGACGGGCCAGCGCCGGTACCACATAGATCGGCGCCTGTCCGGGCCCGGTGTGCTGGAAGGCGCGCGCAACGATCACGCGAAGCCCCGTTCGCCGGGCAACTTCCGCGGCGGCGACCTCGGCGCCCGCCTTGCTCGCCGCATAGGGCGACACCGGGAGCACCGCATCGGTCTCGAGCCGTGGCCGTCCCGAGCCGGCGCCATAGACCTCGCCGGTCGAGACCAGCAGCACGAGCGGATCTGCGGTCCCGGCCACCCGGCGCTGCCCGAGCCCCTCCAGAAGCCGGGCCGTGCCCGCGGCGTTCACCACCCACGCGTGTCCCGGATCCTGCCGCGCCTCGGCACCCGAGGCCACGGCGGCAAGGTGCACCACCGCGTCGTGCGGCTGGCTGACCAGCGCTGCGCCCGACTCGGCCGATTCAAGCTGCAATTCGGCCTCCGTCACCTGCTCTGCCTCACTGCGCGTGAGCCACCGGCTGGCCGGCTCACCGCCAGGCCGTACCGCCGCCGTCACCCGGTGGCCGCCGGCCACCAGGCTCCGCACGAGGTACCGTCCCGCGAATCCGTCTGCCCCGGTGACGAGAACGCGCATCGGCTCAGCGCGCCCGGGAAAGGCGCTCGATATCGGCGTCCACCATCATCGCCACCAGCTCCTCGAAGGTCACCTTGGGAGTCCAGCCAAGCTCCGCCCGGGCCTTCCGCGGGTCCGCCTGCAGGAGGTCCACCTCGGCCGGCCGGATGAACCGCGGATCCACCACCACATGCCTGTTCCAGTCGAGGCCCGCGTGCCGGAACGCCGCCTCGACCAGTTCGCGCACGCTGTGCGTGGTTCCGGTACCGATGACGTAATCCTGCGCCGCCGGTTGCTGCAGCATGCGCCACATCGCCTCGACGTAGTCCCCGGCGAAACCCCAGTCCCGCCGGGCGTCGAGGTTGCCGAGCCGCAGCTCCCGGGCAAGGCCGAGCTTGATGCGTGCCACCCCGTCGGTCACCTTCCGGGTGACGAACTCGATGCCGCGCCGTGGCGACTCGTGATTGAACAGGATGCCGCTCACCGCGAAGAGTCCGTAGCTCTCGCGGTAGTTGACCGTGATCCAGTGCCCGTACGCCTTGGCCACGCCGTAGGGCGAGCGCGGGTAGAACGGCGTCAGCTCGCTCTGCGGCGTCTCCCGCACGCGGCCGAACATCTCCGAGCTGCTGGCCTGGTAGAAGCGGGCCGACGGGTGTACCAGACGGATCGCCTCGAGAATCCGGGTGACGCCGAGGGCGGTGAATTCGCCGGTGAGGACGGGCTGGGTCCAGGAAGTGGGCACGTAGCTCTGGGCGGCGAGATTGTACACCTCGTCGGGCCGGGTCTCCTGGAGCACCTGCGTCAGGGAGTGCTGGTCCAGCAGGTCGGCGGCGACGATCTCCACCCGGTCCAGGAGGTGCCCGATCCGTTCGTAGCTGTCGTGGCTGGTGCGCCGTACCATGCCCACCACCTCATACCCCTTGGCGAGCAGGTTCTCCGCGAGATAGGAGCCATCCTGACCCGTCACACCCGTGATGAGCGCCTTAGGCATCTTGTAGTCCAGGAGGAAGTTGCGCGATTCCCGTGCGCTGGTTAGGATTCATGGCTTGGCAGGATCGGGATTGAACCATTCAGCAGAGTGAAAGCCATGGCACGCGTTTGTTCTGTCTGCGCCAAGGGACCGGCCACCGGCAACAATGTCAGCCACGCGAACAACCGCACCAAGCGGCGCTGGTATCCGAATCTCCAGACCGTGCGGGTGCTGGTGGATGGCGCGCCCCGGCGAGTCCAGGTCTGCACCCGCTGCATCAAGAGCAACCGGATTCGCAAGGCGGTCTGACCGCGGCCTGTCCGCGACCGGCCAGAAAAAAGGGGACCCTCGGGTCCCCTTTCGACTTTCCAGGCTGCTCCGGACCAGAGGCACGCGGGGCGGTCCTACTCCGCCAGCAGTTCGATGCGGGCCACGTCAGCCCCGTCGCCCGGGCGGTGCCCCAGCTTGAGGATGCGGGTGTAGCCGCCCGGCCGGGAAGCGAACCGCGGGCCGATCTCCTTGAAGAGCCGCTCCCGCACCGCGCGGTCCTTGATCTTCCGCTCCACCAGGCGCATGGCGTGGAGATCACCCCGCCGCGCGAGAGTGATCAGCTTTTCCGCGAACGGCCGCAGTTCCTTGGCCTTCGCCTCGGTCGTGATGACGCGACCGTGCTCGAACAGGCTCGTGGCCATGTTGTTGAGCAACGCCCGCCGGTGGGTGGACGTGCGCGAGAGCTGCCGTCCCTTGGCGCGGTGGCGCATTACTCCCCTTCCCCTTCCTGGAGCGCCGCCAGCACCGATTCCGGCGTCTGGCCCTCGTTCACGATCCGGATCTCGCCATCGGCATCCTCGAAGGTCATGCCGAAGTTGAGCCCCTGCTTGTGCAGGAGATCGGCGATCTCGCGGACCGCCTTGCCGCCCACGTTGCGGACCTTGTCGAGATCCTCGGCGGTGGAGCCGGCCAGGTCACGCAGGGAGCGGAGGCCGTTGTTCTTGAGCGAATTGAGCGTGCGCACCGTGAGCCCGAGATCGTCAATCGGCTGCTCGAGCCGGGCGCCCAGCGACAGCTCGCTGCCGTCCGTGGCGGCCGCCTCCGGCCGTCCCTCCGGCACCCGGCCGAACTCGACGAAGTGGCGGAAGTGTTCCTGCGCCAGCGCCGCGGCGTAGGCGATGGCATCCTCGGGCGAGATGGTGCCGTTGGTTTCCACCGAGACCACCAGGCGGTCGTAGTCGGTGCGCTGGCCGACGCGCGTCTCCGCGACGGTGAAGTTGGCCCGGCGGACCGGGTTGTAGATGGCGTCGATGCGGATCAGGTCCACCGGCTGCGAGCGGTCGGCCGGGTGCAGCTCGGCCTCGACGTAGCCCCGCCCCTTGTTGACCCGCAGCTCCATGTTGATCTCGCGATCATCCTGCACCGTGAAGAGCAGGTGATCGGGATTCACGATCGTCACCTTGCCGCTCTGCTGGATGTCCCGGGCGTAAACCGGGCCGGCACTGGCGCGCTTGATGTGCAGCTCCGCCTCGTCCACGTCTTCCGCCAGCACCAGGGTCAGGGCCTTGAGCCGCTGCACGATCTGGTGGACGTCCTCCAGGACGCCCGGCACCGTGGCGTGCTCATGCACCACGCCATCCATGCGGAAGCCCCAGACGGCGCTGCCCCGCAGCGACGACAGCAGCATGCGCCGAAGGGCGTTGCCCAGCGTATGGCCGAAGCCTCGCTCGAGCGGCTGGAGGCGGAACTCCGCCACGTTGGGATTGTCTTCCCGCTTGGCCATCTCGACCAGCTGCGGGCGAACCAGTCCGGTCAGGTCAATGTTCATGGTCACTTCGAGTACAGCTCGACGATGAGCTGTTCCTGGGCGTTGACGGGGATGGCCTCGCGTGTCGGGAGCTCCGACAGACGGCCAGCCGCATTGTCCGAATCCACCGAGAGCCAGCGCACCGGCTGGCCGCGGCTGGCCAGCTCCTGCGCCATCTTCACACTCACCATTTCGCGGCTGGCCGGCGCCACGCGCACTTCCTGTCCCACCGCCACCCGGTACGACGGTACGTTCACGCGCGCCCCGTTCACCTCGACGTGGCCGTGCCGGATGAGCTGGCGGGCTGCCTTCCGGCTCGGCGCAAGGCCCAGGCGGTAGGCGATGTTGTCGAGCCGGGTCTCCAGCGCCAGGAGCAGGTTGGTGCCCTTGACGCCCGGCTGGAGCGTGGCGCGATCGAAGGTGTTCCGGAACTGGCGCTCGGTGAGGCCGTAGATCCGCTTGACCTTCTGCTTCTCGCGCAGCTGCTTGGCGTACTCCGACGTCTTCCGGCCGCGGCCGCCGCCGCCACCCTGCCCATGCTGGCCCGACGGATACGGCCGCCGCTCCACCGGACACTTCTCGGTGAGGCACTTGGCGCCCTTGAGGAAGAGCTTGACGCCCTCGCGGCGGCAGAGCTTGCAGTTCGCTTCGACGTAGCGCGCCATGGCTCAGACCCGCCGCTTCTTGGGAGGACGGCAGCCGTTGTGCGGGATCGGCGTCACGTCACGGATGGACAGCACCTTGAGGCCGGCGGAGGCCAGCGCCTGAATGGCGGATTCCCGCCCGCTGCCCGGGCCCTGGACCCGGACATGCACCCGGCGGAGGCCCATGTTCACCGCCTCGCGCGCGCAATTTTCGGCGGCCACGGTGGCGGCGAACGGCGTGCTCTTCTTGGAGCCCTTGAACCCGGCCTTGCCGGCGGTGCCCCAGGACAGGGCGTTGCCGCGCATGTCGGTGATGGTGATCAGGACGTTGTTGAACGTCGCCGAGATGTGGGCCACACCCTCGCTCTCGACCACGCGCTTGGCCCGCTTGCCGCCCGTCGTCGGCTTGGCTGGTGCTGTCATATTACTTCTTCGTCACCTTCTTCTTGCCTGCGATGGCGCGCCGCGGCCCCTTCTTGGTCCGGGCATTGGTATGGGTGCGCTGCCCGCGGACCGGCAGGCCCCGGCGGTGCCGGATGCCGCGATAGCTGCCGATGTCCATGAGGCGCTTGACGTTCATGGCGACTTCGGTGCGGAGCGCCCCTTCCACCTTCACGGTGCGCTCGATGTACTGCCGGAGCCGCGCCACTTCCGCATCCGACAGGTCCCGGACGCGGGTGTCGGCATTGACGCCGGTCTCGGTCAGGATCCGGGTGCTGGTGGGGCGGCCGATGCCGAAGATGTAGGTAAGGGCGATCTCGACGCGCTTCTCGCGCGGAAGATCCACGCCCGCGATACGTGCCATGGGTCAGCCCTGCCGCTGCTTGTGCTTGGGATTGCGCTTGCAGATGATGCGCACGACGCCGGCGCGCCTGATGACGCGGCAGTGCTCGCAGATCGGCTTGACGCTGGAACGAACCTTCACACCCTCTCCCGGACCGTGGACCGTTTATGGACTAGCTTTGCATTATACCCACGGGACGGAAGTCGTGCAAGGGATGGGGGTTGGGACTGCTGGGAGTGGGGCCGGCGTGATCACGGGCGCCGGCTTCCCCGTGCCGCGCGGAGGGCGAGCCGGATCAGTTCCCGAAGCCGGCGGGCGGGCATGGTCACGAAGCTCAGGCCGTCGATCAGCGCCGTCAGGGCGGCATGCCGGCCGTCGCTGCTGTCGAACACGATGCGAGCGACCGGCGGCGACCTCGGCACAACGACCAGGGTGCCGGGGGGCTGCACCCGGCGCCGTTCCCGGCGCACCGTCCACACCACCGAGCCGACGCGAATGATCCGCGCCGCGCTCACGAAGACCCATTCGCTCAGCCAGTCGCGGAGACGCTGCTCGAGAATGACCCGGGGCTCGTCGGCGAAATAGGGGCGTGCGGGAACGAACTGCGCGTCGGGCCCCTCGAGATGCCAGGCGTCACCGAGGGCCGTGCCAGGAGCGGGACGCACCACGAATCGCCAGCGCCGCTCCTGAAAGGTGACGTCGAGCGCCGGCCCGTTCAGGGCTTCGAGGTTCCGGTCTGTTCCAGCCATTGCTCGGCGGGCTCGAGCGCACGGAACACGCGCGCCTCGAGACCGTGAGTATCCAGGTGCACCGCAAGAATCCGAGCCATGCCGTACGCCACGTCGGCATCCGCGACAATGGCGATGGCGCTCACACCCCGCCCTGCCAGAAGGCGAAAAGCCGGCACGACGGCGTCCAGCTGCCGGACGGTCCAGGGGTGGGCAGATTCCCGCACATCGATGAGGAGCCGGGCGCCCGGGGTCAGGATCGCGTCGCGGGCCAGTTCATGAAGCAGCACTTCGATCTCGGCCGGTGCGTCCGCCCCGGCCCGACGAATCAGGATGTAACCTGCATCGAGTGCATATTCGTACGTGACCATGAGCCCAAGATGGGCAGCGGCGCAGTCTTGTCAATCGGTGCAGAGTGATGCATCAGGGCAACTACGGTGCAAGAACCTGTCGGGTGATCTCGGCGAATGCCTGGTATGGATCCGCTGCCTCCAGTACCGGCCTCCCCACCACGAGATGGGTCGCGCCGGCCCGCGCCGCGGCCGCCGGGGTCGCGACCCGTTTCTGATCGTCCGTGCGCTCGGTGCCCATCCGGATGCCCGGTACCACGATCGTCGCGTCAGGCCCGAGGGCCTGGCGCAGCAAGGCCGTCTCCGCCGGGGAGCAGACCACGCCGGCCAGTCCGCACTGCCGTGCCATCACCGCAAGGCGCCGTGCTTCGTCGTCCAGGCTGACGGCCTCCCGCCCCGCCAGTTCCGCATAGCCGGATGCATCGTGCGACGTGAGCACGGTGACGCCAACGAGTTGCAGTCCGTCCCCTGCCGCCCGCGCGGCCGCCTCCAGCATCCGCCGCCCACCCAGGGCGTGTACCGTGGCCATGGCGGCGCCGAGGTCGCGGGCCTGGGATACCGCGCCGGCCACGGTATTCGGAATGTCGTGCCACTTGAGATCGAGAAAGACGCGGAGCCCTCGCGCGGCCAGCCGCCGCACGAGCCCGCCGCCTTCCCGCGTCATCAGGATGGAGCCGACCTTCACCCAGCGCACCTCGGGGATCCGGTCCAGCATTGCCTCGGCGCTTTCGGCGGTGGCCACATCCAGGGCCAGGATCACCTCGCTCACGCCGCCTCCAGTGCCGTGACGATGCGCCCGGGCAGGTGCGGATCGGCCATGGCCGCCGTACCGATTCCCACGAGCGTGGCGCCAGCCGACAGATACTGGCGAACATCGCCGGCACTTCGGACGCCCCCGGTGGCCATCACCGGGAGTCCCGTGCGCTGCCGCACGCGCTGCACCGCCAGCAACCCCGCCGGGAGCAGCGCCGGGCCGCTGATCCCACCATACCCCTGCCCCAGCCGGGGCGTCATCGCGTCATCGCCGTAGGCGGTGCCCGGCAGGGTATTGACGACCGAGATGGCGTCGGCCCCTGCATCAGCCGCCGCCTGGGCGATGGCCGCCACGTCCGGCAGCGCCGGCGAGAGCTTGACGCTCACGCCACGCCGCGTCTCGGCCCGCACCTGGCGGACGACGGCGGTAACGGCAACGGCATCTGCCCCGAATTCCAGGCCGCCGGCGCTGGTGTTGGGGCAGGAGAGGTTGAGTTCATATCCGGCGAGCCCCGCCACCGGCTCGAGCCCGCGCACCACCGCAGCGTACTCCGCGACCTCGAAGCCGACCACGTTGACGAGGACACGGCAACGCCGAAGGGCGGCGCACACCGCCGGCAATTCCCGCGCAGCGACGGTGCGAAGCCCCGGATTTGCGAGGCCGACCGAGTTGAGCATGCCACCGGCCGCCTCCGCCACGCGGGGCGGAGGATTCCCGGCACGCGGTTCGAGCGAGACCGCCTTGCAGACGATGCCGCCGAGGCGTTCGAGATCCATCGTCCCCGCGAGCTCCAGCCCGTAGGCGGCGGTGCCCGCGGCGAGGAAAATGGGATTCTGGAAAGTGACGCCGAAGAGTTCCCGCGCGAGCGGGACCGTCACCGGAGCTCCGGTGCGCGCTGACCGGGAGTGGTCACCTTGCGTGAGGTGCCCGGTGCGGCGGCCGGCGGACGGCGCCCGCGGGTGGCGGGCCGGACCTCGGACCGGGCAAAGGCGCCGAGGGAATCCTCCAGCGCGCGGAGTTCCGGTACGTCGTCGCCCTGCATAGCCAGGACGTAGGGGCTTGCCCCATATACGGAATCGATCCGCACCATGAGTGCGGTATCCTCCGGCGCCAGGAGGTGGGCCGCGAGCAGTGCCTTGGCGGCATAGGGCGAGGCCGGCCAGCGATCCGCCACGGAAACCAGGACCGCACGCGCCAGGAACGGCGCGCGCAGAACATCCCGGGCCGATTCGCCGGCCAGAAATGTCCGAAGATCTCCGCGTGGCGTGGCAGCCGATACCGAATCCCGGACTTCCAGGATCTCCTGCACCGCGGCCAGCAGGACCGATGCGTCCGAAGCGAGACTCGATGCGTCGGCTTCCTGCTGAAGCTCGGGGACAAAGGAATCGAGCTGGCCGGGTGTGGCCGCGTGCGAAAGGCCGAGTCGCAGCATGGCCAGCCGCGCCCGCGAACGGACATCCTCGGGCGGGCGGGTTTCGATCGCAGCCCGGTACCGGGCCATGGCCGCGCTGGTATCCACCGGGGCGAGGCGTTCGCCGTCTGCGAGGAGCCACCGCGCCCGGCGGTCGGCCGGTGTGCCGTTGATGCGGAGCATCGCGTCCACGATGCGCGACGCCGATCGGGGATCCCGGCGCCCGGCGGCCGCCGCGGTGGAATCCCACGGGGCAAGCGTGTCGCCGGCGATCGCCAGCGAGTCGGCCAGACGCTGCGCTTCGGCAAAGTGCCCGGCGCCGGCCAGGAGTGCCATGCGTTCTCCCGCCAGGCCGGGCGCGGTGGTATCCACCAGCTCGAGGCCGCGCTCGTAGTCACCCGAGAAGCGAACGGCCCGGATCAGCTCCGGTTGCAGCACGGCCTGCAGGGTGTCGGGAGCGTGCGCCAGCACCTGGCGATACATCCCGATGGCACGGGCCGGCTCATCCAGCTTGACATAACAGCGCGCCAGCGCGAGCTGCCCCTCCAGCAGCAGCACCGAGTCCCGGATCATCGCGAGCCCCGGCTCCAGCGCCGTCCGGGCGCTGGTGCAGTCGCCGAGCCTGGCGTAGGCGCGTCCCATCAGCACCCGGGCCGCGGGAGCGTACCGGCTCGCCGGGTGCCGGGCGAGCAGGGTCTCCGCCTTGACCGTCACCTGGCCCCAGGCGGTGCTCGCATCCAGCGTGCGTCCCTCGCGCTCGGCCTTCTCGGCCTCGTGGGTGTACTTCCGGGCGTTGTACATCCCGTTGTAGTACACGCATCCGCCGCAGAGCAGCAGCGAGACCAGGGCCAGCCGTCTCACGGTGTGCTGTCTCCCGGTGCGGTGTCCCCGGTACGTCGCTCGTATTCGCGAAGGTACTGGACCAGTGCTTCGGCGATGGCATGCGCCAGCCGCCGCTGGGACGCCGGCGAGGTCAGGAGGGCGGCATCCGACCGGTTGGTGCTGTAGCCCATCTCCACCAGCACCGCCGGACGGCGGGCGGTGTTGAGCACCGCCAGGTTGTTGTACTGGATGACCCCGCGGTTCACGCCGGAGTGCACCTGGCCGAGTTCCTCCTGGATCAGGGCCCCGGCGCGGGCCGACTCCCGCAGGTATTCGTTCATCTGCAGGTCGCGCAGCATGAAGGCCAGGCCTCCCGCAGCCGCCTGGTCCGCGGCCGATTCGTAGCGCACCGCCTCGTTCTCCATGCGGGCCACGCGCGAGGCATCTTCCGTGTTCTCCTCGCCGATGATCAGGGTCGAGAAGCCCGAGACATTCCGGTAGTTGGGAGCCCGTTTCGGGTCCAGCGCATCCACGTGCAGACTCACGAACAGGTCGCAGTCCGAGCCGCACATGGGCGCCCGCTTGAAGAGGTTGGGGCGGACGTCGGTGGTCCGGGTCATCCGGACCTGGATCCCCTCGTTCCGGAGCTCGTCGCGCAGCAGCAGGGCCACCTGCAGCGTGACATCCTTTTCCTTCAAGCCGCCCGGGAAGAACAGCCCCGGGTTGCCCGGGTCATCCCCACCATGCCCGGCGTCCACGGTGATCAGGTGGCCGGGGCGGAGGCCGTTGGCCAGGCGCGGCCCGGTATATCGCGCCCCCGGCACGGCGTTCATGACCACCGTGCCATCCCCGGCGGCGTCCGGCTGCGGCTTCCAGCCGGTCTCCACGAGCCGCGCGTTGGCGGCGTCCCACCGGAACCGTTCGGAAAAGAGGCGTGGAAGCTCCTCGGCCACGAAGGCGAGCGGTACGTAGAGCGTGTCCCGGAGCAGCACCACACGCCCGGCCATCGGCTGCACGTGGCTGTTCCGGACATAGAACGGCGCGCCGATGAGGAGCCGGAGCGGCTGGCCGGACAGCGTCACATCGGCCCAGGCCCCCGACACCTTGATGGTGCCGCGCAGCGCCAGCACGACCGGCGACGCGTAGAGTACCGGGGCGCCGCGGTCGTCACTCCGGACCGGCAGCACCAGTTCACCCGATGGCGTGGCGAGCGTGATGCTCGCCGGCGCGGTCGCGGCCAGGCCCAGGGCCAGCAGCACTCCACCGATCATCGGGACCTCCCGGCGATGGCGCGGCGGGCCTCGCGGTCCGCCTCCCGCCGCTTCAGCGTCTCGCGCTTGTCATGCAGCTTCTTGCCGCGGCCGAGCGCCAGTTTCACCTTGGCCTTCCCGCGGCGGAAATAGACCTCGAGCGGCACCAGCGCAAGCCCCTGCTGCTCCACCGCGCCGATGAGCCGCTCGATCTCCTTGCGGTGCAGCAGCAGCTTCCGGGAATGGACCGGCTGGTGGTTCCAGCGGTTGCCCTGCTCATAGGGGGTGATGTTCATCCCTTCCAGGAAGACCTCGCCGTTCTTGAGGCGCGCCCAGGCCTCCTTGATGGACGCCTTGCCCGCGCGCAGCGACTTCACCTCGGTCCCGGTCAGCACCAGCCCCGCCTCCCACGTGTCCAGCACATGGTAGTCGTGGGTCGCCTTCGGATTGCGGGCGACGGAGTGCCTCTGATCGGCATCGGGAGCAGTCGGTCGAGTCACGCGAGCGGAATCCTCCTCGAAGCATAGAAACGGGTCCGGGCCGGGTCAACGACGAGCTTGACTCGCGGGATGCCGCGTTCGTACTTTTGGCGCCTTGCCGAAGTGGTGGAATTGGTAGACGCGCTGCGTTCAGGGCGCAGTGGGCGCAAGCCCGTGGGGGTTCGAGTCCCCCCTTCGGCACTTCAGTACCGGGACATGCCCGGGTCCACCTCGCGGGCCCAGGCATCCACCCCGCCCCTGAGACTCCGCACCCGCCCGAATCCCGCCGCCCTCAGCAGCTCCAGCGCCTTCATCGACCGCGCGCCCCGGTGACAGACCGTCACGATCGGCCGTGCCGGGTCGAGCTCGCCCAGCCGCGCCGGCAGTGTCCCGAGAGGAATCTCCACGGCATCCGGCATCCGTGCGATCGCGATCTCGTGCGGCTCCCGGACGTCCACCACCACCGGCGGCGCCGAGCCGGCCAGCTGGTTCGCCAGTTCGGGCGCACCGATCTCCGCCTCGCCGGACGCCGGCTCGATGCCGCAGAACACCTCGTAATCAATGAGTTGACGCACGGTCGGATGGGTGCCGCACACGGGACAGTCGGGATCCTTCTGCAGCGCGAGCTCCCGGAACCGGAGCTGCAGGGCGTCGAACAGGAGCAGCCGGCCGGCGAGCGACGTGCCGATCCCCGCCAGCAGCTTGATCGCCTCCACCGCCTGGATGCTTCCGACAACCCCCGGGAGCACGCCCAGCACGCCGGCCTCGGCACAGCTCGGCACCAGGCCCGGTGGTGGCGGCTCGGGGTAAAGGCACCGATAGCAGGGCCCGTCCGGCACGCCGAAGACACTCGCCTGCCCCTCGAACCGGAAGATGGCGCCGTAGACCAGCGGGCGGCCGGTCAGCACGCAGGCGTCATTCACCAGGTAGCGCGTGGGGAAGTTGTCGGACCCGTCCACGACGATGTCGTAGGATGAGACGATGTCCAGCGCGTTGGCTGAGGTGAGTCGTGCGTCGTGCGTCGTGATGGCGATGTCGGGATTCAGGTCGCGCAGCCGTTCGGCCGCCGATTCCGTCTTCCGGCGGCCCAGCCCGCTCTCCCCGTGCAGCACCTGGCGGTGCAGGTTGGAGCGCTCGACCGCGTCGAAGTCCACCACGCCCAGGGTGCCCACGCCGGCGGCCGCCAGGTACAGCAGGGCCGGCGAGCCGAGTCCACCGGCGCCGATCACCAGCACCCGCCCCGTGCGGAGCCGGGCCTGGCCCTCGGCCCCGAACTCCGGCAGCGTTAGTTGCCGCGCGTACCGCACCAGTTCCCGCTGACTCAGCTCCCGTGCATGCTCCGTGGCCGTCATGATGCACCTGCCTTTCGAACACAAAAGCCCGACCGCGGGGCCGGGCTCGTCTCGCGGTCCCCTCTCGTCACGACGCCGGCTGCAGCGTGACGAGCTCCTGCACCGCCGGTTCCTGCTTCATGAGATCCGCCACCGAAATGCTCTCGAGCAGATCGTCAATCCGGCGCTGCAGCGCCTGCCAGACCGGCCGGATGCTGCACGAGGTGCCGCTGCCGCAGCGGTCTGCATCCACCGGATGGGTGGCGCAGTTGACCTCGAAGGTCTGATGCTCCGATGCCGTCATCACATCGCGAACGGAAATCGCGTGCGCGGGCCGGGCCAGGCGATATCCGCCCCGCGCCCCGCGCACGCTCTCCACGAGCCCCGCCCGGCGCAGCCGCAGCAGGATCTGCTCGACGTAGTCGCCCGGCAGGCGCTCGGTCTCGGCCAGCTCGCGCGCCGCCACCGTTCCGGCACCGTCCTCGCCGCGGCGGGCCAGGTGGAGCACGATGATCAGGCTGTATTCCGTCCAGGTGGTCACGCGCATGGTCTGTCCTCCAGGCAGGGAACGCCCGAGCCCGACATGAATTTCATCCGCCCGCGGGAACGCCGCTTCTGCCCGGCACCCCGATTTCGGTCATGGCACGAAGATCCAGCACCGCGTCCATCTCCTTCGGATCGAGGATGCCCTTCTTCATGACCAGCTCGCGCACCGTGAGTCCCGAGGCCACCGCTTCCTTGGCCAGTTTGGCCGCTTCCGCGTAGCCGATCTTCGGCGCGAGCGCCGTGACCAGCGCCGGCGAGCGTTCCAGCCAGTGCGCGCACTGCGCCGCATCGGCCTCGAGGCCATCCACGCAGCGCTCCGCCAGCACCCGGGTGGCGTTGCCGAGGATGATCAGCATGAACACCACGTTGTGGGTGATCACCGGCATCATCACGTTGAGCTCGAGCTGGCCCGCTTCCGCCGCCATCGCGACCGTGGTATCGAGCCCCAGCGCCTGGTAGCAGACCTGGTTGACCATCTCGGCGATGGAGGGGTTGACCTTGCCGGGCATGATGCTGGAGCCCGGCTGCACCGCCGGCAGGAGGATTTCCGCGAGCCCGGTCCGCGGTCCCGATGCCAGCAGGCGAATGTCGTTGGCGATCTTGTTGAGATCCAGCACCCACGCGCGGACCACGCCGCTGAAGGTCGCGATGTCGCCCATGGACTGCATCAGCTGGATGCGGTCGGTCGCCTCGTGCAGGTCGAGCCCGCTCACCTCGGCGAGCAGCTCCACCATGATCTCCGGATACTCCGGCTCCACGTTGAGCCCCGTCCCCACCGCCGACCCGCCGATGTTCATCTCGCGCAGCCATTCGGCGGCATCGGCGATCTTCTGCCGGTGGCGCGCCACCGTGCGCCCGTAGGCGGTGAACTCCTGGCCCAGGCGGATCGGCGTCGCGTCCTGCAGATGGGTGCGGCCGCTCTTGATGATGCCGTCGAACTCCTGCCCCCTCTGCAGCAGCGATTCCGCCAGCCGGTCCATCGCCCCGAGCAGCGCCGGCAGGGTCGCCAGGGTGGCCAGGCGCATGGCGGTCGGGATCACGTCGTTGGTGCTCTGCGCCATGTTGACGTGATCGTTCGGGTGAATCGGCGTGTACGTGCCGAGCGCCCCGCCCAGCAGCTGGTTGGCCCGGTTTGCCAGCACCTCGTTGCAATTCATGTTGTGCGAGGTGCCGGCCCCTGCCTGGTAGACATCCACGATGAACTGGTCGCGATGCCGGCCGGCCAGAACCTCATCCGCGGCGGTGACAATGGCGTCGGCAAGGCGCGGATCCAGGCGGCCGGTACGCTTGTGGGCCAGGGCGGCGGAGCGCTTGATCCAGATCACCGCGTCCACGAAGGCGGGCAGCGGACGGAGCCCCGAGATCGGGAAGTTCTGCTGGGCCCGCAGCGTCTGGATGCCGTACAGTGCGTCGGCCGGCACCGGGAGCTCGCCGAGGGGGTCTTTTTCAAGCCGGGTCGTGTTGCTCATCGCTCAACTGGATCCTTGCCGAATTCCGGCCGGAAATCTAACACGCCTGCCGCCCGGCCCGCCGAGAGCGTTCCGGAGCAGGACCACGCCGCCGAGGAGAATCCCGACGCCGTTGCTGTAGACCCGCCACCAGATGAGGGCGCCGGCGCCAAGGTCGCCGGCCGCGCCGCCCAGAAAGCCCAGGTCCACGACCCCGGCACCGGACGGCGTCGGCAGGATGAGCTGGGCGTAGAGCAGGACAAACGAGCCGAAGAACAGCGCGCCCGGCGACATCCCGGAAGGCTCGGCGAGGGCCAGCGCCACCAGGATCCCGCTCCGGGACACGATGTTGAGCGCCGTCATCGGGATGCTCGCGAGCACGGGCCAGTGCGGCATGCGGCGCCAGTACACGCGGACCCGCTGCACCGGACGGCGCAGGCGATGGGCGGCAGCCGTGGTCCACCGGCGCGCGACGAGCCATGACGCCGCGGTGATCACGAGCACCAGGGCGATCCACGGCCAGCCGGCCGCGGCGGCGTGGCGGATCCGCGGGAGCGCCATCGCCATCCACTCCGGGGCGAACAGCACCGTGAGCACGACGGCCGCCGCAACGATCACCGGCCAGGCCGCAAGGATCTCCACGCTGATGGCCACGAACGCGGCGGCGGCGGGAACGCCGGCCCGCAGCATGCCCCAGAGGCGGGCCGGCTCGCCGGCGATCCGCATCGGCGAGAGGGCGCAGGCCGCATCTCCCACCGCATTGATCCCGATGGCCTGGGCGAAGGTGATGCGGGTCCCGGTGCCGCGCAGCAGCCATTCGATGCGCCACGCGCGCGCCGCCAGGTCCACCAGGACCAGGAGAACACAGGCGGCGTGGGCTTCGATGGGCGTCAGGGTCATGCGGGAGTTCCGGCGATGACGTCAGTGTACACCGAGAAGATGCGGTCGAAGGCGATGTCCCAGCGATGATGGCTCTCGATGTAGCGCCGGGCGGCATTCCGCTCTGACGCTGCGACGCCCAGCAGATGGTCGGCTTCAGCCGCCATCATGGCGCCATCGCCGTGAACCCAGCAGCCGCCGATGCCGGCGGCGCGCACCGTGTCGGCCACCGCACCGCGGTCCACGCTCAGCACCGGCGTGCCGCAGGCCATCGCCTCGTGCGCCGACAGCCCGAAGGTCTCGGCCGGGCCGGGTGCGAGATAAAGATCCGCCGCGGCGCACAGATCGGCCATGACCGCACGATCCTGCTGGAATGGGAGGAAGCGGATGCCTGGACCGGCGAGGTCACGGAGCTCGGATTCCCGTGGTCCGGTGCCGGCAAGCACCAGTGTTGCGCCCGGTGTCCTCACCCGAACCCAGGAGCGGACGGCGCTCGCCAGTTCCTTCTCGCGGGTGAAGCGCCCGGTGTACAGCACCAGGGGCCCGTCGGGCAGCTCCAGCGTCCCGAGCGTCTCGCTGCGCCGTTCGCGCCGCCCGGGATGGAAGGTCGCCGTGTCGACGCCGAGCGGAGTGAGGGCGGTGTTCTCGACACCGAGCGCCGCGAGATCGCGGCGCACCGATTCGCTCGCCACCAGCACGCGATCCATCCGCCCGGCGATCGCACGGACGTACCGGCTGGCGGCCGCGCGCAGCCACGGGAAGGGCGCCAGGATCTGCGGCAGATGGGCATGATAGAACCAGACCACCGGAATCCCCGCGCGGCGCGCCGCGCGCACCGCGTGCCAGGGCACGCCATAGGCGCTGCCTGCCTCGATGATCGACGGGCGCTCGGCAGCCACGATCCGCGCCAGCAGGTCGCCGCGCAGGAGCAGGCGATAACTCGACTGGAATGGAATCCGGGGCGCCGGCACCTGGTACATCGGCATCCCGTTGAGCAGGCCGGCTTCGTATCGCGGGCCCGGTACAACCACGACCTGCCGCACCGGGGGATGGGCCGCAGCGTACCGGCCCTTCTCGTGCAGGTAGGTCCGGACGCCCCCGCTGTCAGGCGCGTAATACTCACTGACGTCGAGAACGGCGAGTGGCGCCGTCAATCGGAGCAGTCACCCAGCGGGTAGATGGTGCCGCAGTTGGGACAGGGATTCTTGCAGCCGGAAAGCCGGGACGGGACGGGAAAGCCGCAGCGCTGACAGGTCGGGGCGGACGAGTCAGACAAGGCGGACGAGGCGGGCACGTGCTCCTGCCCGTCCTGTCCGCCTTGTCCGCCTTGTCCGCCCCTAATCAACTTCGATGTCCGCCGTCAGGAACGGATTCGTCAGCCGCTCCACGCCGATCGTCGTCTCGGGACCATGCCCGCTCCGGACCACCGTCGAGTCGGGGAGCGTCATGAGATGCCGGTGAATGCTCTGAAGCAGGGTGGGCATGTCGCCGCCCGGGAGATCGGTGCGGCCGACGCTGCCGGCAAAAAGCACGTCGCCGCCGAACACCATGCCGCTGCCCACGAAGCTCACGCTTCCCGGCGAGTGCCCCGGCGTGTGCCGCACCTCGAACGTGAACCGGCCCACGTGCACGCTATCCCCATGGACCAGCGGACGGTCGGGCGCCGGCAGCGGATCCAGACGTAGCCCGTACCATTCCGCCTGGGTGCCGGCCGCGTCGTACAACGGCCGGTCATCGGGATGCAGCAGGATCGGCGCTCCCGTGCGCGCCTTCACCACGCCGACGCCGAGGACATGATCGATGTGCGCGTGGGTGAGCCAGATGCCGGAAAGCGTCCAGGCACGGGTGTTGAGCTCCGCCAGGAAGACGTCCGGTTCCTCGCCCGGATCGATGATCACCGCCTCCCGCCTGACCGTGTCCGCCACGAGATAGCAATTCTCGGCGAACTGGCCGTTCGGCACCGTGATCACGTCCAGTTCAGACACCGGCGGCACTCCCCTGCGTCTTCCGCTCGGCCAGGTACTTCTCGACCGCCAGCGCGGCAGTGGTCGCGTCCCCGACCGCGGTGGTTACCTGGCGGGTGAGCTGCACCCGCAGGTCTCCCGCCGCAAAGAGGCCGGGAATGGACGTCATCATGCGGTCGTCGGTGATGAGGTAGCCGGACGGATCGTGGGCGACGTGACCGGTGACGAGCCCGCTGTTGGGCTTGAAACCGATGAAGATGAAGCAGCCGGTGACGTCCAGCGACGAGGCCTCGCCGGTCACGGTGTCCTTGAGCTGCACCTGGCGCAGCCCGGCCGGTTCGCCGGTCAGCCCGGTCACCACCTTGTTCCAGATCACCTCGATCTTCGGATTCGCGAACAGCCGCTCCTGGAGGATCTTCGAGGCCCGGAACTCGTCGCGCCGGTGGATCACGTAGACCTTGGCCGCGAAGCGGGTGAGGTAATCCGCCTCCTCCACCGCAGCATCGCCACCGCCCACCACCGCGATGGTCTCGCCCTTGAAGAAGGCCCCGTCACAGACGGCGCAGTAGGAGGTGCCCCGCCCCGCGAACTCCGCCTCCCCCGGCACCCCCAGCTTGGTAGGCGTCCCCCCCGCCGTGAGGATCACGGCCGGCGCGGTGTAGACGTCGCCCGAGGCGCAGGCCACCTCGAAGAGCCCGTCGTCGCGACGGGTGACCCGCTCGACTTCCTCCTGACGGATTTCCGCGCCGAACTTGAGCGCATGCTCGGTCATCAGGCGGGCCAGTTCCCGTCCGGTGATGCTCTCGAACCCGGGATAGTCCTCGATCAGCTCGGTGTTGAGCAGCTCACCGCCGGTGACCCCGCGTTCCAGCAGGACCGCCTTGAGCATGCCGCGCCCCGCGTACATGGCCGCGCAGAGCCCCGCCGGCCCGCCGCCGATGATGATCACTTCGAAGTCGCTGATCGTGGCCACGCGCATCCTCAACGTTGGTTGGGGCGCTCCCGGCGCCCGACATGGTTCGGTTCCACCCGCAATATAGAACCCGCCGGAGTTCCGGATGTCACCGGGAACGGACCGCGAGGGCGCTCACCGCGCCGTGGCACGACGAAACGGTCGCCACGATGGCCTCGAACGGCGAATCGTCCCTGCCCGCTTCAGCCAGCTGCCGCTCCGCGTCGAGCACTTCCGCTGCGCCGAACATCCCCACGCCGTACGCCCGGTGGCGGCAGTGCAGGAC
>DASTBA010000043.1:0-5919 GCA_035712285.1 Gemmatimonadales bacterium | reverse complement strand
GGATCCGCGCGTGAGCGCCGAGGAGATCACCGCCATGCGCGCGTCGTTCGGGCTCTCGTTCGGCTCCTGCTCCTTCACCGAGCCGATGGACGACCTTCGCCACCTCCGCCACCTCTGATTCCGGCTTCGAGCGACATGCCCACCACGAACGAGACCCATGACCCACGACTCATGTCCTGGGTCGAGAGCGCCAACACCCCCGGCACCGATTTCCCCATCCAGAATCTTCCCCTCGGCGTGTTCCGACGCCGCGGCACCGGGGAGCCGCCGAGAGTGGGCGCGGCGATCGGGGATCGGATCCTGGATATCGCCGCCGCGCGCACCCGCTGGAACCTCGGCGCCGGCGCCGATGCCTGCGCCGCACCGGCGCTCAATCGTCTCATGGAAATGGGAAGCACGGCGTGGGGAGAACTCCGCCGGAGTCTCCAGTCGCTGCTCGCCACCAACGGCGCACTCGCGAAGCAGGCGGAGAAGGCCAGCGACGCGCTGCTCGTGCCGATGGCGGAAGCCGAGCTGTTCCTCCCGGCACAGGTGGGAGACTACACCGATTTCTATGCCTCGGTGCACCACGCCACCAACGTGGGCAGCATGTTCCGGCCCGACAACCCGCTGCTGCCCAACTACAAGTGGGTGCCGATCGGCTATCACGGGCGGGCGTCGTCGCTGGTGGCGTCGGGCACCGACGTGCTCAGGCCCTCGGGGCAGCGGAAGAAGCCGGACGAGGCGGCGCCGTCGTTCGGTCCGACGCGGCAGCTGGACTACGAACTGGAGGTCGGCGCCTTCATCGGCCCCGGCAACGCCCTCGGCGCGCCGATACCGGTGAGCGAGGCGGCGGACCGCATCTTCGGCCTCTGCCTGGTGAATGACTGGTCCGCGCGTGACGTGCAGGCGTGGGAGTACCAGCCGCTCGGGCCGTTCCTCGCCAAGAACTTCGCGACTACCGTCTCGCCGTGGGTGGTGATGACGGAGGCGCTGGCGCCCTTCCGCGCACCGGCCTACCGGCGCCCCGACGGCGACCCCGCTCCGCTGCCGCACCTCGATGACGCGAACGATCGCGCCTCGGGCGGCGTGGAGCTCACGCTGGAAGTCCTGCTCCGCACCCGTCGCATGCGGGATGCCGGTGCCGCGCCCTTCCGCCTTTCCCTCGGCACGTTCACCGACATGTACTGGACCACCGCGCAGATGGTGGCGCATCACGCGAGCAACGGCTGCAACCTCCAGCCGGGCGATCTCCTCGCCAGCGGCACCGTGAGCGGCCCGACGCCGGACTCGCGCGGCTGCCTGCTGGAACGCACCTGGCGCGGGCGGGACCCGATCACGCTGCCCGACGGCGAGCAGCGCACTTTCCTCGAGGATGGTGACGAGATCACGATGCGCGGCTGGTGCGAGCGCGAGGGCGCGCGCAGGATTGGGTTCGGGGAGTGCGTGGGAAGAGTGGTGGGGTAGGGCGGACAGGGCGGACGTACTACGCACGTCACCCCGGCGAAAGCCGGGGTCCAGGTTGCCGATATTCGTTTTCAGTGGATTCCCGCTTTCGCGGGAATGACGGGCTCCGCCGCGATTGCTGCCCATCCCGACTACCTCTTCCCCTCCAGCGGATGGAACCCGCTCCATTCCGCAACGTAGGGTTTGATCATGAGGTCGAGGTAGCGGGCCATCGCCACGTCGAACGGGAAGCGGCCGCGGAACTCGAGTGACGTGACGCCGAGGGTGGTCCGAAGGTGGCGCCCGAAACTCTGGGGCGACGAATACTCCAGGCGGTATGAAACGTCTGCAACGGAGAGTCCCTGGGTGTCGAAGAGCCAGCTCGCATGCAGCAGGCGGGTGGCGGCAAGGTAGTTCTTGGGGCTGGGCAGGCCGCTCCGCGAGAAGCGGGACATGAGCGTGCTGGGACAGACCTGGAGCACTTCCGCCAGGCGCATCACGGTCACCGTATGCGGTGCGAGGCGGATCAGCGTCTCCAGGAAGTGCCTGGCGTCGGGCGGCGCATCCGCCAGCTCGGCGAGCACGGCGCCCTGGATCCGGGCCACGGCGCGGGAGGAGGGGCGCACCACCGCCTGGCGGAGGCGTGACCATCCCGCGGGCGATGAAACGTCCACTACCTCACGGACGCCGGACGCGCCGAGGCGGAGGAGCGCCTCGGGCGAGGCGGGGTCGGGGCCCGAGACGAGGGCCAGGGTGGGGACGCCCGGGAAGTGCCGCACCAGCTGCCGCACCTGGTCGGCGTGATCGGGAGTGCAGCGATGGACCGAGACGAGCACCGCGTCCACGGGGCGTTCGCGCACGGCGCGGATGGCGTCCCCGATGGAATCCCGGTGGAGGACGGAAAAGAGTCCGTTTCCCGCTGCATCCACCCGCTGCCGTTCGCTCTGGGTGAGCACGGCGGCGACGGTCAGCGAGTCGTTGCTGAACGACATGCAGGCCACGACCTGATGATTGACGGGGACACAGTAAGCATGACCCCTCAAGTGCGGCTCAAACGCCCTCGGTGGCGCGATGTTGCGGACTCGCCGCCAGCGCGCAACCTTCCATGGCCGGAAGGCATCCAGAGGGGAAACGGAGTCCGCTCGTGACCGATACCGTGCCTGGCCTGGCCGAGCGTGTGGCTCGCGCCCTGGGACCTCAGTACCGCCTCGAGCGGGAGCTCGGGCGCGGCGGCATGGGCGTGGTCTTCAGCGCGATGGACACCTCGCTGGACCGGCCCGTGGCCGTCAAGGTGGTCCATCCCGAGCTCGCCGGCCACGAGAGCATCGCCCGCCGTTTCCTGGACGAGGCCCGCACCATCGCGCGGCTCCGCCACCCCAACATCGTCTCGGTCCATTCCGCCGGCTCGAGCGACGACCTGCTCTGGTACGTGATGGACCAGGTGCCGGGCGAGACCCTGCGCACCCGGCTCGAGCGGGACCGCCGGCTGCCGCCGGCCGAAGTCGCGCGGATCACCGCGGACCTGGCCGGTGCCCTCGATGCCGCGGGCCGGGCCGGTGTCGTGCACCGGGACGTGAAGCCCGAGAACATCCTGCTCGAAGCGGGCACCGACCGCCCCATGCTGGCGGACTTCGGCATCGCGCGGGCGATGGAGGCGAACCGCACCGATCCCCGCACCGCGATGGGCGTCGCCGTCGGCACCCCGGTGTACATGAGCCCGGAGCAGGCCTCCGGCGACGACGTGGACACCCGCAGCGACCTCTATTCGCTCGGCATCGTGGCCTACGAGATGCTGACCGGCGAGCCGCCCTTCAAGGGACCGCAGCGGGTGGTGGTGTCGCAGCACCTCTCGCAGAAGCCGGCGCCGATCCGCCGCTCCAATCCCGCCGTCCCCACCGCGCTGGCCGACGCGATCATGCAGGCGCTGGAGAAGAATCCGTCCGAGCGCTGGCAGACCGGCGCCGAATTCCGCCAGGCGATCCTCGGCACCACGGCGGTCCGGACCGCCGGCGCGAAGCGGCGCTTCCGCCGCTACCTTGGCATCGCTGCGGTGGCGGTGCTGCTGCTGGCGACCGGCGCGGTGGCGCTCTTCGGACGTCACGAGGGGCCGCCGGCCGGCGTCAATCCGCGGCTCTCGCTGCTGGTGCTGCCGTTCAACAACCTCCGCCACGACCGCGACCTCGACTGGCTCCGCGACGGCAGCGTCAGCATGCTGGCCCTCAACCTCTCGCAGTGGAACGACCTCAAGGTCGTGGACAACGAGCGGCTGCACGACCTGCTCGACCGCCACCAGCTGCGTCCCGGCCGGGACATCGGTCTCGACATGGCGCGGCGGCTGGCGCGCGAGGCCGGCGTCTGGACCGTGGTGATGGGGGAATACGAGCAGGTGGGCGACTCGCTCCACCTGACCGCGCGGCTGTATGACGTGGCGTCGGGCCAGCGGGTGGAGACGGCCCAGGTCTCGGCCACGCCGGGCGAGGACGTCCGGCCGGTCTTCGATGACCTCGCCAACCGGCTGCTCGACCTCTCCGGCGCGCCGTCGGAGACGCGCACCGCCCTGTCGGAGGCGACGACCTCGTCGCTCCGGGCGTTCCGCGCCTACCTGCAGGGCTCCGAGTCGCTCAACAACTGGGACCTCGCGTCCGCGGAACGCTCGCTCAAGCAGGCCACCGACATGGACACCACCTTCGGGCTGGCGTACTACAAGTACGCGCTGACCCGCGGCTGGCTGGTGGGGGCCGACGATTCGCTCAGCACGGTGGCGATGGCCCGCGCGACCGCGCATTCCGCGAGCCTGCCCCAGCGGCAGCGGACCATCATCAGCGCCTATCGCGCCTTCATCGGCGGCAGCTATCGCGAGGCGCGCGCGCTCTACCAGGACCTCATTGCCCGCGACACCAACGACGCCGACGCCTGGTACGGCCTGGGAGAGGCCTGGTACCACGACATGAACGCGGACGAGGGACACGCGACCGCGATGACCGAGTCGCTCCGCGCCTTCGACCGCACGCTGGCCCTCGATCCCGACTACGCCCTGGCGTATGAACACATCGAACAGATGCTGACCGACGCCAGCCGCCAGGGGGCGAGCATCGCGCTCATGCCGAGCGATTCGTTCGTGCCCGCGTCGGACCGGAGCGGCCGGGCGGTACTCGACAGCGTGACGCGCGCCGCCGCGGCACGGCGGGCGCAGGCGGCGGTGGTGACGCTGGCCCGCAACTGGGTGGCGACGCAGCCCACCACCTATCGCGCCCACAGCGCCTTGGTGGATGCCTACATCGCATCACAGGATTATCCGTCCGCCCTCGGCGAACTCACCCGCTATGGTGCGCTGGCGGCGGAGCATCCGGAGGTGAAGTTCGTCGAGGCGCGGATCCGCTTTGCCTCGGGTGATGTGGACCGCGCGTCCACGCTGCTCCGCCAGGCGCTGGATTCGGTGACGCCGGAGGATTTCCGGAGCTTCCAGAGCACGCCCAACATCCTGGGAGATCTTGCGGCAGCGGCGAATGTCTTCGCGTACCAGGGTGACGTGGCCAACGCCACCCGCGCGATCGATTTCACCGACCGGGTGCGGCAGGCGGTGTTCCCGGGGCTGGTCGCGAGCGCCGGCGGGGGAGACCAGTGGCGCCGCGCCGCCCTGGCACAGCTCTATCTCGGCCTCGGCGGGCCGGATGCGGCGCTCCGCCGCGAATGGCACGCCACGGCGGAGGACGCGCGCGCCGCGACCCCGGAGCGGCGGAAGTGGATCTTGCAGGCCGGGGCGCCGGCGGCGGTGGGGCTCTTCACCGGGCTGGCGGCGGACACCTCGGGGCTGACGGAACTCAGCGCCATCTCCGGCGATCCACCGCCGACGGAACTCCGGGCCTGGATAGCGATGGCACGGCATGACACCGCCCAGGCGCGGCGGCTCATGGCGCAGAAGGACACCGCGGTCAAGTCGCCGGCGTACCTGCGGGACCGGCGGCCGCTGGCCGCGGCGGTGCATGCGCAGCTGGGCGACTATCAGGCGGCGCTCGACCTGCTCTCGTCCTTCGAGCCGGCACAGCTGTCCACGAGGGGATTCGACGCCCGCTGGGGGACACTGGCCCGGGTGCGGCTCCTGCGCGCCTCGCTCGAGGCACGGCTCGGCCACAAGGAGCGCGCGCGGCAGGAATACCAGCTGGTGCTGGCGCAGTGGAAGAACGCCGACCCGGCGCTGCAGCCGTATGTCCGCATGGCCCAGCAGGGGCTGGCGGAGCTGGAGGGGGCGGCGGGGTAGGCGGGCAGGGCGGACAGGGCGGACAGGGCGGACCGTGACGACGCGGCTGCCTGTCCGTCCCGTCCGCCTGCCCATCTTGTCCATCCCGTCTCCCTTGTCCATCTTTCCCCCGGGCCGGGCGCGATGGTCGCGGGCGCGGAAACGCGTTCGAGGAAAGTCCGAGCTCCCGAGGGCAGACTGCCAGGTAACGCCTGGGCGCCGCAAGGCGACGGACAGGGCCACAGAGAACAGACCGC
>DASTBA010000042.1:0-24093 GCA_035712285.1 Gemmatimonadales bacterium | reverse complement strand
ATAACCGATGCCAGCCGCAAAAACCCGCGCGTGGGTAGCTTCGTGAACGATGACAGCCGCGAGATGGGTGGCTGATACCTCACGGCTGCAGACGAATGACTGATCCAGAAGGCAGGTACGCGTTTGAGGATCAAACTGCGCGTCGGCGATCTGCACCGACGTGACCAGGAGCCTCGACACGTCGCGCCTCATCCGTGTGAGCCGCCGAGGCTGCGCGGCGGCAAGACTATTCAACGCGGCCCGGAGCTTGGTCGCCGCCGAGCGTTCTGGGTCACTCCACGGCACCCCAACGGACAAGCCATGGACAACATCGTGTCGCGACAACAGCCAAAGCAACTGGTTGCTGCCGGCCCGAAGGCGATCACGAACGCGAGGCCTGAAACCACCGAAGCTCAACGTGCGCAATACCTCCTGCGGCTGCCTAACGAGAATTCGACTGCAAGAACCGGCTCAATTCCTGACCACCTCGCGATCTCTCCATATTACGCCGCGCAGCCGAATCGGGAAAGACTGCGAATCTGCTGGATGCGCCACGTCTCGGGCCCCATTACTGCCCTCCGCCGGTCGCCGCCAGGCGACCATCCCCGCGACGCCGTGGACCCTGACACTTGCCGTGAACCGACTTGGCCCCGCAGCCGACGCGTCATGGACTGCGAGGAGCTGAAGCCCGGCCGCCTTGGCGCCGTGCACGCCAGCAAGTCTGCACGCCTGTACGCCAGCACGCCTGTACGCCTGTACGCCTGTACGCCTGCAACCGGCGACCCAAGGCCCCGAATCGCCTCGGCTCCGCCACCGCCACCGCTCCTCGACCAACACCCCACCTCCCCAGTCCATCACCAGCCGCCGGCTCGCCAGGTCCACCCCGATCGCGAACCACCGGACCAAACGCACGAGGTGCCGGCAACCCCCGCCGGCACCTCGTGACGCCCCGAACGACGGCCTCGGCGTTACCGCGGGCCGAGACCTGCCGTCAGCGCTCCGGCCGCCTGGCCGGTGACGCTCGCCATCCCGCCCGCCGTGTTGGCCGCGGTCGAGACGCTGGTGGCACCGCTCGCGGTCACCGGCACCACGCCACCGATGTTCGCCGCGCTGGCGCTGGTGAGACTGCCGCCGACCGCCAGCGACTGCAGCTCGGCGCTGGTGGCACCCCGGGCGATCAGCTGGGCACCCGACTCGATTTCCATGTCCGACGGCTCAGCCCGGCCCGCCGCGATGAGCGCCTGCCGCGCTTCGATCATCTGGTGCAGCGTGGTGCGGGCAGCGCTCACGATCTGCACCTCGCTCGCCCCCTTGGCCGACCCTTCCGCCACGACATTCACCAGCGCCTGTTCCGGCACCTGGCTGTCCCGCGCCTCCTGGCGAAGCACGGCAAGCTTGACACTGGTGGCGGACGACATCGTCACGCCCGCCTGGCCGCGCGACGTGCTGTCGGACTGGGCATTGGAACGGGACCACTGGGCGCTGACGCCGGCGTCCGTCTGCGTCGAGGCGCCGGCCTGCGCATTCCCCTGCGCCAGGGCGAGCCCCGGCACCAGCATCAGCGTGTACAGCGTGGTTGCGATTCGCATCTGTCACTCTCCGGTTGAGGAATTGATGTGGACGATGGCGGACTTCCCGCCAAAGCCGTCGTCCGCGGTCGGCACACCGTTCGGCACTTTCCACTTCCCATCCACTTTGAAGGCGTAGCGGTAGCTGCCCGGCGCGAGCGTCACGTCGGCGTACCAGACACCATGCGCTGCCCTGGCCGCGGGCTCCGCGTGCCAATGGTTCCAGTCGCCGGCGATCTCGACCGAGCGTGCACCGGCCGCCTCGATCCGGAGCCGGGTAGCACCGGGAAGGAGCACGGGGGCGCCTGCGATGCGCGGTGACGGAGTCGTACCCGCGGACCTGCCGCCGAAGCCAAGCTCGATACCGCCCCGGATCACCCGTCCGCCGGCAGTGCCGAGCAGTCGGTTGGCGGGATACCAGCTGGCAAGCGCGGACAGGGCGAGCCCGGCAGTGAGCGGGACCCGGAGGTGAGCGGAGCCGAACATCGCACTCTGGCCATCGAGGGTGCGTATGCCAGCCGCGCCCCCCCACTGTACCAGGCCGAGATTCTGCTCGGCGCTGAGCGTGCGGTCGGTGGCGGTGGAGCCGGCCACCGGCTCCCGCTGCTCGCGATATCCGAGGCGCACCGTGGCCGTTGCGAACTCGGCGCCGAACAGCGGGCCGATCGTGCCGCGAGACTGCGACGTGGTCGGGGCACCGGGAAGTGGCACACGGGAGATGGAGCCGGCCAGGGCACCGCGCGCACCGGCGAAAAGCCGCACGCGGCCAAGACGGAGTTCGGCCACCGGCGACGCCTCGACGAATCCGAGGCGGGTACCGTATGATGAGAGCGAGCCGGTGGCGCCGGCATCCAGGCCCAGGCCGCCTCGCGAAGCGAGACTGCTGTGCGCGCTGAGGCCGAGCCCGGCACCGGCATTCCAGCGGCCGTCGCCGAAGCTGGTGCCGGTGGCGTTGATGATGAAGAGAGTCGTGGGTGCGGAGGTGAGGATCAGTGCCGGAGCAAGCGCATACGCGGCGGAGCGGACACCGCGTTCGTCGGTCGAGGCGCCGGCCGAGGCACCGATGAACCCCTGCACTCCCTGCGCCCCGGCGCGGGCAGGGGCGAGCAGGCAGATCGTGCTACCGGCGAACAGGATCCATGGTCTGGTCATCATGCCCTCTCACGGCGGACCGGTTGAACTCGGTCCGTGATTGGGCAAGGGAGATACCGGGCTCATTGCTGATGTATAAGTGTTTACAGGAGAATGGCTTGCAACGAATGTCGTCTTCGTAGCCCTACGTAGGCATGCAACGTAATGTTACAGGACTGGAATATCATGGTATATCGGTGGGACTGCCCGCCTATCATCGACGCACGCGACCCGCGGCACTCCAGATCGCCGGGGTGCTTCGGGACGGGTGCCAGGCATCGGGCTCCAACCCCGGATCCTGGACCGACCCATGCGCAAACTCGCAGTCGGCGGTGGAGTCCTCGTCGTCCTGCTCGCGGAAGCCGCCTTCCTGCTGAGCCGGGATCGCTCCCGTGATTGCTCCACGCGTCGCCACACCGGTGTATCGCGATCCCGACCCGGTCGTGCGCGATGAGGGAATCGCCCTCGAGTCCGGGCGCGGCCGCGTGGTCGTCCTGGGCGATGCCGGCAGCTGGCGCTCAACATCAGGCACTGGTTGTCGCGGGCAACGCAGTGACGGCACCCCTGCACACGGAGACGGACATGAGGAAACTCAGGATCATTGAACACATCTCGCTCGACGGCGTGATCCAGCATTCGGCCGATGGCGGCGATTTCCCCTACCGCGACTGGACCTTTCCCTATCGGACCCCCGCCGGCCGGGAGGCAGTCCTGGCCGCGCATGGTGAGCGATTTGATCTTCTGCTGGGCCGCCGCACTTACGATATCTGGTCGGAGTTCTGGCCCAAGGGGCCGAGCAGTCTGATCGGAGACCGGCTCAATGCAGCCAAGAAGTTTGTCGCGACCCACCGTCCGGAGAGCCTGGCATGGGGTCCAGTCGAGGGTGTTGGACCGGACCTCGTTGCCGGCATTCGCCGCATCAAGGCGCAGGACGGCCCGGACCTTGTCCTCTCGGGCAGCTCCACCCTGACATCACCGGTGCTCGAACATGGCCTGGCGGATGACGTGGTGCTGATCGTTTCGCCGGTCCTGCTGGGTACGGGAAAGCGCTTCTTTGCGGAGGGAACCCCGGCGCGTGCCTTCGAGCTCGTCAGCACCCAGGCAACGTCGTCCGGTGTCATCCTCAGCACCTACACGGTCGCCGGGCCCCTGATGACGGGATAATCGAGTCCGCATGGCGTTCGCACATGGATGCCTGTACGTTAGGCCACGACCCACGGACAGCCATTCGGCGTTTCCCCCAGCGCACGGAGAGCCCCGCATGCAACAGGTCATCTGGAAGTACGGCCTCCTCGCCGGCGTCATTCTCGCCGCGCTGATGTTCCTCACGATTCCCTTCATCGACACGATCGGCAGCCTGGGCATCGTCCTCGGCTACGCGACCATGCTCATCGGCTTCTCGATGATCTTCTTCGGGATCCGGGCCTACCGGAACGGCGAAGGGGGCGGCACGGTGACCTTCGGGCGCGGGTTCCTGATCGGCCTCGCGATCACGGTGATCGGGTCGCTCTGCTACGTGGGAGCCTGGGAAGTGATATCGCGGAAGTACATGCCGGACTTCGCCGAGAAGTATGCCGCGCGGATCGTCGCCCAGGCGCGCGCCGAGGGCATGCCCGCGGCCGAGCTCGCGGCGACGCAGAAGAAGATGGACGAGTTTGCGGTCCGCTACAAAGACCCGTGGTTTCGCGTGCCGATGACCCTGCTCGAGCCCCTGCCGGCCGGCCTGATTCTCAGTCTTGTCGCAGCCGGGGCGCTTCGCCGCAAGCCCGGTGGCGGGCATGCCGGATGAGGTCGTGATCGTCGGCGGTGGCCAGGCCGGCATCTGCCTGTCCCACTATCTGCAGCAATTGCAGGTTCCCCATTTCATCATCGAGCGGGACCGGGCTTTCGCGTCCTGGCACAACCGCTGGGACGGCTTCCGCACCAATACGCCGAACTGGATGAACACCCTCCCGGTCCTCGACGCCGCGCAGGTGCCCGCGAACGACCCGCGAGGCTTCGCCACGCGGCGGGAGATGCTGGACTACCTTGAACAATGCCTCGCCGCGGTGCGTCCCCGGCTGCAAACCGGCATCACCGTCCACGGGATCACGCAGGCCGACGATGGCTCCTGGACCGTGCGCACCAGCCAGGATGCCTACCGCACCCGGAATGTGGCCGTATGCACCGGGGCCATGTCCGTCCCCAGGGTGCCGGCGCTCTCGGCGAGCATCCCTCCGTCCGTTCCACAGCACCACTCCTCCGGCTACCGCAATCCGGGCCAGATCACGACCAGATCGGTGCTGCTGGTCGGCAGCGGCAGCAGCGGCATGCAGATCTGCAGCCTGCTGGTCCGGTCGGGCAGGTTCGACAAGGTGCATCTCGCCACCAGCAACGTCACGGTCCTGCCCCGCCGGATCGCCGGCATTCAGGTTCACCGGTTCCTGCACCTGCTGGGGCTCTTCGACGCCAGGCGGGATTCGCTCCGCGGCCGGCTGATGTACACCCGGCTCGGCGCCAGGGGTGATCCGATCACCCGTCCGGCCCCCAGGGACCTCGCCAGGGAGTACGGCGTCACGCTGCATGGAAAGCTGGTCGGCGTGGATCGCGACCTGCTGCGATTCTCGGACGGCACCACCCTGGGCACGCGGGACCTGACCATCATCTGGTGCACCGGATTCCGCGCCGACCACGGTTTCATCGAGGCCCGGAGCCGGGAGGCGTTTCCTGGCGAGTCCGGCTACCCGAACCACGTCCGTGGAGTCGTGGCCGCCGCGCCCGGACTGTACTTCGTGGGTCTTCGCTATCAGTACACGGTCGCATCCCATGACATCTACGGCGTGGGGAGGGACGCCCGGTTCGTCGCCGGCCACATTCACCGGCGGCTCCGCACCGGTGACCACTCGTGACCGATCCCGGGCAGGTCCCCATCAGTCTGGTCACGGTCAAGTGCGGCGTCTGCGACACCGATCGCGCGGAGCAGATCGGGCGCGGATACGACTACGAGTACTTCACCTGCGCGGAATCGTTCAACGTGTACCGCTGCCGGGAATGCGGCAATGTCTACCTCAACCCCCGCCCCGCCCCGTCGGAGTTTGCCCGGATCTATCCTGCCAGCTATCACTCGCTGAACTTCGCGGAGGCGCGGTACGGGCTGGTGCATGACGTCCGCTCCCGGCTCGAAGCGAGGCGATTGCTGCGCTACTGCCAAGGCGTCCCCGACGATGCCCGCATCCTGGACGTCGGCTGCGGCGACGGCTTCCACCTGAAGCTCATGCAGCGGTACGGCAGCCCCGGCTGGATCCTGGAAGGGGCTGACCTCGACCCGCGCGCCGTCGCGCTGGCCTCCGCGGCCGGGATCCGGATCCACCATGGCAGCATCGAGGATCTCGACCTGGGCAGCGGGCGGTATGACCTGGTGTACACCATCCAGACGATCGAACACGTCGCGCACCCCGGCGCCGTGTTCGCCGCCATTCATCGCATCCTCAAGCCCGGCGGCAGGCTCGTGGTGGTGACGGACAATACCGGTTCGATTGATTTCAGCTGGTTCCGGCGCGGCTACTGGGGCGGCTACCACTTCCCCAGGCACTGGAACCTGTTCAACCGGCAGTCGCTCACCCGATTGGCCCGTCGCGCCGGCTTCGAGGTGAGCCGCATGGCCACCATCGTGAGCCCGGTCAACTGGGTCTATTCCATCCACAACCTGCTGGTGGACAAGCGCGCGCCCCGATGGCTCATCAACCGGTTCACGCTCGCGTCGCCCCTGTCGCTCGGGGCCTTCACGTTGCTGGACGTCGTGCTGCAGCAATTCGGCAGGGGCGCCCTGCTCAACGCATATTTCACCAGGCCCGGTCAGCGCATATCCGGCCGGGAGTCACCGAGCTCTCCGCCGGCAGGCGAGTCGGGCGGGACGCAAGATCAATCCAGGTCCATGAGGAGTTCCCCATGAGCGCAAAGAAGACCGCGCAGAAATCCACCAGGGGCACCGCCGCGAGTGGCAAGGCAGCCACGATCTTTACCGCCGAGGAGCGCGCGGCGATGAAGGAGTACGTCCAGGAGAAGAAGGCGGCGGCGCGCCGGGGACCCGGCGCGGGCAAGGCGGGCGGTGAAAGCGACCTGCTCGCGAAGATCGCCGAGATGCGGGAACCGGATCGCGCCATGGCCACGCGGCTCCACGCCCTCATCACGGCCAGTGCCCCGGCGCTTGAACCGAGGACGTGGTACGGGATGCCGGCCTATGCGCGGGACGGCAACGTCGTCTGCTTCTTCCAGAGTGCCCAGAAGTTCAAGTCGCGGTATGCGACGCTCGGCTTCAGCGACAAGGCGAACCTCGACGAGGGCGCCATGTGGCCGACCTCCTTCGCGCTGAAGGCGCTGACCGCCGCGGAAGAGGCGAGGATCACCGCGCTCGTGCGGCAGGCGGTGACGGGATAGAATGGAGAGGAATGCCCATGATGCGAGGTCTGCGACGCACCCTGTTCGGAGCGGTCATCCTGGCCGCACCCGCCTTCGCCCAGACGCCGGCGTCCGTGCCCCGCGCGATCCCGCTGCCGGACACCCTGGGCGCGAACTTCCCCGCGGCAGATACACTCACCGGAACGAGTGGCCCCACCGACTATGATTTCCTCGTCGGCACCTGGCGGTTCACGTTCCAGGCGCGCAATCGCGACGGCGCCTTCACGCCGGCCTTCACCGGCCACTGGGTCTTCACGAAGAAGCAGACCGGCGGCCAGGGCGTGCTGATCGAGGATCACTGGCGGCCGGACGACCCGGCATCGACCTGGGAAGCCGGCACCTGGACCTATCGCGCCTACAACCCGGAGCGCAAGCTCTGGGAGATGCGGGGCATCAACACCAGCGTCGGCGCATGGCAGCCGGGACTGATGTGGACCGCCGGCGACAGCCGGCTGCTCACCGAATGGTATGGGCCGATGCTGGTCCGGTTCCGCTACTTTGCCATCCAGCCGGACCGGTTTCTCTGGCGTGCCGATGCCACGTTCGATGGCGGCAAGACGTGGATCAGGGACTACTGGACCATGGACGTGCACCGCATTGCGCGGTAGCACATCCAGGCGACGCTCCATGGACCCCAAGACTCACTGGGAACACGTCTATCGCACCAGGCTGCCCACCGAGGTCAGCTGGTACCAGCCGCATGCGGTACGCTCGCTCGAGATCATCCGGCGTGCCAGTCCGCCGCCAGGCGGTCCGATCATCGACGTCGGGGGCGGCGCATCGACACTGGTGGACGGCCTCCTCGACGCAGGCTATCGGGACATGACCGTGCTCGATCTGTCGGCCACGGCCCTTGCCAAGGCACGCGCTCGCCTCGCTGCCCGGGCGGCGCGCGTCGAGTGGGTCGAGGCAGACGTCCTGGATGTTCCGCTCCCGGCCGCGCGATACCACGTCTGGCATGACCGCGCCGTGTTCCATTTCCTCACCTCACCGGGCGACCGCGCGCGCTACGTGGCACAGGTGCGCCGGGCAGTGCGACCCGGCGGAGTTGTCCTGGTTGCCACCTTCGCGGACGACGGTCCGCCACGGTGCAGCGGGCTCGAGGTCGCCCGGTATTCCGCGGTGACATTGCATGCGGAGTTCGGCCCCGCCTTCCAGTTGCTGATGAGCGAACGGGAGGAACATCTCACGCCGGCCGGCGCGCGACAGGCATTCGTCTACTGCCTCTGCCGCATTCCGGACCCGGGTGATGCGGCCGATGCACCGGAATCGCCGCCTGGCACCTGACCAGGCGCCGGCGGGGCTTGCCGGGCCCGGACGCGGCCGGCAGGTTATCCCGGCACCCGCGGCCATGTCACGGACCGGCGCGACAACAAGCCGAGGAGGAATGTCGATGCGAAGAGCTCTGCTGCCTGGGATCCTGGCCCTCTCGGCCGCGTGCAGTGGCGAGAGGCCCCCGTCGCCGACACCCCCGGCGATCCCCCAGGGCGAGGGCTACCTCGCCGTTCCCGGGGGCCGGATCTGGTACAAGGTCTCCGGATCGGGAGCCGGCACGCCGCTCGTCCTCCTGCATGGCGGCCCCGGGTTTTCCAGCTATTACCTGAAGCCCTTTGAAGACCTGGGCGGCGACCGTATCGTCGTCCGGTACGACCAGCTGGGCGGCGGGAAGTCGGACACCACGTCGGACACCACGCTCTTCACCATTCCGCACTTCGTGCGAGAGCTGGACTCCCTGCGCGCGCACCTCGGGATCGCGAAGTGGCATGTGCTGGGGCACTCCTGGGGCACCATTCTCGCGCTCGAGTATTACCGCGCTCATCCGGACCGCGTGGCCTCGCTGACCTTCGGCAGTCCGGTGTTCGACATTCCCGCCTACGAGCGCCGAGCCCGCCAGCTGCTCGCGACGCTCCCGGATTCTTCGCAGCGGGCCGTGCGTCTCGCCGAGGCAGCCGGCAAGTACGACAGCCCGTCGTATCAGAACGCCATCAACCTGTTCTATGGCCAGTACCTCTTCCGGCACCCGGTGCAGGCCGATCTCGACAGCTCGTTCGCCACGTTCAATCAGCACATCTATACCTACATGCAGGGCCCCAGCGAGTTCACCATCACCGGCACCCTGAAGCGGTACGATGCCACGTCATTCCTGCCGCAGATCCGGGTGCCGACGCTGCTCACCGTGGGAGAATTCGACGAAGTCGGGCCGGACCTCGTCCGCACGCATGCGAGCCTGATCCCGGGCGCCCAGTTTGACGTGCTCCCGGGCTCGGCGCATATCACGCCCTGGGATGCGCGCGACGCCAACGTGCAGCTGGTCCGGCATTTCCTGAATGCAGCGGATTCGGCGGCCGCCAGGTGAGGCCGTCCTCCATGACGTTGACTCGCCTGACCATGGCCGTGGGCTTCCTGTTTGCGGTGCCGACTCCGCCAGGCGCCATCGCCCAGGGTGGCCACTGGGCCTCCGTTGGCGGAGCGCGCCTGTACTACGAGCAGTCCGGGCACGGCCCCGCCGTCATCCTGATCCACGGCCTCTCGCTCGACCACCGCATGTGGGCACCGCAGGTGGATGCGCTGAGCCGGCATTTCCGCGTGGTGCGCTATGACGTGCGCGGGTTCGGCCAATCGGATCCTGCACAGGCAGGACACGACCCCGTCGCCGACCTGCTCGGGCTCATGCAGCACCTCCACATTCGCCGCGCACGCCTGGTCGGCATGTCGATGGGCGGCGCCATCGCGGTGGACTTCGCCCTCACGCATCCGGACCGCGTCGCCAGCCTCGTGCTGATCGCCGGGAACATCAACGGCTTCCCGCATCCGCACTTTGGTGAGCGCTTCGCGCCCGTGTTCGGCGCGGGGCGTGCCGGCAATCTCGACTCCGCCAAGGCGCTCTGGCTCCGTGACCCCCTCGTGGTACCGGTGCACGACAGCGCGGCAGTCGCCACGACGGTGCGGACGATCATCGCCGACTGCCCCTGCCGGCAGTTCGCCGACCCCCGGCTCATGCCCGTTGCGGCGACGCCGGCGGCGTTCGGGCGGCTGGAGTCGGTCGCCGTCCCCACGCTGGCCATCAACGGAGAATCAGACGATCCGGACATGCTTGCCATCGCGGACGCCGTCGAGCATCGTGTTCCGGAGGCCCGGCGGCTGGTCGTACCCGACGCGGGCCACCTGGTCAATCTCGAGCAGCCGGCAGCCGTCAACGAGGCGCTGCTCGCCTTTCTCACCATGAACCACTAGGAAACCGGAGAGATCCACGTGACCGATACACTCATGACCGAAGCACAGCTGGAGGGGAAGTCCCTTCAGGCCTCACTCACCGTCAAGGACCTCGAGAAGAGTATCGCCTGGTATACCGATGTCGTCGGCTTTTCCATCAGCCGCCGGATCGAGCGGGACGGCACGCTTCGTGGGGTTGCCGTCCAGGCCGGCCAGGTGGCCCTCATTCTCAACCGCGACGACGGCGCCAAGGGCTGGGACCGGGTGAAGGGCCAGGGCATGTCCTTCTATATCCCCACCGATCAGGACATCGACGCCCTCGCCCGGCGCATCAAGGCCCACGGATGGACGCTCGACTCGGAGCCGGAGGACATGCCGTGGGGCGCGCGCGTCTTCCGGGTGCGCGATCCTGACGGCTTCCAGTGGGTCATCGCCAGGCCGCTGGCGGCTTGAGCCACGGAGGATCCGTGCCGACCCGCGCGATGCCGATGAACCGACCGCTGCCGCCGTGCTCGGCGTTGTGGCCGATCACTTCGGCATCCACATGACCAGCCTGCTGCAGGACGTTGTCGCACTTCTCGCCATCTCCGACCCGCTGGGCGCCGTGCCCGTCTTCCTCGGCATCACGGCAGGCCTCACGCCCGCCGCGCGATCGCGCGCCGGGCTCAGGGCAGGGGTGGCATCGGCGATCATACTCGCCGTGGCTGCACTCGCCGGCCGGCCGATCCTGGCTGCCTTCGGCATCTCGATGCCGGCGCTGCAGGCCGCCGGTGGGCTGGTGATCCTGCTGATGGGACTGGAAATGCTCTACGGCGCGCCAACCAGGGTCCAGCATGACACGGACCAGCAGGCGACCGCCGACCGGATCCTCGTACCGCTGGCCATGCCGCTGCTCGCCGGCCCCGGCGCGATCGCCACCGTGCTCACGTTGTCCTCGGATGCGACATCCTGGCGCGCCATGCTGACGCTGCTGGCCGCCGTGGTCATCGTAGGCGCCGTCATCTGGGTCGTGCTGGCGTCGGCGGGACGGCTTGAACGCCTGGTCGGCACCCGCGCCCAACGGATCCTGCTGCGGTTCATGGGGCTGATCCTCGCGGCGGTGGGGGCGGAGCTGTTGCTGCGGGGCGTCTACACCTTCGTACCCCACGCCTGAACACGGGCAGCTCGCCACCAGGGGTCACGGCGCGACGCGGACCCGTCCCCACACGAGTTTCCACCCGAGCAGGAGGCATAGCACGACGCCGACTGCGACGAGCGCCCGCCCCAGCAGCTGCTGATCATCGAGGAGATAGTTGCTGCAGAGCCGCGTGGGCGAGGCGAGATAGAGCCAGCCCAGCCGGAACGCCGTCGCGATCGACTCGAGCAGGAAGACTCCCCGCACCACAAATCCCGCCCGCGGCCAGCTGAGCGCCAGCGGCATGCCCACCAGCAGCGGCACGCTCGCGGACTTCGCGACCGCAATCCATTCGCTGGTCACCGACGCATCCATCAGCCTCGGCAGCATCCACAGTCCGCCGGCCAACGAGGCGAGAAGCAGTCCGGCGATTCCCTGTGCGTTCCAGCGTGCCAGCGCCATCGCGATGCGCTGCGGGACTGCACGCGCCGCCAGGCAGCCCGCCACGGTGAGCAGGGGAAGCTGCACCAGCATCTGCCCGGTCATCGTGGATTGCAGGAGATGCTGGATCGGCGGGATGACCAGCACGATCCAGAGCAGCGCCCCGGCTCGTGCGCAACCGCCTGGCGTGACGGTCAAGTGCCGAGCCGAGCCTCGACGTACCGGGCGGCGGCACGCGGATCGTCCCAATCCATGATGGCGACGAGTCGCCCATCGGGGTCGACCACCGCAATCGCGGCGTTGTGCACGAACCCGCCCTGGCCATCGGGAATCGCGGTGACGCCGAAGGTGCGGACGAGCGCGGCGAGGCCCCCGGCATCGGTGGGCCGGGCGGCGATCCAGCCGGCGCCACGATCGCCGGCATGCTGCTGGTACTCGGCAAGCCGGGCCGGACCGTCCCGTGCCGGGTCAAAGCTGATGCTGAGGAGCAGGGCGCGTCCGCGATCGATCGGCCCGGCCAGGCGGTCCTGCAGCCGTGCGAAGTCCCTGCCCTGCACCGGGCAGTAGGTGAAACAGCTCGTGTAGACGAAATCCACCAGGAGCCAGCGGCCGCGGAGGCTGTCGAAGCGCACGTGCCGGCCATTCGCCGTCTCGAGCGGGACATCGGGCACGGTGCGCGGGTGGGCGCGCACATCGAGCCGGCGCGCGGTTTCAGTCGTGAATGCGCGGAAGCCGCCGGTGGCGAGCGCGAGGGCCGCGACGCCCGCCCCGAGGATGAGGAGACTAGCGATCAGCGCCCGAAGCGCCGACAACGGCTGCCTCCGGATTCGGCGCCGGCCGGAGCAGGCCCACGGTGACGCGGATCGCGAAGTAGATCATGGCCAGCACCACCAGGGCTGCCCCGACGGAGCCGAGCTTGTCGGTGAAGGTCCACCCAGGCAGGTGCCGCGCCATGCGGCGCGCGACGCTCAGGCGGCCGGCATCCAGGAATGCATAGACGAACACCAGGCCGCCGACGAAGTACATCACGAAGCCCATGCCGTCGGACGTGCTGTTCGGCGCCGTACCCGCCCGGCTGCCGATCACGTGGTACGTCAGCGCCAGTGCCATGGCCAGGACGCCGAGCAGCAGGTAGAAGTGGAAGTGGCCTGGCACCCACTGGGTGTTGTGCATCACGAGATTGTTGCGGATGGTGCCGTCGAGGATGGCCGGCACGATGCCGGCAGCCCAGCCGAACACCGAGAGCACCAGGAGCCGGGACGGCATCTTCCAGTGGATGCTGGAGCGGTAGAGGTTGGTGAGCGCGCCGTAGGCGGTGACGACGAACACCGGGAAACCGGCGCCCCAGGACACCAGCTGCCCGATGACCGTGAGCCAGCGCGGCTGCGCGAAGTCCATCATCAGGTGGTGCGGGAAGACGATGATCACGAACAGCGTGCTCACCGCCCAGGACCACAGGAACGGCCGCGAGATCGGGTACGGCTTGCCGGTGTACCTCGGCAGCAGTTCGTAGACCGCGATCACCCCCATATAGATCGTCGCGTTGATGTACATGTGCCCGAACCAGTAGATCAGGTTCTTGGCCACCAGCGCGTCGAGCTTCACCCCGGGGACGTAGATGTTGATCAGGCTCATCACCAGCACCACGGCGCCGGCGAGGATGCCGAGCGAGTTGGCGATGATGACCATGGTGCTGGCCACGACCGCCTTGGGATGGTCGGGGTTGATGGTGCCCTTGAACAGCCACTGCAGCCCGAGCGCCCGTCCGAGGTTCCCGTGCACCTTGATGATCGCCGCGGCCGCATCGAGGTAGAACAGCAGGCTGCCGACGCCGATCAGCAGGTAGCCGACCATGAAGAGCGCGGCGGCATGCGGGGTCCAGAAGCCCGAGCCGTACACCGGCAGCGGATACAGGAAGGTCCAGAGCGCGCCGTAGCCGCCGACGAAGATCGAGGCGATGATGCAGAGCGCGCCGAGCATGAACAGGACGTAGTTGGTGACGAAGGCCCAGAGGTGCAGGTGCACGTACTTGCGCAGGAAGAACCACATCACGGCGGTCGTGATGAGCGCCATGGTGCCGACCATCCCCGCGCCGTGCATCGACAGCAGCTTGTAGAACATCGGCTGCGACACCCCAAGCCAGGTGGCCTGCGTCATGCGCATGGTGAGCCCGAGCAGCATCAGCACCACGAACAGCGCCACCGCGGTGATCACATAGAGGTCGAACGCGATGCGGTTGCCACCGTCGAGGCGCTCGTCCCGCGGATACAGTGTGAGCGTGGCCATGGTCAGCTCCCCTGGATCGCGGCTTCGGTGGCGGGGACCACCTGGAAGGTGGAGTGCATGGGCACGTGCCCGAGCCCGCAGAATTCAAGGCACTGCAGTGTGTAGGTGCCGGGCTCGGCGAAGGTGTGGAGCAGCTTGTTCGTGTAGCCCGGCATCGCCTGGGTCTGTGCGATGATGTGCCCGTCGGGCGCGTAGATCGCGAGCCCGTGGTTCACGTCGGTGCTGGTGACGCGGAACTCGACGGCGCGGCCAGCCGTGACCGTGGCCGGCCTGACCTGCCACGACCACTGATGGCCGACGATGTCGACGACCTGCGGCACGTCGAGGGGACTGTGCTGCGGCGGGATCGGGAAGCGACGGAGCGTCGCCCAGCTCCCGACGATGAACACCGCGACCAGCGCCCCGAACAGCCACCCTTGCAACTGGCGTGCGGTGCGCGCCGATTTCGCCCGTGCGGCGTCGTCCGCCGGCTTGCCGGCCTGGATGATCACGTAGAGAAAGCCGAGTGCCACCAGCCCCATGCCGGCGAGGGCGATGCCCCAGATCACATCCTGAAGATTCATGAAGATCCCCGGTTCGCGGGAGGGACGTGGCAGACTTATCACGATGCATACAGGATGTCAACCGTGCCCTTGCCCGCGGCGGATGTGTTCCCGATTATTGCCGTGGTGAGTCGCTCCCGCACGTTCGTCGCGGCGGGTCCAGGTTCCGAAACATTGCGGGCGCATGGAGGAGAGGACCAGCATGAGTGCACCGGACGGGCGGCTCAGACCGCACCCGAGCAACCGGCTGACGGGCCCGGTCGTGTCGCTTGATCTTCCCGCGCTTGCGCGGGCGCTCCGGGCCGAGCCGCACCCGGCCAGGGACGGACATCGGCAGGAAGGCCTGATCCATCGAGGGCGACTCCGGATCGTGCTGTTCACCTTCGATGCCGGCGGCCGGCTCCCGGATCACCGCGCGCCTGGCCACGTGGTAATTCAGTGCCTTCGGGGCAAGCTGGAGGTCGCCGCCGGCGACACGTCGCACCACCTCGACGCGGGCGGAGTGCTCGTGCTGGATCCGGCCGAGCCGCATTCGGTCGAGGCCCCGATCGAGAGTGACATGCTGCTCACGGTGTGCATGGATTGAGCCCGCGCGTCATCACCGCCACGGGAGACTGTCGAGGATCTTGACCGGAGCGTCGCGTGGTACATGGACGCCGTCGCCAGACCGCTGGCGGCTCGAGCCACGGAGGAGCCGTGCCAACCCGCGCAATGCCGATGAACCGATCGATGCCGCCCGGCCCGGTGATCCCGGAACTCCCTTACGCCGACGTGCCGGCCGCCGCGCGCTGGCTCTGCGACGCCTTCGGGTTCACCGTGCGGCTGCGCATCGGCGCGCATCGGATCCAGCTGCACGTCGGTGCGGGCGCGATCGTCGTCGTTGAAGGACCTGGTCCTGAGGGGTGCCGGGTCATGGTGCCCGTGGCCGACGTGGATGCGCACTACCGCCATGCGGTGGCGGCCGGGGCCCCTGTCGTCAGCGAACCCACCACCCATCCGTTCGGCGAACGGCAGTACTCGGCACTGGACGTGGGCGGCCACCGCTGGACCTTCTCGCAATCGGTCGCCGACAGCGATCCCGCCGACTGGGGTGGCGAGCTGGTGACCCCTTAACGTCCCGTCGCGGCCTCGGCCATCGGATGCGAAGGCTCAGAACGCCAGGCCACCATGAGCCGGCGGGGCCAGCGGCGGCAGGCCGGTCGCCGCCTCCCACGCCCGGAAGCGCGGATCCTGCCGGATGAAGTCGAGCCGGGGATCCACCCGCACATTGAGCACCTCGGTGTCGTGGAGAACCGACACGGAATCAAGCCACCGCAGCATCGCCAGCGTGTCGCGCAGGTCGGCGTAGGCATATGCGTACGCTGACGGTGCTACGCGATTGCCGGCGCGGGCGGCGTGATCCAGCTGGGCGATGATCCGCCTGGTGTCCGACGCGAGGACGCGCGCCGCGGCCGAGTCGCCCTGCACGTCCGGCAGGGCCCGCGCGCCGACCGAATCACCTGCGGCCAGACGCCCCTGCCGCAGCCACTCCACCGCGTCCTGATAGCGCCCCATGGCGCGGTAGACCGTGGCCAGATCGGTGTCGGCCGGCGCGAGCGCCGTCTGCTCCTGCAGCAGGTCCTCGAACACCCGTGCGGCTTCCGGATAGCGGCGCGCGAAGTAGAGCGCGCGTCCGACATGAATGGTGAAGAACGGGCTCAGCGGGTCGAGCTGATGGGCCTCCCGGACCATGGCGACGGCGCTGTCCATCTGGCCGTGAAACCGGAACCAGACACCCTTGATCGCGGCCCCATCCGGATCCAGCGGATCGAGGCGCCGGCCTCGTTCAATCAATTCCCCAGCCCGGGCGAGGTCCACATCCTGGAACATGCTGCGCCCTGCCAGCGCGAACCAGGCGCTCGCGGCCGTACTGTCCAGGGCGAGGGCCCGGCGGGACAGCTCGTCAACCTTCAGCCAGGTCTCGCCCGGATCGGTCAGGCCGTTGAGCAGGTTGAAGATGTAGGCGTGCGCCAGCCCGTATAACCCGGGTACATACAGCGGGTTCCGGTCCACCAGTGCCGCGAAGGTGTCGCGTGACGCCGCGAAGCGGAAGTCGAAGCGCAGCGTGAGGCCGCGCAGGTAGGAAGCGTATGCCGAGGTATCGGCACGATACCGGTCCGGCAGGCGGAGCACGGCGCGCTCCGCCTCCTTCCGGGCCGGCGAGGCGCCCAGCGGACTGCGTGCGAGGTACACCGCTCCGCCCAGTGCCGCAGCGATGAATACGGCGATGGCGACGGTTCGGCGCCCGCGGTGCGTGATGCCCGCGCCGGGCCCTGCCGGTGCCAAACCCGCTGCGGGCATTTCAGTGGCGGGTGGCGCCACGCGCGGCGACGCGGCTGACGGCGCGGCGGGGCTGATGACGCGCAGCCGGGCGGCGAGCCGACGCGTCTCGGTGGACGGTTCGGCATCCAGATCCCGGGCGAAATACGCGGTGAGTTCCTGATAGGCCCGAAGCGCACCGGCGCGATCACCACTTGCCGACAGCAGCGTCATCAGCCGGCGGGCTCCCGGTTCATCGCCCGGATCCAGGCGCACGGCCCGGCGGACCGCCTCCACCTCGGCGGCACCGGCGCCCTTGAGCCCGTCCGCCAGCTTCCAGGCCGCGGCGCGCACCGCGCGGTGCAGTCCCTCCCGTTGTCCATCCAGCCAGTGCTCGAACTCGGGAATACCCGACACATGGAAGCCGGGCGCCAGCTCCCCGGTCCAGAGCGCCACCGCCTCGTCCAGGCGGCCGGCGGCGAGGTGTGCGCGCAACTCGAGCGCGTCACAGCTCAACGCCTGGAAATCGAGGCCGACATACGCCTCGCCCCGCGTCACGATCGCATCCTCGCCCAGCGCCTGCCGCAAGCCGTGGAGCGCGTTCCTGAGAGAATGGCGGGAAGAAGTGTCGTCAGCCTCGGGCCAGAACATGGCGAGAAGGCGGTCGCGTGCATGGAGCCCGGACGGCTCCGCCAGGGCCAGGTACAGCAGCAGGGCCAGCCGCTTCGGCTGGGTCACCAGGGAAGACGCGCCATCCGGCGTCGTGGCCGTGACTTCCAGCGCCCCGAGAGCCCTTACATGGATCATGCACCCGCCGGTGACGGGACGGTGACGGATGGTGGACGCCTTCAACCTACCATCCCGGGAAAGGTTCCACACTTCCCCTTCACGAGGACTTCTGATCATGTCCAACTCCCCCTGGCGTTCACTCACTGCCCTGGCCGCCGGCCTTGCCGCCGCCGCCCTGGTGTCCTGCGCAACGGACACGCCTACTAGTGAAAGCACCGCACGCGCAGACACCGTCTCTCCATCGGCTGGCGGCAAGGTGTCGGTCTGCCACCAGCCGGGACCGAACGCCAGGATTCTGGACATCGGCGCGCCGGCCCTGGCCGACCACCTCTCGCACGGCGACTACATCACCACCCTGCTGGTGAGTCACGACGCCGGTCTGCCGGCCGATGGCGTGCACTTCAGCCGCATGACCGACGCGCTGGGCGCCGCGCGGGCCGGTCGTATCGCCCGAGGCGAGCTGGTGTCAGCGGCGTGCCGCATCACGATCGCAGTATCCGCCGGCACCTATACCGGCACGACGGTATCGCCCGCAGCCGACGGCCTCGAACAGTTTCCGATGGTCGTGGATGTCCCGGACATCACCCTCCGCGGTGCGCTGGTGATGGGACTGGACAGCCACGGGCGTGCCACCGGTGACGGCGTCGGTCCCGACGCCACCACCCTCACCCCGGCCGAGCCGCTGCCGTTCGTGAACCGTATTTCGACGCCGATCATCATCGCCAATGCACATCCGGGGGGGTCGGCCGGGAACGGCCTCACGGTCGAGGGGTTCGTCTTCCAGTCTGGTCACGATCCAGCGGTGGATGCCGGCGGGCAAGCCGTGCTCAGCCTGCGGACGAAGGGGCTCACGATCAGGGGGAACCGGCTCGAGGGCGGGTTCACCGAGTCCATCGACTTGCGCGCAAGCGACGCCGATGTGATCCAGAACCATCTCGGCGGCACGGCCGGAACCTGCGATATCTGCCTGGCGGGCCCGGGCACCTACCGGGCAACCGGCAACCGTCTGCTTGCCGGAGGCATTCCGGGCATTACGGTGGACGGTCCGGTGGGCCTGCCGGTTCCGGACGGGGTCGAGCCGTTTGTGCTTCCCGCGACGGCGGAGACATCAGTCGAACTCGTGAACAACGAGATCAGCGACCACAACCGGATTGCGACGGGCGTCGGCATCCGGCTCGATGCGCTCGGCGTCCAGGGCGGGAGTGTGCGGACCTCGCTGCACGCGACCATCCGCGACAATGTCCTGACGAACAACCGGTTCGGCATCATCGTGCACGCGGCCTTCCCGCAGGCCGGCACCCTGCGCCGGGCCGATGTTGATGCGACCTTCAGCGGCAACGTGATCGAGCACAGCTGCCAGGCGAAACTGCTGGTGTCGTTCTCCCGGCACACCGCCACGCTCGGGCTCACGACGAATCCCTACCTCCAGAACTCCACCTTCCGGCTCGCGCTGGGCGGCGACGTGGACTGGAACGATGCGTGGTATGGCCATCCGGACGGCTTCGGCAACACGCTGATCGTGGATGGGCAGACGATCCCGAACGGGACCCGGCAGTTCTACGATGCGACCGGGTGCCCCGGGCTCTGAGGACAGGTGTCAGGGCGTCACTTCCTTTTCCAAGGACGGAACCAATGCGAATCGCTTCTGGAATTCTCGGCCTCCTGAGTGTCACGATGATCGCCGGCTGCGACGGTTCGGCGCCCACGCAGCCGGACCATTCGGCGGCGGTCCTCCCCATGTCCGGCAGTTCTGCGGCGGTCACCGCCGCGGGGAAGCCGGAGATCGACCCGACCTATGCCAACGGCACCACCGTGTACATGATCGGTCCGCACGTCATCCCGAACGCCCGGGCTACCATGCCGAATGCGTATGCGCATGCCGAAGAGCTCTACATCATCGCCTATCCGCAGGCGTCGCTGCCGGAGCCCGGAGCAGGCCCGATCACGTTGCCGTCCGGTTACCGGCCGCAGTGTGACCCGTGCTTCCATGCCGGACTGCCGGCGCCATTCGTCTATCACGACCATGTGATCACCGGTGCGCCCGGCATGGGCACCAACGGCACGGCCGGCGCCTACAAGGCACCGTGGAAGATCATCGTCCTGATGTACAACCCGGAGTACGTGGCGTCTCCGGCCTTCACCCCGGTCACGAGCGAGGCCGATCTGGACGCCGCCGAGGAGCAGGGCAATGTCTTCCTGCCGCTCAATCAGGGCGGGGCCAATCCGTACGAGATCGACACGGGGAACCTGCTGATCTGTCCGACGGTCTCGAACCACGCATAGTCGCCATGGAGGGCGGCCGCCCGGCGAAAGGGTATATTCCCCCGATTCACTTTCGCCGAGCCTCTCCATGACATCTTGCACTCGCCTGCTCCGCCAGCCCGTCGTCGCGGTCATGCTGCTCCTGGCCACGACGGCGGCCGGCGCCGCCGCACAGGGCGTCAACACCCTCCCGCCCGATCTCGCGGCAAAGGTGCGGGCCGCGGTGACCGACGTGATGCAGAAGACCCGGGTACCGAGCGTCTCCCTCGGCATCGTGCAGGGCGGGAAGATCGTGTACACGGCGGCGTTCGGACAGGCGCGGCTCTCGCCGCCGCTCGCCGCCACGCCGGAGATGCACTACGCCATCGGCTCGATCAGCAAGCAGTTCACCGCTGCCTGCATCCTGCTCCTGGTGCAGGACGGGAAGCTTTCCCTCGACGACCCGGTGGCGCGGTTCTTCCCCGAGCTGACGCGGGCGAAGGAAGTCACCATCCGGAACCTCCTGACCCACACGTCGGGTTACCAGGACTACGCTCCGCAGGACTACACCATCCCGGCCTGGACGAAGCCGAGCAGTGCGCAGGCCATCATCCATGAATGGGCGACAAAGCCGCTCGACTTCGACCCCGGCACGCAGTACCAGTACAGCAACACCAACTTCAATATCCTCGGCCTCATCGTCGAGAAGGCAAGCGGCCAGCCGTTCTGGCAGTTCCTCTCGACGCGTGTGCTCCAGCCGCTCGGCCTCGCGCACACGATCGACCTCGATACCCAGCACGATCAGGTCGAAGTGACCGGCTATGCGCGGAACGCGCTGGGGCCGCTCCGCCCCGCGCGGATCGAGGCGCCGGGCTGGTACTTCGCCGACGGCGAGATGGCGATGCCGGCGTCGGACCTGCTCACGTGGGACATCTCGCTCATGGACCGGAGCCTCCTCGCGCCATCGTCGTACGACGCGATGGAGACCGAAATGACCCTCCGAAACGGCCAGCGTATCGGGTACGGGCTGGGCGTCTCGCTGGGATTCCGGAGCGGGCGCCGGTACGTGGCGCACAGCGGTGAGGTGGGCGGCTTCGTGGCGCAGAACATCGTCTTCCCCGACGACAAGGTCGCCATTGTCGCGCTCACGAACCAGGAGGCCAGTTCCGCGGCCGGCGCCGTGATGCGTGCGGTGACGGCGCTGCTGCTTCCGCCTCCGCCCAGCGCGACCGGTGACTCGGCGGTCGTCGCCGCCGCCGAGGCCCGGGCGACCGCCGTCCTGTCCGGCCTCCAGAAGGGCGTGATCGACCGGTCGCTCTTCACCGCCAACGCCAACTTCTACTTCGACGACACCGCGCTGGGGGACTTCAAGTCCAGCCTCGGCTCCCTGGGCGCGATCACGTCGCTGCACCAGACGTCCTCCGGGCTCCGCGGCGGCATGACCTATCGCGGCTTCGCGGTGGAGTTCGCCGACGGCACGAAAGCAAGCCTCAGCACCTACACGACCAGCGACGGCAAGCTCGAGCAGTTCCTGGTGGACGCCACGAGCTGACCGATCACTCTACTGTGCGGCATCGATCTCGTACGTGAAGTCGTACGAGTGCGCGCCGCCCGGCCCGAAGACGATCGCCATCGTGCCGCTCAGTCCGGCAAGGTCGCCGGTGCCGGAGCCGGGCACGACGATGATGTGGAGCGACGGCACGCCCGCACTCATGGTGGCGTCGTGCTGCAGGGCGAAGCTGCCGCGGCGCCCATCCAGCACGCCGGTTACGCGCTCGAGCGCGACATACCCGCCGGACGTGCCCGGCTTGCCGCTGCCGGTGCTCAGCATCTCGCCCTTGCTGACCGCCTCCAGGGCACCATGGAACTGCTTGTCGATCGACATGCGACCGAGGCGGGCGTCAGGGTCGGTGTTGTAGGGCTCCAGCAGGCCCATCTTGACGTCGAACGGGCCGGTGACATGATGCTTCACGACGAGGCTCCTTCCGGTAGAGTCCTGCCCCTGAGCGGGCGGCGCGGTGGCGATCGCCAGCAGGGCGACGAGGGTGGTGGCACTCAGGCGCATCGGTGCTCCCGGGTTCAGGGGTGAACGCCGGGTCAACCTACACCCGCCAGCGGATGCAGTATTGAAGAATCGCGACAGCCGCTACCAGCTCCGGCAGGATGCACCCAACGGCCTCCTGAACCTGAAGGCCTCGGCCCCGCTGCCGGGCTACTGGCGGTACCTGCCGTCGCCGGACCTCATTCCTTATATCGAACACTTCTGGACCATCGAATGGGACCTGGCGGAGCCGACGCTGCGCGAGACCCTGCCCTATCCATCGGCGCACATCATCCTGGAACCGGGCGTGGCCCAGCTCGCCGGGGTGCACACGAAGAAGTTCAGTCGCTGGCTCGAAGGGCGGAGCCGGGTGCTCGGGACCAAGTTCCGGCCGGGCGGGCTGCGCCCGTTTGTGGACCGGCCGGTTTCGGCGTTCACCGATCGCGTGCTCGAGCTGCCGGACGTGTTCGGCCCCGCGGGGGCGGGACTCGACGCCCGGGCACTGGCGCATGCGGATCATCATGCCGCGATTGCCGTCGTGGAGACATTCCTGCGTGAGCGCGAGCCGCGCCCCGATCCGGCGCTGGAACGCGTCTCCGCCATGGTGGGGCGGATCGCGAGCGATCGCCATGTGAAGCAGGTGGAGCAGCTGGCCGCCGAGTTCGGCATGACCGTTCGATCCCTGCAGCGACTGTTCAGGGAGTACGTGGGCGTGAGCCCGAAATGGATGATCCGGCGCTACCGGCTGCAGGAGGCGGCGGTGCGGGCGGCGAAAGCCGAGACCATGGACTGGCCGAGGGTGGCGCTGGAGCTGGGCTACGCGGACCAGGCCCACTTCATCCGGGACTTCAAGCAGCTCGTGGGAAAGACGCCGGCTGATTACTTCCGGAGGCTTTCCGGACCGTAACGGTATCCGGACTTGCGGTACCACGAAGCGGCCCGCACCTTAGTGCCGCCCGCTGGACATCCGGTACCGGATGGCGCGACGTGTTGATCGGCGCTTCGACAACCTCCTCCCCCGGGGGTGTACGAACCCATGAGCGACACCCTGAGGCCGCCCGACGGGGGCGGACTGCCCGGTGAGGACATCGAACGGCTACGTGCCGTACTCCACACCCGATACGAGGTGCTGGACACGATCGGGCGGGGCGGCATGGCGCTCGTGTATCGTGCACGCGACCTCCGCCACCAGCGCCAGGTTGCGCTGAAGATCCTGCGCAACCCCCTCAGCGACGACGGCGCGGCGCGCTTCCGGCGCGAGATCACCCTCGCCGCCGGCCTGCAGCACCCCCTCATTCTTCCCGTGTTCGATTCCGGTGATGATGCCGGGTGGCTCTGGTATACCATGCCGCTCGTCGAGGGGGGGACGCTGCGCGGCCTGCTTGTCCGCTCCGGCCGGCTCCCCATTGCTCACGCCGAGCGGCTCCTGCAGGATCTCGCCGGTGCGCTCGCTCACGCCCACTCGCATGGTATCGTGCATCGCGACCTCAAGCCCGAGAACGTGCTCCTGTCCGGCGACCACGCCATGATCGCGGACTTCGGCATCGCAAAGGCCCTGGCTTCCGCCGGCGGCGATCCGCCCGGCGCCACGCTCGGCCTCACCGGGACCGGTTTCCTGGTTGGAACGCCAGCATACATGTCGCCCGAACAGGCGGTGGGTGACCGCTCGGTGGACCACCGGACCGACCTCTATTCCCTCGGCGTCATCACTTACGAGATGCTCGCCGGCGTCACGCCGTTCACCGGCATGACCCAGGCACTCATCACCGCGCACCTTTCGTCGGCGCTGCCTTCCCTCACCATGCACCGCAGGGATGTGCCGGCACAACTCGAACAGATCGTCGCACGTCTGCTGGCAAAGGATCCGGCCGATCGCTTCGCCTCGGCGGCCGCCGTGGTCGAGGCCATCACGACGAGAACCGCCGCCACTCGCGTGCATGCACCGGCCAGGCCGGCGCGCAGGCGCCTCACATGGCTGGCGATTGCTGTCGCCGCGGCCGGACTCGTGGCGGC
>DASTBA010000041.1:0-2451 GCA_035712285.1 Gemmatimonadales bacterium | reverse complement strand
TCGGTTCGGGCGGCGTAGATCCCCTTCACCCCCACCGCCACCAGCCGGGTGGCGGGCGGCATCCGCACCTGCCGCACCAGCTTGCCCGCAGGGTCAAAGACATCAATCAGTTCCGGCGCCCCCGCGGGCTGGGACCGCTCCACCCAGACCTCCCCCTCGGGCGATGCGATGGCGCTCCCGGCGACGAACGGCGGCTTGGCGGCGGGCCAGTCCAGCGGCGGCGGCGCCGGGGGCGGCGGCGAGGCGGCTCCCGACCTCGGCGGCCCGCCCCTCGCGATCATGAGTGCCCCGCGCTGGTCCTTCTGGCGGTCCGCCAGCTCCTTCTTGTCGGCAGCGGTGACCGGTACCGGGGTGAAGGCCACCGCCGCCCCGGCCCGGGGCGCCGGCGCGCTCCAATCCATATGGTAGCTGCCCACCCGCACGAACCCGACCCGGCCGGCCGACGTCACCGCCCAGTCGTCGGCCGCGGAGAAGGGCTGCTGCCGTATCATCACGTTGCGCGCGCCCGCCGAACCGGAGCTGCTCATCGCGCTGGTGGCCAGCTTCACCTTGCCCACCGGCGTCACCGATTTCCGGGTGCGATCCCAGCGGAGCACGGGGGCGGAATCGGGCAACTCGGACGGGTCGCGCGGCGGCCCGTCGCCGCCGAACGGCGAACCCTGCACGTAGATCCTGCCCATGGCATCGGCGCCCTTCACCCGCCCCATCCCGGCGATCTCGTCGGGAAAGGGAATCGTGCCGAGCGGCGTTCCGTCCGGCGCTACCTGAAGGAAGCGGCGCTGGGCGAGATCGGTTATCCAGGTCGTGTCCCCCGGCAGCGGCACCAGCCCGGCCGGATAGGCGAACTCCTTCGGGCCCTGCCCCTCGCGTCCGATGGCGGCGGCCTGGCCGGTGCGGAAATCCACCAGCGAGACGCTGCGGGCGAAGAGGTCGGCCACGACCACCCGCCCATCCGAAAGTTCCCGGACGGCGGTCACTTGGTCGAATGGTTCGGTGAATTCGGCGGCGGGCTTGCCCAGCTGCACCACCGGCACCTGCTGGCTGGCGGCAGGAGCAGGCAGGCAGAGACCGGCCATGATGACGGGGAGGACGAGAGAGAGGCTCGGCACGCGCATCACTTCCAGCTCCGGCTCGGGTCTGGAAGGGGATGCACGGACTTCAGGCAGCGTCGCGCGGGGTGTCCCGGGGGATCACCAGCAGGACAGTCTTCTCGCCGACGCCCACTTCGGGCGGGCGCTTGGGCAGCGGCACTTCGCCGATCGGCCGCCCGTGATCCAGGATCACGAAATGCCCGGGCTCGATTTCAATCATTCTGGGGGTCATGGTGCACGGCATCCTGTGTCTCGGTCCTTGCATGTGTAGATGATACGAATGGGGGAATGGTTGCGTTGTGTCGGGACGGACAGGACGGACCGCGACGAAGCGAGGGCTGTCACCCCGGCGCAAGCCGGGGTCCAGTGATGGGAGGGATGGTCAACCTGGATTCCGGCTTTCGCCGGAATGACGGGCTACACACATCCTGCCCGCCTCGTCCGCCTCGTCCGCCTCGACGAAACCCTTTCCCTCCCCGCAGTGTCCTAGGACCGAGGGCGGCGGTATGGTTTCCAGCTGACCCCTGACCCACGGGAGCCTGGTGGACGAAGCCGAACTGATCGCCCGAGTGCAGGCCGGCGACCCGGCCGCGGAGCGCGCCCTCTATGACGCGCATGTGAACCGCGTCTATCGGCTGGTCTATCGACTGGTGGGAGAAGCAGATGCGGCAGCGGACTGCGTCCAGGACACCTTCATCCGGGCCTTCAGCCGCCTGGGCGAGTTCCGGCGGGAATCGGCCCTGGGTTCCTGGATCGGCGCCATCGCGGTCTCGGTGGCCCTCAACGCCCTCCGGGTGCGGAAGCGCCAGGCCAGCCGCCAGCTGCCGCTCGAGGCGGCCGAGAGCCACGCCGGAAGCGGCAGGACGGCGGACCCCGATCTCCGGTCGGGCCTTCACCGGGCGATCGACGCCCTGCCCGACGGATACCGCACCGTGTTCGTGATGCACGACATCGAGGGCTACACGCACGAGGAGATCGGCGCGACGCTCTCGATCAGTTCGGGAACGTCCAAAGCGCAGCTGTTCCGGGCCCGCGCCCGGCTGAGACAGACGCTCGCGGCCTTTGCACCGGAGTGATGGAACCATGACCGACGACGAACTGGACGAGCGTATGGGCGAACGGCCGTGCGCCCCCACGGACGAGCCCCTCGACGAGACCCTCCTCGGCCTCGCCCGCGAGTACCACGAGCCGGGCCCGGCACCGGTGGAGGCGATGTGGCGGGGGAGTCAGGGCGGGCGGAGCGGACAGGACCGGCAAGGCGGACGGGGCGGGCGGGTGCTGGTGTTCCGGCGGGTGGTGCGTGTCGCCCTCCCGATCGCGGCGGTGCTGGTGCTGGGGGTCTTCATCGGACGGATGAGTC
>DASTBA010000040.1:0-5843 GCA_035712285.1 Gemmatimonadales bacterium | reverse complement strand
GGCCTGATCACGGCCGCCGATGCCAACGGGCATCTCGCGGTAGATATCTCGGCATCCCTCGTGCCGGTACTGATGCCGCTGCTGCCCCGGCTCCGCCGGCTCTTCGACCTGGATGCGGAGCCGCTGGTCATTGACACCCAGCTCGAGCACACCGACCTCGCACCACTGGTACAGCGGCGGCCAGGTGCGCGGCTGCCGGGCGTCCTCGACCCGTTCGACGCCGTCCTCGCCATGCTGATCCGCGAAGGCACGTCGGATACGATGATGATGCGGGATGTGGCGGGCCGGGTGATCGCAATCGCGGGCGCCGCGGTGGAAACGGGATTGCCGGGGCTCGGCTGGGCGGCGCCGTCACCCGCGGCCATCGCAGAACTCGGCGCCGATCGGCTCAGCGGAATCGGCATGCACCGGCGCGAGGCCGGGTGCCTGGTGCGGATTGCGCAGCGGATGGCGGACGGGATCCTGCGGCTGGCACCAGGCGATGATCCGGAGGCGGCCCGCGCGGCACTCGGCGCCGAGGGAGTGAGCGACCAGCTGGCCGCGGCGATGGTGCACCGGACCATGAGCTGGCCCGACGCCTTTCCCTCGATCAACCCGGAACTCCTGGCGCGAGCGGAACGCTGGCGTCCCTGGCGTGCGTACGGCGCGGTGCACCTCCAGCTGGCGGCGGCCGGCCCGGTTGACGGCCTGTCAGTGCGGCGCCGGCCGGTGCGGCCGGAACACGATGTCGAAGACCGGCGTCCACGTCGCACCGCCGTCTCGTGAACGGTCCGCCTTCTCGCGCACGGCACTGCCCTCCGGCCACCAGGTGCCGCGAAGCAGCGACGTGGTGCCATCCGGATGATGTTCGGTGGCGGTCAGCACCATGCTGTCCCCGCGCATTCCGCCATCCAGCAGGAGCACCGTTCCGCCGTTCGTGACCCAGCTCTGGTGCCACAACCCCCGGCTCTCGTCCCAGGCGCTGAAGCTCTCGCCCCGCAATCCGTCGTTCTGCTCGTAGACCTCGCGCAGGGCGCAGCTGTCCAGCATCGGCGTGACGTGATTCCGTGCCACGATGGAATCGGGCGCCGCCATGTCGTAGGCGTCCCAGTCCCCGATCCAGAAATCGAACTGATGGTGGCTCGGCGCCGAGCACCCCTTCTCCGCTGTCCCCGGCCCGGCAAGGGGCAGGGCACCGATCGCGACCGCCGCAAGCAGCACAAGACGTGTCACAAGGTTCTCCCTTTCACCGAATCCTCAAGGTATCGAATGCGCCGATGCGGGCGCTCGCCGGATCCGGACCTGCAATTCAGGGCGCAATTCGGCGTCCGCAACCGGCGTGCAGCATCGGGGACAGGCCGGTACGGTGTGGATGCGGCGGAGCGTACGCGTGGCGATCCGCGCGCTCGGCCATTCACACCGGAGGACACCATGCGCACCGTTGGCACAGCACTCCTGATCGCCACCGTCTTCGGATGTGGCGGCGGCACCGACACCACCCGCCCGCTGGATGCCAGCGCGCGGGCGCCGGCACCGCGCTACGAGGTGACGAAGTTCGCCGCATCACTGGGTGGCACCCAGAGCCGGGGCACCGCCATCAACGGCACGGACTGGGTCGCCGGCTGGTCCAACCTCGCCGGCAACGGTACCCGTCACGCCGTACTCTGGCGCGATGGGGTGCTCACCGATCTCGGCACGCTCGGCGGTCCCAGCAGCACCGTTCCCTGGCCCGGCATCAGCGACAGCGGCATGGTGGTGGGCATCTCCCAGACCAGCGCCGTGGACCCACTCGACGAAAGCTGGAGCTGCGAGGAGGGGGGCTTCGTTCCCAATACCGGCACCAACCTGGTCTGCCGAGCCTTCGTGTGGGACCATGACGTGATGAACACGCTGCCGGTGTTCAGCGGCGGCACCCACAGCTTCGCGACGGCGGTGAACAACCGGGGGCAGGTCGTCGGCTGGTCGGAGAACGGCGTCCACGATCCGACCTGCACCGGACAGCAGGTATTGCAGTTCCGCGCGGCCATCTGGGAGCCGCGGCGCGGCACCATGCAGGAACTTCCGCCCTATCCGGGCGACTCGACCTCGGCCGCGACGGCGATCAACCAGCGCGGGCAGGCGGTCGGTATTTCGGGCAAGTGCGACATTGCGGTGGGCCGGTTCAGCGCCATGCACGCGGTACTCTGGGACCATGGCGTCGTCACGGCGATTCCGGATCTTGGCGGCACGGTCTGGCACACCCCGATGGACATCAACGATCATGGCGACGTCGTGGGCTTCTCGAACCCGCCGGGTCCCGGTGACCCGGCGGGCGACTTCATCGCCCACGCCTTCCTGTGGACCGGCGGGCCCACCGCGCTCGATCTCAAGACGCTCGGCGACGACGCGCTCAGCGAGGCGTTCGCGATCAACAACCGGGGCCAGGTGGTCGGCGTCTCGTTCGGCGGGTCATCCGGTTCCCGCGCGTTCCTCTTCCAGGACGACACCCTCTACAACCTGAACGACCTGGTCACGAGCGACGACGTCCTGCAGTCGGCGCAGGACATCAACGACGCCGGCGTGATCACCGGCCGGCTCCGGGATCATGTCACGGGGGAGACGCTGATGTTCGTCGCGACACCGGTCGCAGGTGGAAAGCCGTAGCTCTCGCGGTCACCCTGAGCGAAGCGAAGGGGCCGAAAGCCGGGGCCTGGTCCCTTCGCCGCTCTGCGGCCCAGGGCGACAAGCATCACGCGAAGTACATGAAGTGCCCTGGGGGATGGTTCACTCGTTGTCCTTCTGCTTTGCGGTAGGCGGCAGGAGCCCGTTGAGCCGGAGGTAGTTGGCCATCTGGCTGTAGTGATCGGCCCAGTCGGCGGTGGTGAGCGTCATGATGGCCGCCCGCGTCCACTTGTGGCCGCCGAAGAAGGGCAGCTCCTCGCCGAGCTTGCTGTCGTCCAGCTTGGCGAGGGCCTGGTCGCAGAAGGCGAACGTCTCCGTCACCAGCGCCATGAGCGCCGCCTTGCTGGCGGTATCCGGCACGGCGGCGCGCTTGGGCGCCTGCATCCCGCCGATGGTCCCGCAGAGATAGTCGTTCCCTTCCGCCAGGTGGTTGGCAATCTGGCCCACCGTCATCTGCGCCTCCGTCGGCTTGTAGCCGAACTTCCCGGCCGGCACCTCATCGAGCGCGGCCATGAGGTTCTTGCCGGTGCGGCTGGCGTTCATCCGGAACGCATCGGCCACGGGGCTCGCGGTCTGGGCCGCCAGCGGTGCGGCGGCCAGGGCGCCCAGCAGCAGGGTCACGGTGCAAAGCGGCATTCGCATGGTGCTACTCCGTGTGGGGGTTGTGGTGAAGCTGCCATGATCTTGCCGCCGATTCGGCGATTCGTCCAGCGGCGGCGACGCGACGTTTCATGCCGATGCGCCGATGTCCACGGCGATGTGGCGCCACTGGCCCTGCCGGAAGCGGAGCCAGCTCAGCAGGAAGCGGGTGGTATGTCCCGCGAGGATGGCGAGCCAGATGTGGATCGGCCGGAGGGTGCCGGTCTCCCGGATCGCGTAGCAGATGCCCAGGGGGATCACGACCTGCGACACGATCGAGATATAGAGCGGACTCCTGGTATCCCCGGTGCCCTGGAGCCCGCCGGTGTAGGTGAGCGCCGCGGCGATGAAGAGGCCGGACACGCTCAGCACCCGGAGCAGCTCGCTCCCGATCGCCACCACCTCGGGCTCGTGCATGCCGAAGATGGCGAGCAGCTGGCGCGGGATGAGGAGATAAAGTACGCCCAGGCAGGCGGCGCCGATCACGCCGATGCGCGCGGCCACGTGCACCGCCGCGATGGTGCGCTCCGGGCGCCCCGCGCCGAGGTTCTGGCCTGCCACCGCGGCGGCGGCGCCCATGAGCCCCACCGAGGTCCAGGTGACGAAGGAGAAGAGCTGGGTGTAGGTCACGGAGTAGGCCGCCTGCGCCGCCGCGCTCTGCGCCAGCGAGCCGATGAACGAGAGCAGGAACACTCCGCCGATGTTCATCGCGATGCCCTGGAATCCGGTGGGCAGTCCGAAGCGGAAGAGCGCCCGGATGATTCCCCAGTCGGGGCCGTATCCCCGGCCGCGCGGGAAGCGCACCACCCAGCCGCCGCGCCAGAGCTTGTACACCGAATAGATCGCCACCAGTCCCGACGCGGCCACGGTACCCATCGCCGCGCCCGCGGTGCGGAACGCCGGGATCGGCCCCAGTCCGCGGATCAGGATCACGTTGAAGACGATGTTGAGCAGCGTCATCACGATGCCGAGCACCATCGGGGTGCGGGCATCACCGGCGGAGCGGAGCGCGCCGCCCAGCATGAAGAAGACCAGCATCCCGCTGCTGAACACGAACATGATGCGGAGATAGGGCAGGGCCTCCGCCTGCACCGCGGGCGCCGCATTGACGAAATCGAGGAAGGCAGGGGCCAGGAAGTAGCCCAGCGGCGCCATGATCAGCACGGCGATGCCCACCGCCGTGATGAACGCCTGATAGACGGTACGGTTGACCTTGTCGGCCTCGCCGGCGCCGGCAAAGCGGGAGACCAGCACGCTCATCCCGCTGAAGAGCGAGGTCAGGAAGATGATGACCGCGATGAAGATCTGGGACGACACGCCGATGGCGGCATTGCCGGTGTAGCCCACGATGTGGCCCACCATCACCTGGTCAATGAGACTCTGCAGCCCGCCGATGATGTTCACCAGCATCGTGGGCCAGGCGAGCCGCCAGACCGCGGCGCCGAGCGGGCCATCCACGATGGATCGGTCGAAGCTTTCCCTGGGGATCTCCCGGCTCATGCAGGCACCTGTCCCTCACGTTCCAGGAGATAATCGGCCGGACGGGTGGCATCGGCGCCGCGTGCGGCGCCCGCCAGGTCCATGGCCATGGAGACCGCGGCCGCGACCGCGAGATTGACGATCAGCGAATAGAGCGCCGCATACCCCGGAATGACCAGACGGCCGAGATGCAGGGCATAGACGGAACTCTGGAAATGCTGCGCCGCCGCCATGGCGGTGCCGGCCGCCGTTCCCGTGAGCCATCCCGCCACCAGCGCCCGGCCATGGAACCAGCGGGTGAAGAGGCCGAGAACGATGGCAGGCAGCGTCTGGATGATCCAGATCCCGCCCAGCAGCTGCAGCTGGATGGCGTATTCGGTGGGGAGCAGGATGATGAATGCCAGCGCACCGATCTTGATCACCAGCGACACGAGCTTGGCGGTCCGCGCCTCGGCGGGGCCGCTGAGCGAGCGGTGGAACAGGCCGCGCCAGATGTTGCGGGTGAAGAGATTGGCGGCGGCGATGGACATGATCGCCGCGGGTACCAGGGCGCCGATGGCGATGGCGGCGAAGGCCACGCCCACGAACCAGCCGGGGAACTGGTCGAGGAAGAGGGCGGGCACGGCAAAGTTGGATCCGTAGCGCTGGAACAGCGCCGCGTGCGCGGGGTTCTGCTGCACATGCGCGGCGAGCGCCATGTACCCCAGCAGGGCGATGAGCGCCAGCACGACGGAGTAGACCGGCAGCAGCGCCATGTTGCGCTTCACCACGTCCCGGCTCCGGGCGCTCAGGAGTCCGGTCACCGCATGCGGATAGAGGAACAGCGCCAGGGCGGAGCCCAGCGCCAGCGTGGCAAAGGCGCTGGCGTTGCCGGGTCCCGACGCCGAGGGGAGGGTGAGCAGGAGCTTTTCCTTCGGCACCGCGTCGAAAATGGCGCCGAAACCGCCCAGTTTCGCGGGAATGACGATGATCGCGGCGCCCACCGTCACGTAGATCAGCACGTCCTTGACCAGGGCGATGAGGGCCGGCGCCCGGAGCCCCGAGCTGTAGGTGTAGGCCGCCAGCACCGCGAACGCGATGATGAG
>DASTBA010000039.1:0-24361 GCA_035712285.1 Gemmatimonadales bacterium | reverse complement strand
CTCAAGCGTTTCGCCGATGAAGCCCTGGCGGGCTGTCCGAGCATCCGGCATGTGCTGGTGGTCCGCCGCCGCGCCGGCGGCGAGGGCGACGAAGCCTGGGCCAGCATGACCGAGGGACGGGATCACTGGTGGCACCGGCTGGTGGAGACCCAGGATGCCGAGGCCGAGCCCGAAATGATGGACGCCGAGGACCTGCTGTTCATCCTCTATACCTCAGGCACCACGGGAAAGCCGAAGGGCATCGTCCACACCACCGGCGGCTACCTGACCCAGGTGGCGGCGACGACCCGGTACGTGTTCGACCTGAAGGACGAGGATGTCTTCTGGTGCACGGCGGACATCGGCTGGGTCACGGGACATTCGTACGTCGTGTACGGTCCGCTCGCGACCGGCGCGACGGTGCTGCTCTACGAGGGCGCGCCCGACTGGCCGGGCCGCGACCGCTTCTGGGCCCTGGTGGCGCGCTACGGCGTGACCGTGCTGTACACCGCACCGACCGCGATCCGCGCCTTCATGAAGTGGGGCACCGAGCACCCGGCGAAACACGACCTCTCCTCGCTCCGCCTGCTGGGCTCGGTCGGCGAGCCGATCAATCCCGAGGCGTGGATGTGGTACCGCGAGCACATCGGCGGCGGCCGCTGCCCGATCGTGGACACCTGGTGGCAGACGGAGACGGGCGGGATCATGATCACGCCGCTTCCCGGCGTCACCACCACCAAGCCCGGCTCCGCCACCGTGCCGTTTCCCGGGATCAGGGCGGAGCTCGTGGATACCGCCGGCAAAGTGCTGAAACAGGGCGGCGGGTTCCTCACCCTGGCCGCCCCATGGCCCGGCATGCTGCGCACCATCTACGGTGACGACGAACGTTACCGCCAGACCTACTGGAGCCGCTTCCCCGGCCGCTACTTCGCCGGCGACGGCGCCAAGCTCGATGACGACGGCTACTGGTGGGTGCTCGGTCGCGTGGACGACGTGCTGAATGTCGCGGGCCACCGGATCGGCACCATGGAGGTGGAAAGCGCGCTGGTGGACCACAAGGCGGTGGCCGAAGCGGCGGTGGTGGGACGCGCCCATGAGCTCAAGGGCCAGGCGCTTTGTGCCTTCGTGACGCTCAAGGAGGGGGGGCAGGCCAGCCCCGCGCTCAAGGACGACCTGCGCGAGCATGTCGCCGTGAAGATCGGCGCCATTGCCAAGCCGGACGACATCTTCTTCACCGCCGATCTCCCCAAGACCCGGAGCGGGAAGATCATGCGGCGGCTGCTCAAGGACATCGCGGAAGGCCGGGCCCTGGGGGACACGACGACGCTGGCGGATCCGGCGGTGGTGGCGAGGCTGAAGGAGCAGTACGAGGAGTAGGGGCGGGCTGCAGCCCGCCCCTGCTAGATCTGGATCTGCGCCCCCAGCTCCACGACGCGATTCGGCGGCAGGCCGAAGAAGGCCGTCGCGGAGCGGGCGTTGCGGGTCATCACCACGAAGAGCCGCTTCCGCCAGTAGCTCATCCAGTGCTCGCCGGCCGGCCCCGAGGCGCCCCGCTTCCAGCGCGTCGCGATCAGCGTCTCCCGCCCCAGGAAGAACGACGTCTGCATGATGCTCACCAGGCCGGGCGAGCCCTTGATGTCCCCGTCATCCAGGCGCCGGAGCACCGCCGGCACGTCGGGTGACTCCATGAAGCCGGTGCGCACGATCACCTGGTAGAACCCGGCGCCGAGCTCGCGGCTCTCGATGCGCTCGGCGTCGTAGACCGTCGGCACCTCCTCGGTGATCACCGACATCAGGATCACCCGCTCGTGCAGCACCTTGTTGTGCTTGAGGTGGTGCAGCAGGACCGGCGGGGCCACCCCGGTGGCGCCGGTCATGAACACGGCGATGCCGGGTACCCGCACCGGCTTGCGCCGCTCGATGTCCTGCAGGAAGAGCGAGAGCGGAAGACTGTTCTGCTCGACGATGTCCGCCAGCTTCTCGCGGCCGCGCTTCCAGGTGGTCATCAGGATGTACACCAGCGCCGCGACCGCCAGCGGGAACCATCCCCCTTCCTCGATCTTCACCATGTTGGCCGCGAAGAACGCGGTATCCACCACCAGGAAGAGTCCCGTCAGCAGACCGGCGTTGAGCCGGCTCCAGTGCCAGCGGTCCCGCGCCACGCGATAGAAGAGCAGCGTGGTGATGATCATCGTGCCGGTCACGGCAATGCCGTAGGCCGCCGCCAGGTTCGAGGCGCTCCGGAACCCGATCACCAGCAGCACGCAGGCGACCCCGAGGGCGGCGTTCACCTCCGGGATGTAGATCTGCCCCATTTCGCTGCGCGACGTGTGCACGATCGTCATGCGCGGGCTGTACCCCAGCTGCACTGCCTGCCGGGTGAGCGAGTAGGCGCCCGAGATCAGCGCCTGGGAGGCGACGATCGCGGCGAGGGTCGCGATCACCACCATCGGATACTGGAACCAGTCCGGCACCAGCTCGAAGAAGGGGTTGACCGCCGCCGCCGGGTTATCAAGAAGCAGTGACGCCTGCCCGAAATAGTTCAGCAGGAGCGCCGGCAGTGCCACGCAGAACCAGGCCACCCGGATCGGGCGCTTGCCGAAGTGCCCCATGTCGGCGTAGAGGGCCTCCCCGCCGGTGACGACCAGGACCACGGCGCCGAGGATCAGGAAGCCGGCCAGCTTGTCGCGCAGAAAGAGGTCGATCCCGTACCACGGGTTGACGGCACGGATCACGTCGGGGTGGCTCATGACGCCATGCAGGCCGATGGCGCCGATGCAGATGAACCAGATCAGCATCACCGGGCCGAAGATCCGCCCAATCGCGCTGGTGCCGTGGCGCTGGAACCAGAACAGCGCGGTCAGGATGACGACGGCGATCGGCACGATGACATGCTGGAATGCGGGCGTGGCAACCTTGAGGCCCTCGACCGCACCGAGCACGGTGATGGCCGGCGTGATGACGCCGTCGCCGTAGAGCAGTGCGGCCCCGAACAGCCCGATGCCCACCAGCAGCCAGTGGCCCCTGGCCCGCCCGCCCCGCGGGCGCACCAGGGCCAGCAAGGCGAGGATCCCGCCTTCGCCCCGATTGTCGGCGCGCATGACGAAGCCGATGTACTTGAACGAAATGACGAACGCCAGCGCCCAGAACACCAGCGAGAGCACGCCCAGGATGTTGTCGGGCGTGGGGGGCAGGCTGTGGGTCCCGGTGAAGGCCTCCTGCAGGGCGTAGAGCGGGCTCGTGCCGATGTCGCCGTAGACGATGCCGAGCGCACCGAGCGACAGGGCCGCCAGCGCCTTGCCGCTCGGGTGATCGTTCGCGCGCCCGTGGCCCGCGGGCTCGGTCACGGCCGGGCGCGCTCCACGCGCCGGAGGTCCAGCAGCGAGGCGATGAAGATGAGCGTGATGATCGCCGCGGAACCCACGCACCAGCGGCAGATGGCGTGGAGGACGAAGAGTTCGATGGCGGTGAGGTAGGCGGAGAAGAGCACGCCGAGCCCGGACACGGTCGCGAGCCAGCGAGCGGGCCAGCGCGCCTGTTCGAGTGCGGGGCGTGTGGCCACGAGCGCCAGGACCAGCAGCAGGACGTACCCGATGAGCCCGATCAGCGAGACTTCCACGCCGAGGAACCGGCTCCAGCGCGAGAGCTGGACCGCTTCGCAGCTGCCGGTGCCGCAGGCCAGGGTGCCGATGCGGCCCAGCTTGTAGAGATACAGATAGGTGGCCAGGAACACGCCGGCCAGCGCCAGCACGGCCGCAGCCATGCGGTGTCTCATCCGGGCGTCTTGGCCGCGATCAGCGAGTCCACCACGTGCTGCATCTGATCGAACGAAAGATTGGGATAGAGGCGCCCGTTGATGAAGAACGTCGGTGTCGAGTTGACACCCAGCGCCACCCCTTCCTGGTAGCTCGCCTGGATGCGCCCGGCATACTTCGCCGACTTCATGCACTCATCGTACTTCCCGAGGTCGAGGCCCGCCGCTTCCGCGTATTTCCGGAACCGGCCGGCGGCCCCACCACCCTCCCAGTCGGTCTGGCCCTCGTACAGCAGCGTGTGCATCGGCCAGAACTTGCCCTGGTCGTTGGCACAGGCGGCGGCGTGCGCGGAGAGCCGCGAAAACTGGTGCTGCTCGAGCGGGAAGTCCCGGTACCGCCAGCGGACCTTGCCGGTCTGGATCAGCCGGGTCTTCACGTCGGGAAAGGTCACGATGTCGAAGTTGGCGCACCAGGGACACTGGTAATCGGCATATTCCGAGATCTCGACCGGCGCCGAATCGGAGCCCATCAGGTATCCCCGGAACCCGGCGGTGTCGGCGGGGAGCACGGTGACGTTGGCCGGGATGCTCGTCGGGGTGCGCCCGAGCGTCTTCCAGCCGAGAAAGGCCAGCCCCGCCACCCCCACCACCACAAGCACCGTGTAGAAGCCCTTCATTCGGTCGGGCGCTGCCGCCATGGTTCGTCGTTCTCCGGGTCGTCGGTCAGGAAGTCGGGTTCATGCGATGCTTCATCCACGATGCGGCGGCTCTCCGCCGACTCGGGGGTTTCGTATGTCTGCCGCACTTCATAATGAAACAACTCGCTGCGGACCTCGCCGAGGCGGCGCAGCAGCTCGGGCACGCCGGCCAGGAGCTGCCCTGACCGGTCCAGCTCGGCGATCCGCGCCGCCAGCTCCCGGAGCAGCTCTTCCAGCCGCTCGGCCCGGTCCTTGCCGTAGATCTCGTCGTGTTCGGTCATCAGTCCGCCCGTGGTGCGGCCACAATCTAACGGAAGCAGCCCGGCGCCGCCGCGCAATGGCTGATTGCACCAAAAGGTGCAACCCCGCTATATTGCGCGCCACGACTCCCGGAACCCCCGAAAGGAAGGTGCATGAGCAAGAAGAAGAACCGGCGTGCGATGCCGTCGGCGTCCCCCTCGGTCTTCGAGCAGGCGCGGGATGAGCTGTTCAGTCACATTCTTCGCTGCGGCGTCATCGAGGCGCTGCCGGAGCACCAGAAGGACTGGTTCGACGATACCATGGGGTATCTCACCGATCGGTACACCGAGCTGACGGACGAGGAGCTGGGCCAGCTTCGGCTCCTGGGCGAGCGGTACTGCCAGCCGGTACGGCGGGCCGAGCCCGTCGGGTCTGCCTGAACTGTCGCAACGCGCGTCGCCCGTCGCACAGGTAGCGGCGCCCCGAGCCCACGGCCATCGCCGTGGGCTCTTTGATTTTCAGGATCCGGGCCGCGCCCGGTGCGGGAACCACCGGGTGCGCCACCCGAGGGCGAGCCGCACTCCGCCACCGAGCCCCGCCTCGATCACCCAGCCGTGGCTGGAGCCGGGACGAGACTCCGCCCCCAGCAGCAGTTCGACGAACCCCCGCGTGTTGCCGCGCTGCTCCACCGCCAGGCCGCCGCCGCCGTAGATGCCCCAGCCTTGCCGGTCCAGCGGATTCAGGAGGAAGTGTCCCGCCAGCTCTGCCCGCCCCCCGAGCCCGCCCGGACCGCCTCCCAGGCCCCCGGCAAGGGCGAGGCGGGTGCGCGGCGAGATCCGGAGCGCGCCATACACGGCGCCACCCACCAGCGAGGAGTCCCGGATCAGAGTGAGTGCCCCGATCCCCAGTTCACGGGGCGCCTGCGCTGCGAGGGGCCCAGGCCAGCCCGGGAGCAGCATGTAAATGAGAACCACGAAAGCACGAAGACACGAAACCCACGAAAGAAACGCCTTTCGTGCTTTCGTGCCTTTCGTGTTTTCGTGTCTACAGAATCCGGATCTCATGCGTCACGACGATGTCCGGCGCCAGTGACGCCAGCACCGAACAGTATTTCTCCACCGACAGGCTGACGGCGCGCTCGGCCTTCGTGCGATCCACGCCGGCGCCCTTCATCTCGAAGACATAGTGGATCTTCTCGAACCGGCGCGGCTCCTTCTCGCGCCGGACCCCGTGGGCGAGCACGCGCAGGGATTCGAGCGGCGTGCGCATCTTCTCGAGAATGAGGACCACGTCGCTCGCCGCGCAGGACGCGCCGGCCAGCAGCAGGGTCACGACCGGGCTCGGCCCCGCGACGGCATTGCCGTCCATCAGGATGGCGGGCTTGCCGGGCGCGCTGCCGCGAAAACGGAGATCGCCCTCCCAATCGAGGACGGCGTCACGGATCAGGTTCATTGGTCATCCGGTGTGCAAGGATCATCGGTCGAGGCGCTGGCGCTCCCGCGGCGCCGCGCGCTGGTAGTCCCAGATGGCGTAGAGCGCCACGGCGGCGGTGGCCCATGCCATCGGCCGCAGGTATTTCGAATCGAGCAGGAAGGCGACCAGGGTCAGTACCTGCGCCACCGTGACCGCCTTCCCGCCCGGCCGCGCGGGAATGGACGACGGACGGCGGCCGATCATGGTCGTCACGAACGCGATGGCCGCGACGATGTCCCGCAGCAGCACCCCCGCGATCTCGAACGGCTCCAGCCGGCCCGAGACCGCCACCACCCCGAAGGCGCAGGCCATGAAGAGCTTGTCCGCCAGCGGGTCGATGAAGGCGCCGAAGCGGGACGCGCCGAACCGCCGGGCGATCGGGCCGTCGAGGAGGTCGCTGGCCGCCGCCGCCGCCAGGATGACGAGTCGCACCGTGCCGCTCGCAATCAGCACGAACGCCAGGGCCATGGGCAGGCGGAGCACGCTCAGCACGTCCGCCACCGTCAGGCGCCGCTCTTGCTCCCCCTCAGCCTGCGGACTAGCTTGCGCCAACGGCAGCCTCGTCTGGCATGCGTTCACTCACCTCAACGATACCTGCTCCCGGAACGCTTCCTCAAGACGGGACGGCGCCCATGACCTGGGCCCAGCACTTCACCGAACTCGAGGCGCTCCCGCCCACACGCCTGGGAGACGCGGATGCGCTGGGTGCCCTGCTGGTGGCTGCGGCAGGCGCCATGGGCGCCACGCCCCTCGCACCGCCGGCCGTCCGCGCCGGGCCCGGCTGCTGGACCGCCGCGCTGCTCTGTGCCGACGGCCACATCGTGCTGCACACCTGGCCGGACGACGGGCGCTGCCTGGTGAACGTGGCCAGTCAGACCGCCGCGGCGGTCGAGCGCGGCTTCGACGTGATCACGCGCCGCCTCGGCGCCACGGTTTCCCCGTAAGCTCCCACGCCACGGCCCGGCCGATCCCGCGGGCCACCAGCAGCACCGGCGAACCACCACTGAACGCCCCGGCAATCGCATACAGCATCCGGGGCGAGAAGCGCGGGGCGCCGGCAATGGCGTACACCGGGTCCCATCGTTCCGGACGGAGCCGCGCCTTGAACTGATCGAGACCGGCGAAGTTGTAGAACCGCCGGCCGTGGAGCCGCACCCACCCCAGCACGAACCGCAGCCAGAGCGGCTCACCGGGCAAGCGTACATCGGGACCATGGGCCGACAGTGGGGCGAGGCCGAGCGTCACGAATTCCGCCCCGCCGTGCGCGAAGGCACGCATGGCGGCGTCCACCATGAGGTCGGTGGTGCCGTTCACCGCCGCGTGGCTGCGCACGAACTGCTCCACCAGCCACCCCTGGCGCGCCGGAACCGGTGAGGCCACCAGGAACGCGATCACGTGGCCGCCCCGCTCCGCCACGAACAGGCGCCGCCCCGCCAGTCGCCCCAGCGTTTCCGGCTCGACCAGGAAATGCAGCGGTGGAAGGCCGCGCGTGGAAAGCCATTCGTCGAGGCAACGCCGCAGGGCCGGGTGGCCTTCCGCCATCGCTGCCGACCACTCCGTGACCACGACCCCCTTGTTGCGCGCGCGGTTGAGCTGGGCCCGGATGCCGGCGTTCCGCTCACAGAGGGCCTGCCAGCCGGCGGGATGCCAGGCTGGTTGTGCGCCAAGCAGCGCCATTGAATGGCGGGGTGATCCGCGCAGGGCCGACTCGAGGCGCGATTCCGCCCCGAAATAGCAGACCGCGAATCCGTTCCCGCGGCTGGCGTGCTCGAATTCGCCGATGACGTCCGGAAGCCGCTCAAGGGCCGAGACCGGCGCACCGGCAACCACACGAACGCCGGCCCATTCGACATAGCCCACCACGGCATCATCCGCCTCGCTGAACCAGTGGCGGATGCCCGGATTGACGATCTGATAGGCCGTCGCGTTCCAGCCGTGCGCCAGGACCAGTGCGCGGGCGCGCTCCAGCGTCAGCCTTGCTTCCTTTCATCGAACTGGAGCGACGCCGAATTGACGCAGTAGCGAAGCCCCTCCGGGCCGGGGCCATCGGGAAAGACGTGCCCGAGATGCGCGGCGCACTGGCTGCAATGGACTTCCGTGCGTTCCATCATCAGGCGATGGTCCCGCCTGGTCTCGACCGCCGCCCGGTCGGCCGGCGCCGAGAAGCTGGGCCAGCCGGTCCCGGAATCGAACTTGGCGTCCGATGCGAAGAGCGGCTGCCCGCAGCAGGCACAGCGGTACATGCCCTCGGCGTGATTGTCCCAGTAGGCACCGGTGAAGGCGCGCTCGGTGCCTTCCTCCCGCGCGATGCGATACTGTTCCGGCGTAAGCCGCGACCGCCACTCCTCCGGCGTCATGGACTTCCAGTCCTTCGTCTCGTCTGTCATCGTACACCTCAACCTGTCCGTCTTCCCGCCTCTCACTTCCCCCGCACCACCCCTTCCGCCCGCACTCCGCTCGCGAGCGTCGTCTGGGCCACGGCACGCACCGCTTCAGCGGTGACGGAGCGGAAGCGCGCGCCCGGATCGTCCAGTTCCTCCAGCCCGTCGCCGACCAGCCAGGCGTCGAGCATTTCGGCAGCCATGGCCGACGTGCTCTGGCGCTGGACCTGTGCCTGGCCGTCGAGATAGCGAATGGCGCGGTTCAGTTCATCAGCGCCCACCGGCTCGTGACGGAACCGTCCGAGCTCGGCCAGCATGGCGGCGCGGGCTTCTTCCTCCCGCCCGGGCGAGGTGGCGATGTAGGTCCCCATGGCACCGGCACGCGAGCGCTGCCAGCTCGTGAGGAGCACCGTGTACGCAAGGGACTTCCGGTCCCGGAGCGCCTCGAACAGGCGGCCGCCGAGGCCGCTGGCGATCGCCGCCCAGACATCGGCGGCGTGGCGCGAGGCATCCCGGCGGGCGGGGCCGGGAAAGATCATGGCGATCGCGGTCTGGGCCCGGTCCCGCTCCCGGATGCGGTGCTCCGGACTCAACTGCATCGGTGAAGCCGCCAGCCGTACCCGGGCTGACGCCGCGGGCAGGCCGCTCATCACCGTCGCGAGCGTATCGGCGAGGCGAGACTCCTCCGCGTCGCCCACCGCGATGACGGCGGGCCGCGCCGCCAGGCGGGCCGCCTCGAGCCAGCGACGCGTATCCTGCGCCGTGAACCGTGCGAGCGTGGCCTCGGTTCCCAGCGGCGGGATGCCGTATCCCCGGTCGCCGAAGGCTGCGCCCAGTGCCATCTCGAACGGATACCGGAACATGTCGTCGGTGGCCTGGCGCACCTCCTCGGTCAGGAGCGCCCGTTCCTTCTCCACCGCTTCCGCCTCGAATGCCGGCTCTTCCAGCACCAGCCGGAGCAGCTCGGCCGCGCGCGGTGCATGCTCCGGCAGCACGCTGGTGGCAAAGCCGAACCAGTCGGCGGCGACCGCGGCAGCCACGGTGCCGCCCAGCGCCTCGAACGCGAATGCCAGTTCGGCCGTCCCGAGCGGGCCCGCGCCGCGCACCGCCGATCGCACCGTGAGCGTGGCAAGCCCGGCATCCTCGGGGCGATCGAAGCGCACCCGCGGATAGTACACGCCGACCGAGACGAGCGGCACGCTGCTCTTGCGCCGTACCAGGACGTCCACGCCATCGAGCGCCAGGTGGGTCACGCCATGCGCACGCACCGGGCTTGCCGCGCCGGATGACAGACGGCGCGGGGGTGTCCAGGCCGCCATCGCACGAGGCAGCGCTGGCCGGCCGTTCCGCCGGAACGCCTCCCGCACCGCGTCGGCGGACAGGTCCTGCCCTGCCGTCTCCGGCAGGTAGGCGACGGCGCCGAAGGTGTCGGTGTCGAGATGGCGCCGGGCAGCACCGCGAACCTCGTCCGCGCCGGCGTCTGCGAGCCTGGCATACTCCTGCTCGATCAGCTCGACATCGCCCAGGGACTCTGCCATGGCCAGTGCCATGGCGCGCCCCTCGGTGCGCTCCAGCTTCCGCGCCCAGCGGAGCTGGAGCAGCGCGCGGGCACGATCCAGGTCGGCCTCGGAGGGTCCGTCATCTGCCAGGCGATGCAGTGCCCGGCCGATCGCCTCGAGCGCCGCCGGGATCCGCTCGGCCGCGAGATCGGCGCCGATGCTGAACACGCCAAGCTCGGTAGGCGCGTAATGGCTGGCCCCGACTCCGGTGGCCAGGCCGGGCTCCCGGAGCGACTGATAGAGCCAGGACCCGCGCCCGGCCGCGAGCAGGGCGGCGGCCAGCTCGAGCGGGATGGCATCCTCATGCCGCGCGGGCACGCCCCGCCAGCCAAGCACCAGTTCCGGCTGCGCCACGTCACCCCGAAGGGTGCGCGTGCGTACCCCGGCATGTGACGGCTCCGCCGGCGAGGGGTCGGCGCCGCCCTCGGCGGGGCTCCAGTCGCCGTAGCGCAAGGCCGCCTCATCCAGCGCCGCATCGGGATCCACGTCGCCCACGATGGCCACGATGACGCGCGACGGGACATAGCGCGACCGGTAGTAGCCCAGTACGTCATCACGCGTGTAGGTGGCCAGCTGCTCCGCCGTGCCGATCCGCCAGCGCCGGATGCGATGGCGGTCGAACATCACCGCGTGCAGCGTCTCGGCCGCCACTGCGGACGGCGAGTCCAGCTTGCGCTTCGCTTCCTCGATGATGACCTGGAGCTCGCGCGCCAGCTCGTCGGCGTCAATCACCGAGTTCCGGAGCGCATCGCTCTGGATGTCGAGCGCGGCCGCCAGCCCGGCGGGCGGGAGCACGGCGAAGTAGGCGGTGTGATCGTAGGAGGTGTGGGCGTTGACGTAGCCGCCCAGGGCCTTGGTCTCGCGCGCGATGGCGCCGGGGCCGCGGGAGGTGGTGCCCTTGAAGAACATGTGCTCCAGGACATGCGAGATCCCCACCCAGCGATCCGGCTCGTCGAAGAAGCCGGCGCGCACATGACTCACCACCGCGACGGCGGGAGCGGAGCGGTCCTGCTGGGCGAGGAGCACGAGCCCGTTGGGAAGCACACGGCGCCGGAGACCCGCTGTCCAGCGGGGAAGGTCTGCGAGGGCTGTCATGCTGAATAATAGGGCCCCTCGGCACGAGGGGCCCGGAGAGCGTCAGGGCAGGATGCGCACCACGCCGGCGGCGGCCGCACCGCGGATGAACGCTTCGGCGCTCGTCACCGGAATGACCATGCCGGTCTCGGTCTGGCCCCGGCGCGCGTGACCCAGCATGAACTCGGCGACGGACGCCCCGCGCAGGTCGTGATCGGCCTCCTTCATCTGCAGCACGATTTCATCCCAGCTGCCGCGGAACACCGCCCCGCTCAGCGTGGCCACCTGGTGCGCATCGCCGGCGGCGCCACGGCGCTGGGCATGGGGATCACTCATCAGCGCGGCAAAGAGTTCGAGCTGGTTCGGGTCCCGCACCGTGCCGTCCGGCTGCTGCGCCTCCACCTCCGCCAGCAGCATCTCCAGCCCGTCCGGCTCCCCGGCGATCTCCTCCAGCCGCGCCATCCACGGCGCGAGCTCCGGGTCGTCGTCCGGCAGCCGGTAGACGCTGCGCTTGAGCTCGATCACGCGCCAGAGGGCCAGCTCGTCGAAATGGTCCTCGGGACGGGTGCGTTCGAGATGATAGAGCGCCGCATCGCTCTCGCCCCGGTCATAGAGCATGTTGGCAAGGTAGATCCGGGCCTCGGCGAAATCGGGTTCCAGCTCGAGTGCACGGCGCAGCCAGTAGAGCGCATCCGCATCACGGTTCAGCCGGTGTGCCGCGTAGCCCATCGAGGCGGCGGCATCCGACGAGTCGCCGTGCGCCTGGCCCGCCAGCTCGAAGAAACGGTACGCCGGACCGGTCAGCCCGTTCCGGAAGAGTGCCCGCCCCACCTGCAGCATGAGGTCGTGATCGTCGGAAAAACCGAGGGCAAGGATCCGCTCGAAGGCGCGAATCGCGCCGGCCCGGTGGCCCAGGCGCAGGAGCGTCTCGCCCATGCCGGCGAGGCCGTCCTCGTGATCGGGGTCGAGCGTCAGTGCGGCTTCGAAACTCCGGCGGGCCCAGGCGTACTCCTCCCGCGCGAGGTAGGCATACGCCAGCCCGACATGCAGCTCGACTGCGCTGGGATAGAGCGAGATGCCTTCCTGGAGGACATGCAGGGCGTCGTCGTACCGTCCTTCGTTGTAGAACTGGTGGGCCTGTTCGTCGAATTCGTCGGAGCTGCGGAATGCATCCGACATCGGCTGGGCCTCCGGATGAGAGGGCTGTGCAGTCAAAGCTAAAAGCCGAGGGCTGAAAGCTGAAGACTGGTGAGTGCCGGGCTCTGGCTTCAAACGTCGACCGCCGACGGTCGACTGTCGCGCCGCTCTTGACTCCCCGACCCATCTCCATAATTTACTGACCGGTCAGTTATTTATTGAGTTTCAAGAAGGAACGAATGGCACTTCCAACCAACCCGTGCAGCAAGGAGCCCCGCTGGCAGCGCCGGCCCGAGGACCGGCCGGACGAGATCCTCGCCGCGGCCTTCGAGGTTTTTTCCGAGCAGGGGTATGCCCGCGCCCGCCTGGAGGACGTGGCCCAGCGCGCCGGCGTGAGCAAGGGCACGCTGTACTGCTATTTCAAGTCCAAGGATGACCTGTTCCGCGCGATGGTTCGCCACCATGTGGTGGGACGGATCGCTGCACTCGAGGAAACCCTGGCCTCGAGCCAGGCCAGCGCCACCGAACAGATCCAGCTCCTCCTCACCGGCATGTGGGAGGTCCTCTACGAGCGCCGCTTCGCCAGCCTGGCCCGGCTGGTGCATGGCGAGCTCACCCACTTCCCCGAGATGGCGCGCTTCTATTCCGACGAGGTGATCCTGCGCGCCCGCCGCACCATGGATCGGATCATCGCCCGGGGTGTGGAGCGCGGCGAGTTCCGGCCGGTGCCGCACGGCTTCGCCTCCCGTGCGATTCCCATGCTGCTGGTCCAGGCCGCCCAGATGCAGAGCTTTTTCACCGACTTCGATCCCGATGCGCTGACCGGTGACCAGACCGCCGCCGGTGCGCGCGACATTCTCCTCTACGGGCTCCTGGCCCGTCCGGAAGACACGACCCGATGACCAGCCGCAGTCTCCTGTTCGCTGCCGCCCTGCTCGGCGCCCCGCTGACGCTCCGTGCGCAGGGCGCCGCCACCGTGCCCAACCCCCTCACGCTGCGCGTCGCGATGGATCTCGGCCGCCAGCAGGCGACCACCGCCGCGCTCGCGCGCGTCAACGCGCGGGTCGCCGAATCGCGCGTCGGCGAGCGGCGCGCCGACATCCTGCCGACCATCAACGGGGGTGCCAGCTATTCGCGCCAGAGATTCAACCTGGACGAGTTCGGCATCTCCAGCTTCACCGGCGTGACCGACCCGTTCAACGTCTGGCGCTTCCAGCTCACCGGCAGCCAGACGCTGTTCGACGCGGCGGCCTTCGCGCGGGTGAGCTCGGCTCGGGACAGCGCCGTGGCGGCAGGGCTCGACGCCCGTGCCGCCGGCAATCTCGCCGCCGAGGCGGCCGGCGTGGCCTGGCTGCGGTACGCGGCGGCGCTCGAGACGGTCCGGGCTCGCGAGGCGGACAGCACCGTGGCCGCCGCGCTCAACCAGCAGGCCAGTGACCTCCTCAAGGCCGGCGTGAGCGCCGCGATTGACGCGACCCGGAGCGAGGTGGGGCTGGCCGCTGCCCGCACGGACCTGGAGATCGCCCGCAACCAGCGGGACCAGGCGCGGCTGGATCTCTCCCGTGCGCTCGCCGTGCCGCCTGATGTCGTGATCGTGATCCCCGATTCGACCGAGTCGCTGGGCGCCGCCATTCCCGGGGACCCCGACTCCGCGGTGAGTTTCGCCCTCGCGCATCGCTCGGAGATGGCGGCGGAGGTGGCGCGCGGTCAGGCCATCAGCCGGAGCCTCACCGCAGTGCGGATGGAGCAGCTCCCCTCGCTGGGCATGGCGGGCGGGGTGCAGGAAACCGGGCCACGCTGGGGCCAGCTCGCTTCGACCTGGAATGTGCAGGTCGGCGTGCGGGTGCCGTTGCTGGACGGCTTCCGTCGCCAGCGCCGCATCGAGGAGCAATCGCTCCGGCGGGACGCCCAGCGCATCCGCGAAGCGGACCTCGTGCGCCGGATCGCCTCGGAAGTAAGAGGGGCGCTGCTGGATCTCTCCTCCGCCCGCCAGCAGGTGGCGCTCGCGACGACGCGGCTTTCGCTGGCGGAGCAGGAACTCGACCAGGCTCGCCAGCGGTTTGCGGCCGGCGTGGCGGGCACCGTGGAAACGACCAATGCGCAGGGATCGGTGGTGGCGGCGCGGGACCGGCTGGTGCAGGCGCATGCGGCGCTCGGCACCGCCGAGGTGCGCGCGCTCTATGCCCTGGGCCTGATGAACGACTCACAGTGAACCTGGACAGGAATTGACATGGCAACCGATGTCCTGAACGCCCCCGAACTCGCCGATACCCGTGTGGCGGACGAGCCCGCACCCCGCCGCCGGTTCAACCCGTGGGTCATTGCGGGCGTGGTCCTCGCCCTGCTGCTCGGCTGGGGCGTCAAGCGCTACATCTACGGGCGGAATCACGAAAGCACCGACAACGCGCAGGTGGACGGACACATCACGCCGATCGCGCCCAAGGTGCCGGCGTTCGTCTCCCGCGTGCTGGTGGATGACAATGCCCGCGTGAAGGAGGGCGACACCCTCGTGGTGCTGGATGGCCGCGACCTGACGGTGCGGCTGGAGCAGGCGCAGGCGGAGCTCGCCAGCGCGCAGGCCGCCGCCGGCACGCGCGGCGTGGGCCAGGCGGAGGCCCAGCTGAGCGCCTCCCGCTCCTCGGCGGCCGGCGCCGAGGCGGCGGTCATCGCGGCCGAGGCCGCGGCCCGGAAGGCGGACGCCGACCTCGCGCGGTATCAGTCGCTCGCATCGAACAACGTGATCCCGGCGCAGCAGCTGGATGCGGCGCAGGCCACGGCCCAGTCGGCCCATGCCAACCTCGACGCGGCACGACGCCAGGCCGCCGCCGGTGGCAGCAACGTCACGGCCGCGGCGGCGGGCGTGCGCGCGGCCGACGCGCGGCTCGCGGCGGCACAGGCCGCCGTGGACAATGCCCGGCTCCAGCTCTCCTACACCGTCATCACGGCGCCGGCGAGCGGCGTGGTGGCCCGGCGCAAGGTGGAGCCCGGCGAGCTGGTGCAGGTGGGGCAGCAGCTCATGGCGGTGGTGCCGGATACCGGCGTCTGGGTCACGGCCAACCTCAAGGAGACCCAGCTGGAGCAGGTGACGGCCGGTGATTCCGCCGAGTTTTCGGTGGACGCCTATCCCGGCATCCGGTTCCGCGGTGCCGTGCAGAGCGTCGCGCCGGCCACCGGTGCGCGCTTCGCCCTGCTCCCGCCGGACAACGCCACCGGCAACTTCACCAAGGTGGTGCAGCGCGTGCCGGTCCGGATTGCCGTGGCGCCCGGCACCCCGGCGCGCTATCCACTGCGGCCCGGCATGAGCGTCGAAGTCACGATCACGACGCACTGAACCATGGCCACCCTGGCATTGCCCGCGCGGCCGGCCCCGATGGACCGGTCCGAGGTCTACCAGTACCGGTACGTCATCGCGTTTGCGGTGGTACTCGCCAGCGTGCTGGAGCTGGTGGACACCAGCATCGTGAACGTCGCCATTCCCCACATGATGGGGAGCCTCGGCGCCACCCTCGAGGAGATCGCGTGGGTGAGCACCGGGTACATCGTGGCGAATGTGATCATCCTGCCGCTCACCGGCTGGCTCTCGGACCGCTTCGGGCGGCGGAACTACTACACCGGCTCGATCATCCTGTTCACCGCCGCGTCCTTCCTCTGCGGCAACGCGCACTCGCTCGAGTGGCTGGTGAGCGCCCGGGTGCTGCAGGGAATCGGCGGCGGGGCGCTCATCTCCACCGCGCAGGCCATCCTGTTCGACGTCTTCCCCATGCACGAGCGCGGCAAGGCGATGGCGATCTTCGGCATGGGCGTCATGGTCGGGCCGACGCTCGGCCCGACGCTCGGCGGCTGGATCACCGACAACTACTCCTGGCCCTGGATCTTCTACATCAACATCCCCCTCGGGATCCTCGCGGCCATCATGACCTGGCGCTACGTGCCCGAGCCGGCGCACGAGGTGAACGGGCGGACTCCCGTGGACTGGATCGGCCTCGGGCTCCTGATCATGGGGATCGGCGCGCTGCAGATCCTCCTGGAGCGCGGTGAGGCGCACGACTGGTTCGACTCACGGGAGATCGTCGTCGAGGCGATCATCGCCGGCGTGGCGATCATCGCCTTCATCTGGCATGAACTCGTCACCGAGCATCCGGTGGTGGATCTCCGGATCCTCAAGAACCGGCAGCTGTTCGCCGGCACCGCGTTCGGCCTGGTGCTGGGCTTCGGCCTGTACGCCAGTGTCTTCGCCCTGCCGGTCTTCCTGCAGACCGACCTGGGCTACTCGGCGTGGGACACCGGCCTGGTCATCCTGCCGGGTGCCATCGCCAGCGCCATCACCATGGCCATCGTCGGGCGCCTGAGCAACCGGGTGGACAACCGGCTGATGATCTTCCTGGGCGTCCTGCTCTTCATGTACGCCATGTGGCTGCACTACCACTTCACGCTGGACATCGGCATGCATGACCTCTTCTGGCCGATGATCTTCCGCGGTGTGGGGCTGGGACTCATCTTCGTGCCGCTCTCGCAGCTGGCGGCGGCGGACCTCAAGTCCAGCCAGCTGGCGCAGGGCACCGGGCTCTTCAACCTCTCGCGCCAGCTGGGCGGCAGCTTCGGCATCGCGGTGGCCGCCACCCTGCTCACCCGCTTCGCCGAGCAGGGGCGCGAGGCGCTGCGGGCACACCTCGAAGCGGGCGATGCGGTGACGCGGGGCTGGATGGCCAGCGTCACGTCCGGCATGATGAGTTCCAGCGGTTCGATCGGCGAGGCACAGGGAAAGGCGCTGGCGGTGCTCGACTTCACCCTCCGGCGCCAGGCCAGCGTGGTGTCGTTCGAGAAGGTGTTCCTCGTGATGGGCATCGCCTTCATCTTCACGATGCCGCTGCTGCTGCTGTTCAAGAAGGGCAGGATGGGCAAGGCGGGCGGGATGGGCGGGCACTGACAGGACGGGCGGGATGCACGAGTGGAGAACCACATGCGACTCGGGATCGGACTGGTGGCTGTGCTGCTGGCCGTCGCGGCCGCACCGGTAGCGGCGCAGCGGCCGCTGCCCGGGCGGTACCAGGGGTCTACGCAGTTCATTCAGGTGAGCGACAACGGGGTGTCAGATGGAGAATTGGGGCTCAGTCTCGCGATCACCGGCCCCGACTCAGCCCTGACCGGGAAACTCACGCTCCGGTCGGCCGGCGGCACGCCGTTCCCCGCCACGCTCACCGGCACACGGGGACGGGACGGACATTTCCAGCTGCGCGGTGAAGCGCTGGGATTGCAGATCGAGCTCGAGGGTGTTCCCGATGGCGGGGCAGCCATCTTCGGTCACCTGGCGGTCAGCCAGGGCGGCGATCCGTTCGTGGCCGGATCGTGGCGCGCGACGCGGCAGTAGGGGCGCAACGCGTTGCGCCCCTATTGCCGCGTCCGGTCATCATTCCGCCTGCATGAACGGATACCGGTGATCCACCGGCGGCTCGAACGTCTCCTTGATGCTCCGGGGTGAGACCCAGCGCATCAGGTTGAGGATCGAACCCGCCTTGTCATTGGTCCCGCTGGCGCGGGCCCCGCCGAAGGGCTGCTGGCCCACCACCGCCCCGGTCGGCTTGTCATTCACGTAGAAATTGCCCGCCGCGTTCACCAGGGCGCGGCTCGCCTCCGCCACCGCCGCCCGATCCTGCGCAAAGACGGAACCGGTCAGGGCATACGGGCTGGTCGAGTCCACCAGCGCCAGCGTCTCGGTCCACTTCCGGTCCGGATACACGTAGACGGTAAGTACCGGGCCGAAGATCTCCTCGCACATCAGGGTATAGGACGGATCCTCGGTCTGGATCAGCGTGGGCTCGATGAACCACCCCTCGCGATCGTCCGCGCCGCCACCGGCGACGATCGTGACGCCGGGATCCTTTGCCGCCTGCTTCAGGTAGCCGGAAATCTTCCGGAATGCCTTCTGGTCGATGACGGCACCCATGAAGTGCCGGAAATCGGCGACGTCGCCCATGGTGATGCTCTCCATGAGTCCGAGCATCTGCTTCCTGACCCCGGGCCAGAGCGACTTGGGGATGTACGCCCGCGACGCGGCGCTGCACTTCTGCCCCTGGTACTCGAACGCGCCCCGCACCAGCCCCACCGCCAGGGCGTTCACGTCGGCGCTCGGGTGTGCCAGCACGAAATCCTTGCCGCCGGTCTCGCCCACGAGGCGCGGATAGCTCCGGTACGTCGCGATGTTCTCGCCCACGGTCTTCCAGAAGCTCCGGAACACCGGGGTGGAGCCGGTGAAGTGGATGCCCGCGAGATCCCGGTGCGCCAGCAGCACGTCCGAGATCTCGGCCGCCGGCCCCGGCACGAAGTTGATCACCCCGTCCGGCAGGCCGCATTCGCGGAGCAGGCGGAAGAAGTGCCAGTTGCTGAGGGCCGCCGTGGCGGCCGGCTTCCAGACGACCGTGTTGCCGAGGATGGCCGGCGCGGTCGGGAGATTGCCGCCGATGGCGGTGAAGTTGAACGGCGTGATGGCGTAGATGAACCCTTCCAGCGGCCGGTGCTCCATCCGGTTCCAGATGCCCCGCGAGCTGGCCGGCTGCTCCTGGTAGAGCTTCTCCGCGAAATGCACGTTGAACCGGAGGAAGTCGATCAGTTCGCAGGCGCTGTCGATCTCCGCCTGGAACACCGTCTTGCTCTGGCCCAGCATCGTGGCGGCATTGAGCACCGGGCGCCAGGCACCGGCCAGCCGGTCCGCCGCCTTGAGGAAAATCGCCGCGCGATCCTCGAACTTCCACGACGCCCATTCCCGCTGCGCCGCGACGGCCGCCCTGGCCGCATCGTCCGCCGCCTTCCGGTCCGCCTGGTGCACCCGGCCGAGGACATGGCGATGCCGGTGCGGGCTGGTCAGGTCGGTGGTGGCCTCGCCGCGCCGCTCCTCGCCGCCGATCACCACGGGAATGTCCTCGACCACGCCGGCCATGTCCCGCAGCGTGTCCTTGAGCGCCTTGCGCTCGGCGCTGCCGGGAGCGTACGCGAGCACCGGCTCGTTGGCGGGAGACGGGATATTGGTCACGCTGCTCATCTGGTTCAATCCGATGTGAAGGTCCGTTACCGAGCGCCAAACATAATGGCGTGGTTCAGCGGTACGCGCTGACGGCGGTCGCCTTGAATGAGGCAAACACCGGCACCCCCGGTGCGAGTTCCAGCGCGCGGGCGCCGGCCGCGGTGACTTCCGCCACCAGGCGCGGCGCGGTATCGAGCGCCACGCGGACCCGCTCGCCGTGCGGCGGCTCCGGCACGACTTCACGCACCGGCCCGTGGAACACGTTCCGCGCGCTTCCTTCCGGCGCCAGCCGTGAGAGGACGATGGCGCTGGGTGGTACCACCGCGTACACCTCGCCCTCCCCGCCGGGATCCACCACCACGACGCTGGCACCACCTGCCTGCAACTCGGCGAGACCGGGCTCCGGGCGCGAGCGGATCGGCCCGCGCAGCAGGTTGGCGCCCAGGAACGCGGCGACCGACTCGGAACGCGGATGGAGCAGCAGCTCCTCGGGACGGCCCTCCTGCGCCACCCGCCCCTGCTCCAGCACAACGATCGTCCCGCCCAGCGCCAGCGCCTCCAGCGGGCTGTGCGTCACCAGGATCGTCATTCCGGCGCGCCCGGCCAGGATGCCGGCGAGCGTGGCGCGGAGCGCGGCGCGGGATTCGGGGTCGAGCGCGCTCAGCGGCTCGTCGAGCAGGAGCAGCTCCGGGTTCACGGCCAGCGCCCGGGCGATGGCGACCCGTTGCCGCTCGCCACCGGAGAGCGTGGTGACGCGGCGGTCAGCCAGGTGCGCGGCGCCGCATTGGGCCAGGAGGTCGCGGGCCGCGAGTCTCGAGTCGCGAGACCCGAGACCGAACGCCACATTCTCCCGCACGCTCAAGTGCGGAAACAGTGCCGCCCCCTGTGGCACCCAGCCGACCGAACGTGCCGACGGATCCAGATGCAGCCGTCGCGCACTATCGGCCCACGCCGCGCCGTTCACGCGAACGAATCCGCCGGCCAGCCGGTCCAGCCCCGCGAGCAGCCGGAGGGCGCTGGTCTTGCCGGAACCGCTCACGCCGGTGAGCACCAGCACGCCACCGGCCGGCAGCCCGAGCGCCAGGTCCAGCGCCAGCGCACCGGCGTTGCTAGCGAGCCGGGCGTCCAGCATCGGTCCGGGACAGGACGGGGATCCAGCGATGCACGGCGACGAGAACGCCGGCGGAGACCGCGAGGAGGAGCACCGCCACGGCGATCGCGGCGTCGAGGTCCTGCTGCAGCGCGGCATAGACGGCGACCGCCATCGTCTGGGTGCGGCCGGGGAGATTGCCGGCAAAGGTGATGGTCGCGCCGAATTCGCCCAGGGCACGGGCCCAGGCCATCGCGGCGCCGGCCACGAGCGACGGCAGCGCCAGCGGCAGGGCGATCCGCCGGAAGAGGTCGAACGGCCCGCTGCCGAGGGTGCGGGCCACGTCGAGCAGCTCACAGTCGACGCCGCGCATGCCGGCGGCGGCGGCCAGCACGAAGAACGGGAAGCCGACGAACACCTGCGCCATCACCACCGCGGCCGGCGTGAAGGCGACGGTGATGCCGAGCGCGCTGAACACCCGGCCCAGCAGCCCCAGCCGGCCGAAGGCCAGCAGCAGGCCGAGGCCCGCCACCGTCGGCGGGAGAATGAGCGGCAGCACCAGCAGCCCCTCGAACCACCGGGCCACACGGCGCGCGCTCGTCGCCAGCCACCAGGCCACCGGCAGCCCGATCAGGATCACGACCGCCAGCGCCACGGCGCTGGTCCAGAGACTGATCCCGAGCGCCGAACGCACACCGGGGCTGGCCAGGCGTGCCACGAGATCGCCCGGGCGCACCGCAATGACGAGCGCCACCACCGGCAACGCCACGAACGCCACTGCGAGCCCCACGCCGGCCCCGGTGATCGCACGCCAGGCGGTACGCCCGGCTGTCACGATCCGGAACCGGCTGAATCCGGCACGCTGAATCCGTGGCGCCGGAGAACCCCCGCGCCCACGGGCGAGCCGACGAGCCGGCGGAATGCCGAGGCGTCCGTCGTGTCCGCCGACCGGGTCACCGGTGCGATGTAGTACCGTGCCCCGATGTCGCTCACCCCTGCCACCGGCAGTTCCCGCAGGGTGCCGGATGTGTCCTGCAGCAGTTGTGCACGGAACAGAATGCCGGCATCGGCCTCTCCCAGCCGGAGCTTGCTCATCACCCCCTCGGCGGAGAGTTCCTGGGAGACCACACCCTGCTCCACCCGCGCGGCGAAGTCGCTGCCGTAGCCCGTTCGCATGGCCAGCCGGCCGAGCAGTGCCCGGGAGAAGCGGCCCAGCGGCACATCCGGGGCGGCGAGCACCACCTTCACGCCGGGTGACGCCAGGTTCACCGGCGACGTCACCTCCGCCGATCCCGCGCGGTTCGTCACCACGATCGCAACGCCGCTCGACGCGAACGCGGTGGCAGGGCCGGCAACGCCGGCCTCCTGGGCCGCCTTCATCCAGCGTTCGTCGGCGGTCACCAGCAGGTCGGCGGGCGCGCCCAGCTTGAGCTGTGTCACCAGCGTCGGCGAGCCGTCGGCATTGAGCCGGACCATGAGTGAGGAGTCTCGCGCGTGGGCGCTGTCCGCCAGCTCCTGGAACGCCTCGGTGAGCGAGGAGGCGACGAAAATGCGGAGCTCACGTCCGGATGGGCTGCCGCGCGACTCGCCGCGACCGCAGCCCGGAATCAGCAGGACGACGAACAGCAGGTGCACGGGGCGCATTCGCATCATGGGCTCTGGCGCATAGTACCGTCCCCAAGCTAACATCTACCCGACTCGTGAACCGGGAAGACCCATGAATCGTGCCCTGCTGCCGCTCGCCTGCATCCTCGTGCTCGCCGCCTGCCCGACCTACGACGAGTATCCCAAGCTGAGCGACCAGAAGGGGCTCGTGGATGCCGACACCTACGCCCGCTACGGCCACGAACAGGCCGAGGCGATGGCGATCGCGCGGGAGTACGGGCACTTCCACAGCGGCGACACGCGCAGCGACCTGCAGCGGGCGGCGGACAGCGCGGTGGCCTACGCCCATACGCTCCCGGACGTCGTGGACATCCATGCCGATTCCCTGGGCCACCGGCTCACGATCCAGTTCCGGAGCGGCTGGCGCACGATGGTCAACCCGATCCACGACGGCAAGCGGGGCAGCGAGACCCCGAATCTTCCGGGGGCCGCGAAGCAGCCGAGCTGATGCCGGCCGCGGAGGTCGTGGAGGTCCGGACCACCCTGCCGGACCGGGACGCCGCCGAGCACCTGGCGGCAGGTGCGGTCGACAGCCGGCTGGCGGCGTGCGCGCAGGTATCGGGTCCGGTGTCCAGCTGGTACCGCTGGAAGGGCGTCGTCGAGCAGGCCACGGAATGGCAATGCACGTTCAAGACCGTGCGAGACCGCTGGCCGGAGCTCGAGCGGTTCATCCGGAATCATCACCCGTACGACTTGCCTGAAATCGTGATGCTGCCGCTCTCGGGCAGCGATCCATACCTCGGCTGGGTCACGGACGAAGTCGCCGGGTAGCGTCCCGCCCGGCCGGTCCCCGCCGACTGCTGCCGGGGTGCATCATGCCATCTCCCGCCACGCCTGAACTGCTCTACCTGCTTGCCGGCGACGAGGAAGACTTCCTCGAGGCCTGCGCCGACCTGCGCCCCGCTGACATCGCCGAGGCCCTGAACGAGCTGCCGGAGGAAGCGGCGGCCCGGATCGTGGCGGCGCTGCCGTTCCACCGCGCCGTGGAAGTCTTCGACGAGCCGGAGCTCGAGCGCCGGGGCGACATCGTCGCGAAGCTGGCGCAGGACAGGGCCACGGCGCTGGTGGACGGGATGTCCGCCGACCAGCAGGTGGAGCTCTTCCGCGAGCTGGACGACGAGACCCGGGCGCGGCTGGAGCATGTGCTCCCCGCCCCGACCCGCGATGCGGTCCGCCTGCTCCTCAAGTATCCGGAGACCAGCGCCGGCGGTATCATGACGACGGAGTTCGTCTCGGTGCCGTCGGAGTGGTCGGTGCGCCGGGTGCTGGAGCACCTGCATGCCGTCGGCGAGGCGAAGGAAACCGTCTACGCGATCTACATCCTCGACGACCGGCAGCGCCTCGCGCACGTGGTCTCGCTCCGCCAGCTGATCACCGCCGAGCCCGACCTGGCGGTGCTGAGCGTGGGCGAGCGCCGGAAGCCGGTCACCTGCGGGCCCTACACCGACCGCGAGGACGTGGCCCGCCTCATCTCCAAGTACAACCTGCTGGCCATTCCGGTCCTCGACGACGCGCGCCGCGTGCTCGGCATCGTGACGGTGGACGACGTCATTGACGCCCTGGTCACCGAGCAGACCGAGGATGTGCAGAAGTTCGGCGGCATGGAGGCGCTGGACGAGCCGTACATGCAGATCGGCTTCACCTCCATGATCCGCAAGCGGGCCGGCTGGCTCTGCGCCCTCTTCCTGGGCGAGATGCTCACCGCCACCGCCATGGGCCACTTCGAGGCCGAGATCAGCAGGGCCGTCGTGCTGGCGCTGTTCGTGCCGCTCATCATCAGCTCCGGCGGCAACAGCGGCTCCCAGGCCACCTCGCTCATCATCCGGGCGCTGGCGCTCCGCGAGGTGGAGGTGCGGGACTGGTGGCGGGTGGCCGTCCGCGAGCTGCCCGCCGGCCTCGCCCTCGGGCTCATCCTCGGCGCGATCGGCTTCGTCCGCATCCTCCTGTGGCAGAAGTTCGGGCTCTACGACTACGGCATCCACTACCTGCTGGTGGGCATGACGGTGGCCCTGGCCCTGGTCGGCGTGGTGCTCTTCGGCTCGCTGGTGGGCTCCATGCTGCCGTTCCTCCTCCGGCGCATCGGCTTCGACCCGGCCAGCGCCTCGGCGCCCTTCGTGGCCACGCTGGTGGATGTCACCGGGCTCGTCATCTACTTCACCGTGGCGTCGCTCATCCTGAGCAGCACGCTGCTCGCACACTAAGCGGAGGCACGCATGGCCGAAGGGACCGCTCCCCAGAAACCGGGCATCATGGACTGCGCCGAGATCTTCTATGCGCCGGGTGAGGTGTTCGA
>DASTBA010000038.1:0-47925 GCA_035712285.1 Gemmatimonadales bacterium | reverse complement strand
CTTGACGAGCTCGGCGCCCGCATTGATGCGGCGCTCTGACGGACCGCTTCTCTCCGCCATAGCTCTTGAGCGCGCCTTCGGGGCACGCCGCGCGCTCCGGGGTGTGTCGCTCGATGTCCACGCCGGAGACACGATGCTCATTGCCGGGCCGAACGGCGCCGGCAAGTCCACGCTGCTCCGCTGCCTGGCGGGACTTGCCCGGCCCACGCGCGGCGAGGTGCGCATCGGCGGCCGGACGCTGGTCCCCGCCGACGTGCATGCCCGTCGCAGCATCGGCTACGTGGCGCACGCCACCTTCCTGCACAACGACCTGACCCTGCACGCGAACCTCGCTTTTGCGGCCCGGCTCTACGGACTGCCGGCGCCGGCGCATGCTGCCGGGGAGGCGCTGACCGCCGCGGGGCTCGCCACGCATGCGCGCGAACTACCCCACGCGCTGAGCCGCGGCATGCAGCAGCGCGCGGCCATCGCGCGGGCGCTGCTCCACCGGCCCGATGTGCTCCTGCTGGACGAACCGTTCACCGGACTCGATGCCATCGCGGCCGGGGCCCTCCGCGCGACCCTCGCGGCGGCGGCCGGGAACAGCCAGGCGGTGCTGATCGTGACCCATCACCCCGAAGAAGCCTGGGATCTGGCCACCCGGACGGTGCTGCTTGCCGGCGGCCAGGTGAGCCTGGACACGCCGAAGCAGGGCACCGCGGCGGATTTTGCCCGCCTGCTCGATGGGCAGGCTCATGGGTGATGCCATGCGCGCCGTCCTCGCGATCGCGGCCCGGGACATCCGCGCCGAGCTCCGGAGCCGCACGGCGATCACGTCCGCACTGGTCTTCGCCGCACTGGTGCTCGTGGTCTTCAACTTCGCGCGGGACCCGACCCGGCTCGGTCCGGCCGACCTGGCGCCCGGGGCGCTCTGGATCACCTTCGCGTTCGCGGCGATGACCACGCTCAACCGGGCATTCGCGGCAGAGCAGGAGAACGACGCCCTCGACCTGCTGCGCCTGGCACCGGTACCGAGGGAAGCGGTGTTCGCCGGGAAATTCCTGGCCAGCCTCGCGTTCGTGCTCACGGTGGAAGCGGTGACGCTGCCGCTCTTCGTCCTGTTCTTCAACCGCCCGGTCTGGCACATCCTCGGCCCGCTCGCCGGCACGGCGGTGCTCGCCAGCGCCGGGTTCGTGGCAATCGGAACGCTCTTCAGCGCGATGGCGGTGCGAACCCGGTTCGCGGAGCTGATGCTGCCGGTACTGCTGCTGCCCTTCATGCTGCCGCCGGTGGTCGGCGCGGTGCAGGTGACGGCCCGGCTCTTCGGCGGGCGTCCGTTGAGCGAGGTGGCGGGGTGGCTTAGGTTACTCGCGGTCTATGACGTGGTGTTCCTGACCCTCTGTATCCTCATCTTTCCCGCGGTGGCTGACGAATGACGTCCGATCCCGCCCACGGCCTGCGCATTGCCCGGCGCGGGCGCGCCATCTCGCTGGCGGGGCTCGTGCTCCTGGCCGGCGTATACCTGATGGCGCTCCGCTTCACGCCCATGGAAGCCAGCCAGGGTCTCGCGCAGAAGATCTTCTACCTGCACGTGCCGGCGGCGTGGACGTCGCTCATGGTCTTCTCGCTGGTGGGGATCACCAGCATCCTCTATCTCTGGCTCAAGGACGAGCGGCTGGACCTCTTCGCCTCGGCCTCGGCCGAAGTCGGGGTGGTGTTCAGCCTGGTGATGCTGACGACCGGCCCCCTCTGGGCCCGCCCGATCTGGGGCACCTGGTGGCAGTGGGACGCCCGGCTCACGCTGACGCTGTTCCTGTTCTTCCTCTTCGTCGGCTACCTCTCGCTCCGCGCGGCGCTCACCGACCCCGGCGAACGCGCCCGCTTCAGCGCCGTGGTGGCGATTCTCGGCATGGTGCTGGTGCCCTTCGTGCACCTCAGCGTCTACCTGTTCCGCACCATTCACCCGATGCCGGTGGTGCTCAAGCCCAGCGCGCCGTCGCTGCCCGATTCGATGCTTCGGACCCTGCTGATCGCCATCGTGGTGGACACCATCATCTATATCGGCTTTGCGATGACACGCTACGGACTGGCGCTCGCGGAGCGGGCCCGTGAGGGGCAGCAGGGGGAGGGATACCATGCTGCATGAGGTGCCGCAGAACGGCGGCTACATGATCGCCGCCTATATCGTGACGGCGGTCATCCTGGTGGGGTATTGGGTGCGGCTGGGGCAGAAGATTCGGAGGGAACACCGGGTGTCCGGCGCCCGCAAGGTGTCACCCTGAGCGCAGCGAAGGGGCTGAACCCTGACCAGGCGATCGGCCCCTTCGCTCGCGTTGCTCGCTCAGGGTGACAACTGCTTTCCCGACTCCCGCATCACGCCGTCGTCTTGTTCCGGTCCATCAGCAGGAATTCCCACACCAGCGCCGCCAGGATGGCGCCGACGATCGGGCCGATCCAGTAGGTGGCATGCGCCGTCCACTGGCCCGATGCCAGCGCCGGGCCAAGGGCGCGCGCCGGATTGAGCGACGCGCCGGTCAGCGGGCCGATCGCCATGATCGCGAAGAGCAGCGTCAGGCCGACGCCGAAGCCGCCGACCTTGGGCGAAGTCGGCGCGACCACCGTGCCGTATACCGCGCTCATCAGGAAGAAGGTCCCGAGCGCCTCCAGGAAGATTCCCTGCGTCATCGAGACGTTGATGTTGAGGGAGGGCGCCCCGTAGGCCACGATGCGGGCCAGGCCGTGCGGGAAGGTTGCCTTGAGTGCCAGGGCTGAGAGGATGGCCGCCACGATCTGCGCTCCCCAGTGTACCACCGCCACCTTCAGGTCGATCCGCCGTGCCACCAGCAGGCCCGCCGTCAGGGCGGGATTGAGGTGCCCGCCGGAGATGTTCATCGTGGCGGTGACGGCCACGCCCAGCGCGATCGCATGCGCCAGGGCGATGCCCAGCAGTCCGAAGGCGGCGCCGGGATAGGAATTGGACACCACCACGGCGCAGCCGAAGTAGACCAGCGTGAACGTACCGATGAGTTCCGCCGTGAAGCGGCGCCCGAGACCAGTCATGCGAGACCTCGCGTTAGGGGTTGAACCGGGGCGAATCTACCGCGGAAGCGGGCGCGGTGCCAAGCCGATCAGCGCCCATCGGCGCGCCGGAAGAGCAGGGCGGCATTGACGCCGCCGAAGCCGAACGAGTTGCTCAGGAGGTATTCGGGGTCGGCCGCCTGGCCGCTGCCGCGGATGTAATTCAGGTCGCATGCCGGGTCGGCCTGGTCGAGGTTCACGGTGGGCGGGAGCCAGCGATCCACCGTGGCGAGCGCGCAGATGGCGGCTTCGATGGCCCCGCTCGCGCCGAGGGCGTGGCCGTAATAGCCCTTGGTTCCGCTCACGGGAAGTTGGGCGGCATGCGGGCCGAAGACCTGCTTGACCGAGTCCGATTCCGTCGGGTCGTTGAGCGGGGTGGACGAGCCGTGCGCATTGACGTAGCCCACGGCCGAGGGGGCCACCGGCCCCAGCGCCAGCCGCATCGCGCGCGCCGCCTGGCTCCCGTCGGGACGCGGGGCCGTCATGTGGTGCGCGTCGTTGGTCAGCCCGTAGCCGCAGAGCTCGGCGTAGACCGGCGCACCACGGGCCAGCGCCCGGCTCCGCTCCTCCAATACCAGGACCGCCGCTCCTTCCGCCATGACGAACCCGTCGCGTCCCACATCGAATGGGCGGCTCGCGTGCGCCGGGTCATCGTTCCGTGTCGACATCGCCCGGATGAAGGCGAAGGCCCCGAAGCAGAGCGGTGCCAGCGGCGCCTCGGCGCCGCCGGCCAGCATCAGGTCGGCGTCGCCCAGCCGGATGGCGCGGTACGCTTCCCCGATGGCGATGCTGCCGGATGCACAGCTCATCCCGTTGGTGGAATTCGGGCCCATCACCCCGAACTCGATGGCGATGTTGCAGCTCGCCGCGCCGGCGAACACGCTGAGCGCCAGCGCCGGATCCACCGCGCGCGGCCCTTCGAGATAGAAGTTCCGCGACTGCGCCTCGCCGTGTGCCACGCCGCCGAGCGCGGTGCCCATCATCACACCCACCCGCTCGCGGTTCTCGCGCGCCAGCGAGAGGTGGGCATCCTCCACCGCCAGCCGTGTGGCCGCGACGCTGAACTGGGCGAACCGGTCCAGCCGGCGCACCTTCCGCTGCTCGATATGATCACCGGGCACGAAGTCCCGCACCTCCGCGGCGATGCGGGAACGGAACGGTTCCGCGTCGAAGCGGGTCACGCTCCGCACGGCGGAAGCGCCGGCCCGGAGCCCGGCGCGGAGCTGGTCGCGCCCCACGCCGATCGGGGTGACGGCCCCCAGGCCCGTGATGACGACGCGGCGCTCAGCAGGCATGATCGGCGCGCGCGGCGGGCGAACCGGCCGGGGAGTGCGTGGTGATCCACCGGCCGATACCGGCCAGGGTGCGGGACGCGATGCCGTGAATGAACACCGGGCCGATCACGAAGTCTGCCGCCGGCCGCCCGATGGCCGGCCACCGGGGTCCATTCCATTCATGGATGATGGTGACGACCGAGCCCCCTGCCTGGCCCACGATGCGCCACTCCACGTCCATCCCGCTGGTGATGCCCCTGATGTGCCGGTACCGGATGATGTGCTGATCCGGCACGCTGGACATCTCCGATATCCACCAGACCGGCCAGCGCACGACACCGAAAGGGCGCCAGGCCGCCATCTCGACGATGGCGGCGCCGTCGGCGGCGCGTGATGTGAAGCGGACGTATCGATAATGTGGCAGGATGTCGGGCCAGCGCTCCACGTCGGCGGCGACCTGGAACACGGCAGCGGCAGGCGCGGCAATGAAGATCGTGTCTTCGGTTCTCACGGAACCATCCGGGCCACGGCCACGAGGCGCCATCCCGGCCGGCGGCGCACCAGCGCGGGGAGGCCGGCTTCGGCGAGGAGCGCGGCGAGCTCCCGCGGGTGAAACCCGCGCCGGATGGACGTCACGCCGTCGGCCCGCGTGGCCGGATCGAAGCCCAGCATCCGTGCTCCGACATGAAAAGCCGCGACCGCCAGCGTCGAGCGCCGCAGATCCGCGATCACGATCGCGCGCCGGGCAATCCGCCGGGCTTCGCCGAGGGCTGCTTTCGCGGATTCGCGGCTGAAGTGATGCAGGATCTGGCTCAGCAGCACCACGTCCACCGACCGGTCGGCCAGCGGAAGGGCACCGGCATCTCCGCGGATCACGAACAACCCTGCCGTGCGGCAGAGCGACACCGCTTCGGGATGCGTCTCCAGCACCACTGGGCGGACGGTGATGCCCCGGCTTCCCATCCGGCGGGCCGCGTCCAGCGTCAGGTCGCCGGTGCCGGCACCGATGTCGAGCAGCACGATCGGGGCGCCGGACGCGAGCGGCACATGCCTCAGCCCCCAGCGCACCGCTCCGCGCCCGCCGAACCAGCGGTTGGCGCGCGCGATGTTCCGGAGCGATTCACGCACCGCGCCCCGCGGTGCCGCGGGATCGTCGAGCAGCTCGACGCCGACCGGGTGCGGGGCGAGCGTCACTCAGCCGAGGGCGGTATAGCCGCCGCGAAAGTAGAGCAGGGGGCGGTGCTCATGTGCGTCACCGGCAACGACCCGGCCGAGCAGGATCGTGTGGTCCCCGGCCGCATGCGCGGCCTCCTGCTCGCACTCGATGTGTGCCACCGCGCCGTCCAGCAGGGCCAGTCCGCGCTCGCTCAGCCGGTACCCGACGCCGTCGAACCGGGCCACGTCAGGGGTCGCGAAGCGCCGCGAAAGCTCCTCCTGGTCCTCGGCCAGCACGTTGACGGCAAAGCGCGGGGCGGCGAGCAGCAGGTCGTGCAGGGCGGCGGAACGCTCGATGCAGATCAGCACGAGGGGAGGGGACAGGGAAACCGAGGCCACGCTGTTCGCGGTCATGCCGATCGGAACATCGTCCGGTCCGGTCGTCGTGACGACCGCGACCCCGGTGGCGAAGCGGCCCAGCAACTGGCGGAACAGCGACGGCGGCACGCCGTCGCCGGGAGGCGTCACAGGATGGCTCGCGCGAGGAAGAAGGGATTCAGCACGGCCCGCGCCGGCATGCACTCGCCGGTGACCGCGATCAGGTCATGGGCCATGCGGCCACGGCGCGTCAGCCGGTCGAGGGCATGGTCGAAGAATGCGGGGGCGTACATGGCAGTGGCGATGAGGCGCGCGACCGCGCGCTTGCCGGCGAAGGCACGCCGGCGGGCCCGGCGGTATGGTGCGAGGGCCCGCGCCGGGACGGTGCCGCGGTCGCGGCGCAGCGCGTCCGCCAGCACGCCTGCCAGCAGCTCGGCGCCGCGAAGCGCACTCACGATGCCGTCACCGGTGAACGGATCGAGGAAATCGGCGGCGTCTCCCACCAGGGCCGCGCCGCCGGCGGTGACCCTTGTCGCATGGGAGTCGAACGGCCCGACGGCACGTACCGGCTCCACGAACTCCGCATGGCGGAGGCGGTGTGCGAGCTCCGGGTCGCGACGGCAGCGCTCCAGCAGGAACCCCTCCTTCCGTCCGCGCGCCTCGGCCACGTCGGAACTGGGGACCACGAGGGCCACGTTGGTCAGCCCGTGGCCCACCGGATTGAGGCCGGCGTAGCCGCGGTTCCAGACGAACATTTCCGCCTGCCGTGGTGCGCATTCCACCCCGCGCATGTGAGTCACGAACGCGTGGCGGCGGAGCGGCCCATGCCGAAGCGCGCCGATACCGCGAGCGACGCGCGAGCGGAGCCCATCCGCGCCGACCACGACTCGAGCCGTCACCGGCAGCATGCCGCCGTCCCGGCGGCGCAGCACCGCGCCATGCACGATTCCGCCGTCGAGCACCAGCTGTTCGAGCGCGGTCTGCTCATGCACGACGACCCCGGCCTCGCGGGCGGCCTGGAGCAGTTCGGTGTCGAGACGGTCGCGCTGCACCGAGAGGCCGGTCGCGCGCCAGGGCGCCGCCCCTGCCAGGCGGAAGAGTCCCTGCATCCGGCTGCCACGCGGCCCGCGGACGGTGAGCCCTTCCAGCCGCACGCCGCCGGCCCGCTCGAGGCGGGCGAGCACCCCCAGCCGATGCAGGATCCGGGTGGCTTCGGGGCTCATGAACTCGGAACAGGGCTTGGCGCGGGGAAAGGCGGAACGATCCGCCGCGAGGACGTGAAATCCTTCGCGGGCCAGCAGGGTGGCCGTGGCGGCGCCGGCCGGGCCGGCGCCGATCATCAGCACATCAACTGAGGCGCCGGTATTCGAGGCCATCCAGCACCAGGCGGTCGGGGTCGAAGGCGGCGAAGGTGAGCGTGAAGGTGTTGCTGCTGCCGTCGGAGAACGCCAGCGTGATGCTCTGCAGCCCGAGCGTCCAGGTGCAGTCGCGGGTGGTTCCGCGGGGGATGCCTTCGACGGCGGAGAAGGTGGTGATGGTCCGCTGGCAGGTGCCGGAGGGATCGAAGAGCCAGGTCGTGGTCTGGGTCACGATGTCGCCGCTGCTGTCGGCGGTGAACACATCGAAGCGCTGCCAGGAGCCGATCAGGGCCTCGGCGGCATTGACGCTGGAACCGCCGGACACCCCGGGGCCGAAACCGATGGGCGCCGGCCGGCTCCCCGAGGGCGCGGTTGCAACCGGGTCGGTGCAGGCCGCGAGCAGCATCAGGCCCGCGAGAGCCACCACCACGCTGCGCCGGCTGCGGTCGCGGCTGCGGTGGCAAGTGCATTGACGACGTCGTTGGATATCCATGCAATCCCTCCTTGAGGGATGGTCTCCGTTCCGCAGCGGTGGCGGCGCCACTCGCTCGGCTGCCCGCAGGCGGGGCACAGGAAGCGTCCCTGTACGGTCGCGCCCAGCAGGGAGTCGAGCAACATGCCCCCGAGTCCAATCATAATGGCCGCGGCTGCGAGCCCAGCGGGCCCGCGCAGCACGGCCGCCAGCGCAACCACCGCGGCCCCGGCCGCGGCTCCCAGCGTACCGGTCAGGGTGACGCCGCCGCTGGCGCCCCGGGGCACACGCCGGAGCCGGGGGAGCTGGCGAGGCGTCTCGCGACTGCGACTGCCGATGCTGGTGGCCCATGTGTCGGCGGACGCGGCGGCGAGCCCGCCCACCAGGGCGCACCAGGCCGCGGCATCCTGCCCCGCCAGGCAAAGCAGGGTCGAGCCGAGTGCCGGCGGGAGCCCGTTGGCCCAGACCTGCGCGGCGCCCCGGGTATTCCCCTTGGGATCGAGTCCCTGCTCCGGGGGGATGGTCAGACGGGAGACGAGACTGGCGGGGAGGAAGAAGGAGACCAGCGCGAGCCCTCCCCACCAACCCGCCGCCAGCAGGGCCAGCACGCCGACGGTGAAGGCGGCCAGCGCCCCGCGCCCCGTCAGCAGGCGCCCCCGCCAGCTCAGCGCCGCCACGACCGCTGCCACCGCGGCATACGCCGCGAGGTTCATTCGATCTCGTCGGCTTCGTGGCGCAGCGCCTGGCGGATGCGCACCCGCAGGGCATCGGGGCAGCGCACCTCGGCGGCGGTGGCGCCAAGCAGGGCCTGGAAGTTCTGCTCGTAGCGGGCATGCGAGAGGCACGGGCGGCAATGTTCCAGGTGCTGTTCGATCTTCCGCGCGAGCTCCGGCGTCGCTTCGCGATGCAGGTAATCCTGCAGGAGTTCCAGCGCGGCGGCGCAGTCCATGCCGTCGTGGCTCACGGTGCCTCCCGGGGCTTGATGTATCCCATGGCCACCGCGTGATCGTAGAGCACCCGCTGCAGCTGGCGGCGCGCGCGGAAGAGGCGCGACTTCACCGTTCCCACGGGGATCTCGAGCATTTCGGCGATGTCGGCATAGGCGAGTCCCTCCATGTCGCTGAGTACCAGGACCTCACGGAACTCCGGCGCCAGCGCGTTCACCGCTTCCAGCACCTTCCGGTCCACGATCCGCGAGAAGAATTCTCCCTCGGGATCGGCGTCGGGCAGCCGGTCGCGGCTGGCCAGTGCCTCCGCCACATCCAGGTCCATGGCCACCGGTTCGCGGCGGGCCCGCCGGTAGTCGTTGATGAACGTGTTGCGCAGGATCGTGAGCAGCCAGGCCCGCGCATTGGATCCGGGCCGGAAGCTCTTCCACGCGCGGAAGGCCCGGAGCATCGTGTCCTGGACCAGGTCCTCCGCCCGGGCCGGATCCCCCGACAGCCGGAGCGCCGCCCGGTAGAGCGTGTCGAGATGCGCCAGCGCCTCGCGTTCGAAGGCCTCACGCCCGGCATCGGTGGACGTTGTCATGCGCGGAATGTTCCCGCGCGCCCGCCCCGGCACAAGCACCCCTAGCCCCTCCCCTCCCTGCGGGCTACACTTCGCGCCAACCCGATCACCTGCAACCGGAGTCCGCCTGACACCCGTCCGCTCCTCGACAGCGGCGGCCGTTCCCGCCGCCGTGCCGCTCAGCCTGCTCGAAGCCATCCGGAACCTGGACACGCCTCTCGAGGACGGCCTGCATGACATGGCGCCGGAACAGGATCCCCGCCGCCTGGGCCTGAGCGCCACCGTGGCTGCGCAGATCCGGCGCTACGCAGAGCAGGTCGAGCGGGACGAATCGGTGCCCCGGGACGAGGCCGTCAGCGTCTTTCGCCTCGTCGGCCGGCGTCACGATGCGGCGCTGGTCTTCGCCGACGCCGGACGGCGCGCGGCGCGCTACGCGGCCGATTCCGGTTTTGCCCGTGCGCGGGCCCGACTGGGTGGCCGGCTGGCCCGCCGGGGTGCCAGCGCCATCGCGAAGGAAACATTCGGTGCCGCCCTCGGGTTTCCCGGCCCCGAGGCGGAGGTGCGCCTGGCCGATCCGCTCTCGGTCGAGGCCTGGCCCGGTGGCGATGCGTGCGGATTCTACGGAGCGGCCTTCAGTGAACTGCTGCGCCTGGTCACCGGCTTCGAGGGCGTGCTCGCCCACGTCGAATGCCGCGGCCGGGGCGATCATGCCTGCATCTGGCGCGGGGCGCCGGCGGAGGATTACGAGTGATCAATGCCATTGACCGGCACGCGCTGGCCGCCGGACTTGATGCGGCCGGGGCCGACGCCTGGCTGCTCTTCGACTTCAAGGGCGTGAACCCGGTAGTGTCCCGCGTGCTCGGACTCTCCGGCATGGCCACCCGGCGCCTGTTCGTGCTGCTGCCCCGGACCGGTGACCCGGTGGCGGTGGTGCACCGGATCGAGATGCAGCCGTTCGAGCAGTTCGAGGGCCGGGTCATCCCGTATGCGCGGTGGCAGGAGCTGCACGAGGCACTCCGCAGCATCGTGGCCGGCCGCACCCTCGCGATGGAGGTCTCCCCGGAGGATGCGGTGCCCTATCTCGACCGGGTGCCCTTCGGCGTGGTGCAGCTGCTGACCCGGCTCGGCGCCACCGTGGTGCCGTCGGGGCCGCTGGTGAGCACCATGGCGGCGCGGTGGAGCGGGCGCGAGCTCGAGGATCACCTCTTCGCGGCGGGGGCGCTCAAGCGGGTGGCGAATGAGGCCCTCGCCTGGGCGGTGCGGCAGGGGGACACCGGCTTGACCGAAAGCGCCCTGCAGGCGCGGGTGGTGGAGGCGATTCACGGGGCAGGGCTGGTGTTCGATCACCCGCCCATCGTCGGCTTCGGTCCCAACGCCGCCAATCCGCATTATGAACCGGTGGCGGGCCGAGACCGGGTGCTGGCGAAGGACCAGGTGGTCCTGCTGGACCTCTGGGGCGGCCGGAGCCTCGAGACGGTGTTCGCTGACCAGACCTGGATGGGGTTCTCCGGCGCCACCCCGCCGAAGCAGGTGCAGCGGGTGTGGGAGACGGTGCGGCGCGCCCGCGAGGCGGCCTGCGAGACGATCCAGGCGAAGGCGGGCCGGGGGGAGCCGGTCTTCGGCTACGACGGCGATCGCGCCGCGCGCGGGGTGATCGAGGCCGCCGGGTTCGGGGCGGCCTTCGTGCACCGGACCGGGCACTCGATCGACCGGGACCTGCATGGCAGCGGCCCGCACCTGGACGACTACGAGACCCACGACGACCGGCGGCTGGTGCCGGGGGTGGGGTTCTCGGTGGAGCCGGGCATCTATCTCCCCGGCGAGTTCGGCGTGCGGAGCGAGGTGAACATGTACTGGGGCGCGGAAGGGCCGGTCGTGACGCCGGAGGGACCGCAGGCGGAGCTCATTCTGGCGCCATGACTGACGCTGGACGCGGGGCCCGAGTCGCGCGTCTCGCGTCCCAGGTCCGGCGCCCTCTTCCCAAGTGACCCATATCACGTTATCGTATGCGGACCTGTCACCAACTCGTGATGTGGCGGCGCCTTCCCCCGGCGCATGAATTCCCTGGATTCGGCCTGAATCCGATTCGTTGTTTCAGCAGGTAACCCGAGAAGTTTCAGTCAGTTACAGCCCAGGAGGCGGGTCAGCCCTGTGGCGCAGGTATTTGCTTGACACAGATTCGGGTGCGTTTCATATTAGGCAACCGGCCATCTCGGGCCGGTCTCCGTTCGGCATTTCTAAAGGCATCAACAGTTTGCACTCGGCCTCGGAAGTCACACTCAGCCGGTCATCTGCTGTCCGTCAGTCCTGAACTGGCGGCGGCTGGCGTTTTGTTGTGCCCGCAGGGGGAGGCCTTCCCCCGCTCCAAGCTGGCAGTACCCGCAGGTTCACGCCTTTGGAGGACGTTTCCATGAAGCAAAGCTGTGTCAGAGCCTTCGCTCGCGCAGCGCGCACGGTCGCGCTGGCGGCAGTCGGTCTGGGGCTGGGCGCCACGGCGCTGCTTGCCCAGGCGACTGGTAAGGTCGAGGGCAAGGTTAACGATGCGGCGGGCGCGCCCATCGCTAACGCGTCCGTGACCGTCGTCGGCACCGCGTTCACCGCGCTCACCAACCCGCAAGGGTATTACTTCATCAACAACGTCCCGGCCGGCTCGTACGCGATGCGTGCGGCCTTCATCGGGTACCAGGCGGTCCGGGCCGACGGCGTTCGGGTGCTCGGCGGCCAGACCCTCACGCAGGACTTCGCCCTGCAGGCCACCACCGTCGAGCTGCCGGACCTCACCGTCAACACCACCCAGCCGCTGGTGCCGCGAGACGAGGTCACCACCAAGCAGCGCGTGAATGGTGAATTCACCGCCAAGCTGCCGGTGGACCGTATCTCGCAGGCGCTGGCGCTGCAGCCGGGTGTCGTGGCCAGTGCCGGTGGCACGAGCCTCAGCATCCGTGGCGGCCGTCCGGACGAGGCGGCGGTGTACGTGGATGGTGTGCCGGTCTCGCCGGGCAACCGCGGCACCGTGACGACCATGGGTGGCGGGGCCATCGACTTCGGCGCGGCGGCGTTCGAAGAAGCCTCCATCACCACCGGCGCCAGTTCGTCGGAGTTCGGCAACGCCCAGTCGGGCATCCTGAATATCGTGACCCGGACCGGTGGCTCCAAGTACAGCGGGAACATCGGCTGGGAGACGGACGAGCCGTTTGCCAAGACCAGCAGTCAGGGGTTCAACCGGATCTCGGCCAGCCTTGGCGGCCCGCTCGGAGGGGACCTCTCGTTCTTCCTGGCCGGCTCGCTGGAAGGCAACCGGTACGGCTACAGCGGGAAGGACACGCAGCTCTACCCCAGTTTCCGCTTTGCGGGGGTGGATACGGTGGTGGCGAATCCGGTGACCCCGGGCAGCCAGACCTCCGACACCAGCGACGTGACCGTCTACAATCTGGCGGTGGACCGGGGCGAGTGCAGTCAGTTCGCCGGCAGCGTCAATCCCGGTATCGCGGGCAACTACGGGGTGACTTGCCAGGGGGCCCGGGACTCCCGGAGCCTGAACTCGAGCTACAGCGTTCAGGGCAAGCTCAACTATACGTATGGCGCGGGCTCCCGCATCGCACTGCTCTTCATCGGCAGCCAGGGGCAGAACCGGAACGGGATCACCTTCAATACCAATCCGTCCAACCTGTTCGGTGCGTGGAACACCAATCGCGTCTATCAGATGAACTGGACGCAGAACCTGTCCAAGTCGGCGGAGCGGGCCCTGGCGCTGGATGCCAGCGTGTCGTACCAGCAGGACCGCGGCCTCAACGGCCCGCTGACGCCTCAGAGCGCGCTGGCCACCGAGGATAATTTCGGCGGGTTCATGATCCAGCCGCTCGGGTTTCTGTTCAACTTCAAGACCTTCCCGCTCGATTCCCAGCTGGTGGACAACTACACGTTCAACCGGCCGAACACCCGCTACTCGCCGTACGACATTCTGAACGTGGACCAGTACAACACCGTCAACCTGTACCGGGACAGCGGGTACGGCACCAGCGGCGGCAGCGAGTCGGGTGGCCCGACCGGTACCATCCGGATGTTCAAGGAGAACCGGCTGGTGGCCAAGGGGGCGGTGGACTGGCAGTTCGACCGCTACAACCGCCTCAAGTTCGGCGGTGAGCACACCTGGTACAACACGTCGAACTACGACAACAGCCTGACGTCGAAGATCTTTTCGGACGTCTACATCGTGAAGCCGATCCGGTGGAATGCCTTCATGGAAGACCGGCTCGACCTGGGCGACGTGGTCGTGGTGGCCGGCGCGCGGTATGACGTCTTCAACACCCGGGCGAAGCGGCCCTACGACCTGGATACGCTCCCGTTCATTCCGGGCACAACCACGCCCAGCTCCACCTACGGCTCGTACCAGCAGTTCCCGGCGATCTCCAGCTACGGGGCCCTGAATCAGACCTACACCGTGGGGGCCGGAGCGCCGACCAATGCCGGCCAGACGCTCCCCCTGGTGGCGTTCCTGCCGGACCAGCGGCACACCTACCTGAGCCCGCATGTGCAGGTGGCCTTCCCGGTGACGGAGAAGACCAACTTCCGCCTGTCCTACGCGCACCAGGTGCAGGCGCCCGACTTCGGCGCCGCGCTGACCAGCATCAACACCGACTTGCGCGTCACCAACACGAACAATGTCTTCGGCTCGGATCTCGACTTTGCCAAGACCGTGATCTTCGAGTTCGGCATCCGGCACGCCTTCAGCGACGACATGGTGCTGGACGTGGCGGCCTACAACAAGGACAAGCTGGCGGACCTGGCCGGCCGGCTGGTGAGCGCCCGGGACCCAAGCCGGAACAATTCCCCGGTGACGCTGCGCTACATCACCAACCAGGATTTCGGCAACTCGCGCGGCATTGACGTGCGGCTGGACCGGCGCATCGGCCAGATCTTCAACGGCACGGTGTCGTACAGCTACTCCACCGCCAAGAACACCGGCTCGGATCCGCTGACGTACATCAATTTCGGGTCGCGCATCATCAACCAGCTGTCGGGCGGCAACCAGCCGCCGCCGCAGGCGGTCGCGCCGACCAACCAGAGCCGGCCGCACAGCCTGGCGGGCGCCTTCAGCGTCACCTTCCCCGGCGACTGGAAGCAGGGGACCGCGCTCGGCGGGCTGCTCCAGAACCTTGGGTTCTTCGGCACCTTCCGCTACACCAGCGGCACGCCCTACACCAAGTGCCTCCCCGCCAGTGACAATATCGGGGTGCGTTCGGGCGGAACCTGCGGCATCCAGAGCCAGTTCGTGAACGGCCTGAATGCGGCCCGGCTGCCGTCCTTCAAGCAGTTCGACCTCAAGGTCACCAAGGGCTTCGGCCTGGGCGGGATGGATCTCACCGCCTACCTCGATGTCCGCAACGTGCTCAATTTCCGCAACGTGCTGGCGGTGTTCATCAACACCGATGACGTCGCGGACGGGGAGGATCTGAATCGCTCGGTGGCAAACCAGCTGAGCGACTGGAGGGACGAGGCCAGCCGGAACGGCATTTACAATACCGCGACCGGTGACATTGACCTCGACTTCGGCGGCGCCGGCGCGCAGGGCTGCGCCAGCTACACCAATTCAGGTGGCACTCAGGGCGCCGTGCCGAGCTGCATCTACCTGCGTCGCGTGGAAGAGCGGTGGGGCAACGGGGACCACATCCTGAGCCTCGACGAACAGAACAAGATTGCGGCCGCTGTCTACAACGTGAACAACTACACCGGCAACAACACGATGCTGGGCAACGGGCGGCGGGCGCGGCTGGGTCTCGAGATCAACTTCTGAGGTCAACGGGTGGCGGGGCCGGCGGCGTTTCGGCGCGGCTGGCCCCGCGGCCCCTGCTATTCTCATTGGAGAGGACGCACGATGCACTCACGTTTCGGTAAGAGGGGCGCCCTGGTTGCCGGGCTGCTTGCCCTTGCGATCGCGGCGATGACGCCGTCGGTGGCAGCGGCGCGGCCGGAGCCGGGCGTCAAGCCGCGCGGGTTCCGGCTGTTCGCGCGCAGTCTCGGCGCCATGACCATCAACCGGGTCTACTGCGGTCTCGCGACCACCGGCGAAGTCTGCGTGGATTCGCTCAACTCCTCGACCATCGGCGGCGGCTTCTGGCCCAAGGGCACGCCCGATCAGTACGTGTTCAACAGCGGACTCCAGATCGCCGGCGTGATCGGCGGCAGCAAGCCGGCCAATCCCTGGGGGGGTGACACCACCGGCGCCTTCTTCTTCGATGCCCGCGGCGACAACGGCGTCGGGCAGGAAGTGGAGCCGATCTACAATTCCAAGAACCCCGACGACGTGGCGAACTGGCCTGAAGAAGGCAGGGTGCCGCAGGGTGATGCCGGGGAGGACGCCTTCTATCCGCTGTTGCGCGGACGGGTGTCGGCGTCCCAGGGGGATGTCTGGTGGCTGAGCTGGGAAGGCGATCCGGCGCACAACAACGGGCGCCCGCACCCGATGGGTGTCGTCGTGGAACAGCGCGGGATGGGGTGGAACTTCCCGAGCGGTAACGAGGACATCATCTACTTCGTCTACACGTTCTACAACGTGACATCCACGAACGAGGCGGACTACGCCAACATCCGGCCGTCGCTCCGCACCGTGCTGCTGCAGAAGGCCCGGCAGTTCCAGGCGCTCAACAACGCTGCCTTCGGCGTCACGCTGCCGGCTGGCGGTTATACCATCGAGCACATGTACGCCGCCTTCGGCGCGGACATGGACGTGGGCAGCGCGGGCGAGAACTACTCCACCGTGGAACTGCCGTTCGCCCTCGGCAACACCTATCAGCGCGACTTCGGCCAGCCCTCCGGCTGGCTGTTCGACCCCACCGTCTTCGCTCCGCCGCTCTTCCCGGGCGTGGGCTTCGTGGGCGTCAAGTACCTGAAGAGCCCGACCGGTCCCGGCGCGATCCAGCTCTTCGGCAACACCATCAACGGCGGCGTCTTCGGCGACGCGCGGAACACGACGCAGCTGTGGCGCTACCTGTCGGGGAATATCTCGACGGCGGCGGGCGACCAGGCCTGCACGTTCAACCCGGTCACCACCCATCTCTGCTACATCAACAACTCGGCCAAGGCCGACATGCGGTTCTTCCAGTCGTCCACCGAGCTGAGCCTCCCGCCGGGCGGCTCGGGTTCGATCGTGGTGGCGTACATCTTCGCGGCCCCGGCGGCGGTTACCTCGTTCACGCCCGGCGGCGCGACAGACCTGAAGCCGGGCAACCCGCTGCGTTTTGCGAGCCCGGATTCGCTGAGACTTGTCGGCGCGAACATGGTGGACTCGCTGGCGGGCTTCCTTGATTACACCGATGTCAACGGCGACAGTCTTGCCCAGCAGAACGAGTACACAGTTGTGCCCGGGTCCCTGCTCGGCAAGGCTCTGGTGGCGCAGGCGGTGTTCGACAACAAGTTCCTGCTGCCGTTCGCGCCCGACTCGCCGGAGTTCTTCCTGGTGCCGGGCGACAACCAGGTCACGGTGCTCTGGCGGCCGTCCGCCTCCGAGACGACCGGCGATCCGTTCTTCGCCGTCGCCAGCGCCCCCACGGTCACGCCTGAAGGCGGCGGCCTGCCGGTGGCCAACCCGCTGTATAACCCCAATTACCGGCAGTTCGACGTCGAGGGCTACCGGGTCTATCGCGGCCGGGTGGACAACCCCAATGCCCTGACCCTGCTGGCCCAGTTCGACTACGGCGGCACAAGCATCAACGACTATCTCGGCACCGTGAACCCGGTGGGGACCTGTGCGCCGGAGATCGGCATCTTCACCGATTGCCCGGTTGACTACGATCCGGCGGAGTTCGCGCCCGGCGCGACCAAGACGGTGTTCAACCCCGTGCCGCTGGTGGGGAACATCCTGCAGGTCCAGGCCGGCGACCGGGTTCCCCTGGCTGACGGCACCGCCCTGATCATCAAGGCGGACACTGCGATCACCGGCGGCCACACCGGCTTCCCGGCGCTGTCGGACAACGGCGTGCCGTTCGTCTACGTGGACCACACCCCCCGGAACAACTTCCGGTACTTCTATTCGGTCACGGCGTTCGACGTCAACGCCCGCGCCTCGGGGCCGTCGAGCCTCGAGTCCGCCCGCAACACCAAGGCGGTCACGCCGCACGTGGCGGCCACCAATTCCACAACCAACCTGGCCACCACTCCGGTGATCCAGGGACGCGGCGTGGTGCTGAATTCGGCCGCGCCGAGTCCGGCGTACGACCCCGCCACCCACACCTTTGCCGGCCCGTTCCCGGCGGCCAATGCGTGGAGCATCGGATTCATCGGTGCGGTGTCGGAGGTGCTGGCCGGCTCCGGCCAGTTCACGGCGCGCCTGGACAGCATCGGCCTGGGTAACACGTGGGAGGATATCCCGACCACGTATTACCTGACGGCTCAGTCAACCGCCGGCGCAACCCAGATCGCCTTGCCGATCAGCCAGGACTTCACCGAATCACCCGCCGACGGGTCCTCCACCCCGTTCCCCGGGCCGGCGGTGGACGCAAGCTCGAGCCGGTATGGCGGCAACGCCAACTTCGCCCTCTACGGCCACGTGGGGATGACGCTGCCGGGGCACTACTTCACCGAGCAATGGGGCCGCGCGGCGGCATTCGGATCCCAGACCACCGGGTTTCCGGACCTCTCGAACAACAACGGCCCGCGCTGGTTCAGCGGGGACAACGAGAGCATGGCGAACCCGACCGGCAACATGACCATCACGCCGGCCGCCTTCACCGACTGGAGCAACGCCGGCCAGCTGCCGGGCATCAGCGTGATCCATGACCCCATGTCGTACGTCATGGGATACAGCGGCACCGGCACGCGCGAGTTCAACGGCATGCTGAGCGGGGCAGTCCGTGCCGCCGACATGAAGCTGTACTGGGGCGCCGGCGGGACGGTGGACTCGGTCATCGACGTCACCCATAACGTGCCGGTGCCGTTCGATACCGCCTTTGGCGGGAACTGGGGATTCCTGACTCCGGCCTCGGCCAACTCGGATGCCAGCTTCGACGCCCAGGCCGGCGTCGTGACCTACGCAGATTTCCTCTGTGTGTGGCCGGCTCCTGCGGTGGTCCTGTCACACTCCTTTGCCTGCGGCGATCAGGCTGCGGGGCATCCGTACAAGCTGGTGCAGACGGCCACGATCTCGCCGATCCAGATTTCAGCCAGCGGGGCTACGCTGCAGGCGGCGCCGCCAGCCGGCCGGACCGGATTCGGGCTCTACATGCCGGGCTTCGCCTTCCTGATGGCGACGGATCAGCTGCCGGCGGCCGGCACCGTCTGGACGCTGCGCAGCTACACCGGTGCGGTGACAGCGGACAACGCCTTCTTCGACCAGCCCCGGACATTCTCGGCGGTGGGCGCGGAGATCGGCGTCCAGTACACGGCGAGTAATGGCGTGAACGCGCCGACGATTGCCGATCTGGATAAGGTTCATACCGTACCGGACCCGTATTACGTCACCAACGAATTCGAGCAGAGCACGGACGTGAAGGTGCTCAAGTTCGTGAACTTGCCGAGTGCCTGTACCATCCGGATCTACTCGTCCAGCGGCGTGCTGGTGGACGTGATCGAGCACAATTCCAACGCCGCGGACGGTACGGAGAGCTGGAATCTCCAGAACCGCAATCATCAGGTGGTGGCCAGCGGTGTGTACTTCTATCACATCGAGGCAGGTGATGCACGTAGAGTCGGCCGGTTCACCGTGGTGAACTTCGCCCAGTAGCCAACAGCAGGGGGCGGCGGCCTGGCCGTCGCCCCCGCATCCAGGAGACACGAAGCTTATGAGTCAGTTCAACGCACACCGCTTCGCCCTGGCCGCGACGCTGCTGGCTGGCCTTCCGGCCGGTCTCGCAGCCCAGTCGAACGCGGACAACACGGGCTACGGCACCACATCGGCAGAGTTCCTGCTGCTCGGCGCCGGCGCCCGGGGCGTGGCGCTTGGCGGCGCCTTCTCGGCGATCGCCACCGACGTCAGCTCGTTGTACTACAATCCCGCCGGCTCGGCCCTGATGTCCCGGCCCGGCGTGATGGTGAGTACCTACAATTACGTGGCCGATACCCGCTACAGCTGGGGTGGCGTCGCGATTCCGTTCAACGGCGGCACCAGCACGATCGGCGCCCAGATCGGGACCTTCGGCTTCAGCGACCAGCCGGTCTACACGGCGGCGCAGCCGGACGGCACCGGGGCCCGCTACTCGGTCAACGAGACGTTCGTCGGGCTGACGCTGGCCCAGAACTTTTCGGACCGGTTTGCCGCGGGCGTCACCGGGAAGATCATTTCCGACAACCTGGGTGACGCGCATGGCAATGCCTTCGCCATCGACTTCGGCACCAATTTCCACGCGTCGCTCAACAATCACCCGCTCAAGTTCTCGTTCGTGCTGGCGAACCTGGGCACCAACCTGAAGTACACCGGCACGGCCCTCAACGCGGACGTCCCGCGTGAGCCGCTCCCGGGTGAGGATCCGGTGCCGGGCATTGACCAGCCGGCCGAGTTCCGGACCAAGGACTTCCCGCTGCCCACCACGTTCCGGGTGGGACTGGCGTACGACCTGCTCTCGGCCGAGACCAGCCGGCTCACTCTGCTGGGCGACTTCAACCAGGCCACAAGCAACAAGGCCGGGTTCGCCTTCGGCAGCGAGTTCCAGGCCAATCGTCTGGGTGGTAGTGCGTTCGGCTTTTCGCTCCGGGGCAGCTACAGCTACGCGCCGGCGAACAACGTGGACCTGGCCGTGAACCAGACCGCCCTCAGCGACGAGGAGAACCTGCAAGGCCTCGCCATGGGCGGTGGGCTCAACTATGACACCGGAAGCTTCAACATCGGCGTGGATTACGCCTTCCGGTACATGGGCATTCTCGGGGGGACCAACTTCTTCTCCCTGAGCCTCGGCTGGTAGGGAAGGGTGGAAGCGATGGCTGCGCCGACGGCGTAGCCATCGCGGGAATCGTGTCCAAGGCGGGGTGGGTTGTGCGTCATACAGGGCGCCGGTCACATCGGCCGGTTTCCCAGCGATGGCCCGAGGGCCGGTGCCGCATGCCTGGTCCGACCGCCACGCGCAATTCATCCCGAGGCAGTTGCATGTTTCAGTCAGTGCTGATGGCGGTCGGTGCCGCGATGTTCCTGGCCGGCGCCCCCGCAGTCCGGGCGCAGGATGCGCTGCAGATGCGAGCGATCCGGTACTACCGGGGCGATGCATCGCAGACGATGGTGAAGGCGTTCGTGGAAGTGCCGTTCGCGCTTCTCAGCGCCGCCCCATCGGGTCCCGGTGGCGGCACCATGGTGTATACGGTGTCGGCCCAGATCAGCGACTCCACCGGGCTCTCGCTCCTGGCCGAGCCGCTGACCTGGACCAAGCGGGTTCCTGCCGCTGCCAAGGTGCCAGGCGCGTCGGCTCTGGAGCCGATGGAGTTCGCGGTGGCTGCCGGGCTGTACCGCATGAAGGTGACGGTCACCGACAGCGTGTCGGGGCGGAAGGCCGAGGCGAGCACCGAGTTCCGGGGGTATGCGACCGCGCCGGTCGCGAGCGACTTGCTCCTCTCCCCGGCCATGCGGTTGGCGGGCGACGGCGACACGGTTCCGCAACCGGGCGAAATGCGGCGGGGCAACACGATCATCGTGCCCTCGGTGACGCTCCGGCTGACACCGCTCCGGACCAAGGCCTATTACCTGGTCGAGGCCTATTCGGACAAGGCGCAGGAGACGGTCGGGACACTGCAGGTGACAGTGCTGGACAGCGCGGGCAATTCACTCCTGCGCACCGCCGCCAAGAACATGCCGGTGGCCGCTGGGGGGGGGCAGCTGGAGGGCCAGCTGGATCTCGATGGACTGCCGCCGGGCCGCTACGAGTTCGTGGTGAACGTCACGGTGGATGGCCAGCAGGCGGAGCGGCGCGCGCCGCTGGTCATGGCCAGCATGCAGGAGACGCTGGCCCGCGACAGCGCCCGGTCGGGCGGCGGGACCGGCGGGGACGAGGTGTACTTCGCGGCCATGGACGAAGCCCAGCTCGATTCGGCGGAAGTACCGCTGATGCTGATCGCCAGGTCGAGCGAGCTGTCCGGATACGACAAGCTGTCGGTCACGGCCAAGCGGAGATTCCTGGCCGAATTCTGGAAGAAGCGGGATCTTCGCCCCGAGACCCCGGCGAATGAGGAGCGGGCGCGGTTCTATCAGGCGCTCGCCTACGCGGATCAGGCCTTCAAGGTAGGGCGTGGAACGCAGGAGCCGGGCTGGCGGACCGATCGGGGGCGGATCTACGCAAAGTACGGCGCCGCCGACGACCAGCTCAAGCGGGTGCAGGGTGGCTTCGCCCCGGCGTACGAAGTGTGGCGGTACACCCGCGGGAAGTCGCGCTACTACATCTTCGCGGACCGCAACGGCTTCGGGGCGTACAAGCTGGTGTACACGAACGATCTGACGGAAAACGGCGTGCCGAACTGGCGGGAGATCGTCACCGAGGATGCCGTGAAGGACATCGGGCAGTACCTGGGGATTGACTTTTATGCCAGTGGTTCCGGCACCAGTTTCTGACCGGCCGGCTGGCACGGCGGGTTCGGATTCGACCAGAAGCGGTACCGGGCGCGTGTCCACATTTCGAACGGAATGAGGTGCCAGACATGAAGCGTATTCTGCGTGGTACTGTTTTTCTCGCTCTCACCGCCGTGTTCGGCGCGTGCAGTTCGGAGTCGGGACCGACTCAGGACGGCACACCGGATCACATTGTTGCCGAGCCATCAGTGGTCTTCATCGCGAGAGGCGACAGTCAGTCGGTGAAGCTCCGGCTGGTGGACCAGCAGGGCACCTCGCTGAAGCAGCCGATTTCCATCAGCGGCTTCGGCACCGGCATCAACGTGCGCGCCGACTCGTCCGTTCGCCCGATCTACGAGACGAGCGACAGCCTGGTGTTCAATCCCAATTCGACGGAACTGCAAGTCTGGGTCAGCACCAATGCCCTGGCGTCCTCGAACTTCACGGTGGCGGCGGGCGGCAAGACCCTCGACATCCCGGTGGTCGTGACGCCCGGAAAGTCCGAACCGTTCCAGTTCTCCACCCTCGCGCCGGCGCTGGGCGACGTGGTCACCGTGAACGCCTCGACGGATCTGGTCTTCCTGCCGTCGTCGCGGATGATCTTCGGCCTCGATACGCTGACGCCGGTCAGCGTCGCGGCCGACGGGTCGTCGCTGACGTTCAACGCGGCCCCTGGCCTGCTCGGACCGGCGGTGATCACCGATGTGACGCTGTCGTACAACACCAATGTCAAGTTCCCGGTCACGGCCTCGGACACCATGAACAGCCCGCCGCTTGACGAGCCGTTCGTGTACAGCGACAAGACGACCGACATCGGGCAGGTCATCACGATCACGCCGCCGGCTGGCGTGCTGTTCTCGCCAGGTGCCACCGGGACCAAGGCGAGCTTCGACTCCTCCGGCCAGTCGGGACCGCTGCCGCGCTTCACGGTCGCCCCGGACGGCTCCTCGATGACGCTGGAAGCGGGGCCGAACACGGCGGGCGCCGGGGTATTCACCAAGATGTACAATCCCGCGAACCCGACCTTCACCTTCACGCTCAAGTCCACGGATACGTTGCGAAGCGCCAGGGTGGACACATTCCCGGTGACCACGGACAAGACCACGGCCGCCGCGAACGAGGCCGTGTCCATCACCACGGGCGGCTCGTTGTTCAAGTTCCCGCCGTCCATCAAGCTCACCGCGGGCGGTAATCCGGTCTATGTCGTCAGTGTCGCGGGCGACAGTTCCGGTGCGGTCGTGCTGCCACAACCGGGCACGGCGGCCGGCCAGTTCGCCGAAACGGGCGGCTTGGTGTCGGGCTTCCCGCTCAGCCTCCCGACCAACAAGGCCGTCACGGTTGCGTCTGGTACGCTCACGGGCACCGATGCTTTCGTGACCGCACCGGTGGTGGCTGTTCCAGCCGTAGGCGCAAAGACCGCCTTCTGGGACGGCGCACCGTACGGCTTCGATGCGTCGGGCGACTTCGGTGGCGGTGCCCGTCTCTACAAGATCACCGTGGCCGCTGGCCAGAAGATCAATTTTGCCCTCCCGATCATCTCGGATGGCGCGGATCTCGGCGTTTACTTCTATGATGCCGCCTTTGCGCCGCAGGGCTTCGCCGTGGATGGCAAGGGAGGGGGGACTGGCAACGCCGAGGCAGGCGACATCACCTTCGCCACAGCCGGGGTGTATTACATCGCCGTGGTCTATTTCCAGTATGCGGCGTCCCCGACACCAGCCGCACACTATGTGCTTCAGTTGACCGGCAAGTAACAGACAGTTGCCACGCGGTGCTAGCCAGACGCCCCGGGGGAGCAATCCCCCGGGGCGTCTGGCTTCTCCTGCTGATCAGTTTGCCTTTCCCTTCGCGTCAGTGAGTCGGCAGGGCGACCGGCTCCTCCGCCCGGTCCAGCTGGAACGGCACCGCCCGCTCCGCCTTCCCCCACGGCACCGCGCGGTCCACGCCCATCGCCGCAAACAACAGGAACAGGTAGAGCAGGGAGTACTTGTACATCCGCCAGGCAGTAGGCGTGACACCCGTCTCGCGCAGGAGCTGTACACAGTACCAGAGCAGGCGGAGGCCCAGCAGCGTCGCCGCCACCAGGTAGATCATGCCCATCGCCCCGAAGAACGCCGGCATGACGGTGAGCGGCAGCAGGAAGAGGGTATAGAGCAGCATCTCCACCTTGGTGCGCCGCTCCCCCCGCACCACCGGCATCATCGGCACACCTGCCCTTGCGTACTCGCCCTGCTTGATGAGCGCCAGCGCCCAGAAATGGGGCGGGGTCCAGTAGAAGATGATGGCAAAGAGGTAGAGCGCCGCAAGATCCAGACGTCCGGTCACCGCGGCCCACCCCACCAGCGGCGGGAATGCCCCGGCCGCACCCCCGATCACGATGTTCTGCGTGGTGGTCCGCTTGAGCCACATGGTGTAGATCAGGACGTAGAACAGCAGCCCGCCCAGGGCGAGCCAGGCGGAGAGCGGATTGACGTACCGATAGAAGATCCAGAAGGCGATGGCGCCGAGCCCGGTCCCGAACACCAGCCCCGCCGCCGGCGAGATCCGGCCCGAGGCGATCGGGCGCAAGCGGGTGCGGGACATCCGGGTGTCAATGTCCCGGTCGAACCACATGTTGATGGCGTTGGCGCCGCCGGCCATCAGGTACCCGCCCACCAGCACCAGCAACACCAGCCGGAGCGACGGTAGCCCGGCGTCGGTGATGAACATCGGGGCGATGGTGGTAACCAGCAGCAGCGAGATGATGCGGGGCTTGGTCAGGGTGACGAGATCGCGGAACAGCCCTGGGGATGGAGGGCTCGCCATCGTATGCCCGATCGTCCGGTCCGCCCCGTCCCGCTCGTCCGCCCCCGCCACCCCGGCGAAAGCCGGGGCTGTCCTGTCCGCCTCGTCCGCCTCGAGAACCCTGCTGGTACGCCCCGAGCGGAACACCAGGATCACCGCTGCCGTCCAGACCAGTGCTCCCATGAGCAGGTGGGCGGCCCGAAGCGCCGTGGGGAGCCCCAGCAGCACCATGGTGGCCGCGACCACGATCTGGAGCACCACGAGGCCCACGAGGGCGTTGGCCGACGAACGGAGCGCCGCCGCCGCCTCATCCCGCCGACGGGAGATCCTGATGGAGAGGAGGACAACCAGCCCCAGGAAGGCGTACGCCAGCACCCGGTGCGTCCAGTGGAGCGGACCGAGCGGCACCGGCGGTGGGGCAAGGCCAAAGCCCTGGCAGAGCGGAAACCCCTTGCAGACCCAGCCGGCGTTGAGGTTGGCCACGTGGGCGCCCAGCAGGATGACCGCGAAAGCGCCCAGTCCGGTTGCCAGCACCAGGGCATGGTCTCGGTGACGTTCCGCCGGCGGCAGCGGGCCGGTGTCTGATGCGCCAGCCCGGAGCGCGGTCACCAGGATCGCAGCCAAGAGGAGCATGGCATTCGCCAGGTGAACGATGACCACCGAGGGAGGGAGCTCGAGCTTGACCGTGACCGCGCCGAGCAGCACCTGGATGACCAGCAGGAGCACGCCCAGCAGGGCCGGATTCCGGAGCCGGGGCTCGGCGCGGTGATGCCGCCACGCCTCGACCCCGATGGCGATGACCATCAGGCTCACCAGGGCTGCCACCCAGCGGTGGCTGATCTCGATGGCGGTGGGGAGGTCGAGGGGAGGGAACCACTGCCCGTCGCAGAGGGGCCAGTGGTCGCCGCAACCCATGCCCGATCCGGTAATACGCACCACACCGCCGAGCGTGATGAGACCGACCGTGAGGACGACTCCGGTCCAGGCCAGGCGGCGGAGGGTGCGGTTCGGATCGGGTGACATGGCGCTCATGCAGGAACTCCACCGGAAGGCTTGGGGGGATTTGGCGAGCGAAAGAACAGGGCCGGTTCCCCCCTTGTCAAGCATCGGAAACAGGCCGATTTTCCGGGCTGAATCCCCCGACCCGCCAGGTGAATGACCCAAGAACGCGATGCTTGGGGTGAGCGCCTCCCCCGACACCTGGGCCTGTGGAGTGCCGTGGCCGTCCTGGTGGGCTCCACCATCGGCAGCGGCATCTTCCGGGTCCCTGCGACTGTGGCCAGCCAGCTCGAGGACCCCGGGCCGGTCCTGCTGGCCTGGGTACTCGGCGGTGTCATCGCCCTGTTCGGCGCGCTCACCTATGCCGAGCTCGCGGCGGCGCTCCCGCGCTCCGGCGGGGTGTTTGCCTACATTCTCGAGGCGTTCGGGCCGCTGCCGGCCTTCCTGTTCGGCTGGTCCGAACTCACCGTGATCCGTGCCTCCGCCCTCGGTGCCATTGCGACCATCTTCGCGGAATACCTCGGGCATTTCATCCCGCTGACGCCGATGCAGGTGCGCTGGATCGCGGCAGCGGCCATCGTGCTGGTGGGGTTCTTCAACTGGCGCGGTGTCAGCCTCGCGGCGGTGGTCATGAACCTGACCACCGGCGTCAAGTTCCTGGCGCTCGCGGCCCTCGGTCTGCTCGCGTTCCTGGCGGGGCAGGGAAGCGTCTCGCACTTCGTGCCGGCCTGGCCGCACGGCATGGACCTCTCGCTCCTTGGCACGGCGCTGATCACCATCATGTGGACCTACGATGGGTGGGCCGACCTCTCCTTCATGGGAGGGGAGGTGCGGAATCCGGGCCGGACACTTCCGCTGGCGCTCATTGTCGGCACCGCATCCATCCTCGGGGTCTACCTCCTCATCAACGCCGCGTACGTCTATCTCGTGCCGCTTCCCGAGATGGCCGGCAGTGCACTCATTGCCTCCACGGCGGCGGGGCGGATTCCGGTGCTGGGGGCGGGCGGCGCCTCGATCGTGGCCGCCATGGTGATGATCTCCTGCTTCGGGACGCTCAACGGCTCGATGATGACCGGACCCCGGATCTTCTTCGCGATGGCGGACCGCGGTCTCTTCTTCCAGGGGATTGCGCGGGTCTCGCCGAAGTACCGGAGCCCGTCGGTCGCCATCTGGCTGGCCACGCTGCTCGGCGTCCTGTACGTATTGTTCAACAACTTCCAGCAGCTGGCGGAAAAGTTCATCCTGGGGATCTGGCCGTTCTATGCCCTGGCGGTCGCGGCGGTGTACGTCCTCCGGCGCACCCGTCCCGATCTCCCGCGGCCCTACCGGGCCTGGGGCTATCCGGTGGTGCCGGCGCTCTTCCTGCTCGCGTCGGTGGCGATGGTGCTGAATGCGCTCTGGACCCAGCCCCGGGACACCGGCATCACCTTCGCCATCATTCTCGCCGGCATTCCGGCGTGGCTGCTCTGGAAGAAGTTCGGGGGTAAAGGTCGCGTCACGGGCGGTGATTCTGCTTGACCGCGTGGGGGCACGGGCTAACTTTGTCGGCGTTCCCGTCAGCCATCCCCCGCGGCCTGACACTCTGCACACAAGATATCTGTAACTCGTTTCGTGGCAACGAGTTGAAACTCGTCACCGGCGCTCGGCCCGTGACGGGCATGTTTCCCCTTCGGAGAGGTGTGTCGGTATGAACCGAGGTAAAGGCAGGGCAATCGCCGCCGTGGCGGCGCTCGCCTTTCTGGGCGGCCTGGCCGGCCGGCTGGAAGCGCAGGGCGTCACGTCCGCGGCGATCGTCGGCACGGTGAGCGAGACGGATGGCGGCGCGCCGATCGGCGGCGCCAACGTGACGCTGGTCAAGCCGACGACGGGCGAGACTCACGTGGTCACGACACGCACCGACGGCCGGTATGTGGTGGACAATGCCTCGGCCGGCGGTCCGTACACCCTCACCGTCCGCGCCATCGGCTACGAGCCGGTCCGTGCGGAAGGGCTGCGACTCACCCTGGGCCAGCGGCTGCAGCACGACGTGCAGCTGAAGAAGTCCACGGTGCAGCTGCAGGAGATCACGGTGCTGACGCAGGCGTCGCCCCTGGCGGATGTCTCGCGGACCGGCCCCTCGACGGTCGTCTCCGATTCCACCATCCAGCGGATGCCGCTGCAGGGCCGGAACTTCACCGACCTGATCCAGACGGCCCCGCAGGTGAACGGCAACTCGGTGGCGGGCCAGAACAACCGCTTCAACAACATCCAGGTTGACGGCGGGGTGAACAACGACCTCTTCGGCCTTGCCGGCAGCGGCACGCCGGGCGGCCAGGCCAACGCCACGGTCATCTCGCTGGAGGCGATCCAGGAGTTCCAGGTGCAGGTGGCGCCGTTCGACGTGCGCCAGGGCAACTTCGCCGGCGGCCTGGTGAACGCCGTGACGAAGTCCGGCACCAACGACTACCACGGCTCGCTCTTCAGCTACTACCGCGGCAAGGGGATCTCGGGCCAGCGGGACGACCCGACCTTCAGCTCGTTCAACGTCTGGCAGTACGGCGGCACCTTCAGCGGGCCGATCATGCGCGACAAGGTGCAGTTCTTCCTCTCGGCGGACCTGCAGAGCAGCAGCAGCGCATTCTCGAACAGCTTCCAGCTCACCGGGGATGACGCCACCGACATCTCCAAGACCGGCTTCACCCTGGCCCAGGCGCAGCAGTTTCACGATATCCTGGTGAACACGTACGGCTTCGGCGATCCCGGCAACGGCCTGGCGCCGTCCATCAAGAATCCGGACAAGAACCTGTTCGGCAAGCTCACCTGGAACATTGGGCCGAACAGCCGACTGGAGCTCTCGCACAACTGGACCGACGCGAGCCAGGATCAGCTCACCCGCTCGCCCACCGGCGCGGTGTTCCCGACCCGCATCCGGGACGGCTATCAGCTCTCCAACAGCGGCTACGGCCAGGCCAACAAGACCAACACCACCCGGCTCAAGTGGACCACCACCTTCAGCCGCGACTTCGCGAATGAGTTCCTGGCGGGCGGGCAGTGGGTGCGGGACCATCGCTCGTTGGCGAACCAGACGCCGCTCATCCTGGTGCATGAGGGGAGCGTCGGTGCGAACGAGGCATGGATGGCCGGCGGCGCGGACCGGTTCTCGCAGGGGAACCTGCTGAACCAGAACATCTACTCGATCGCCGACAACCTCAGCTTCAATGTCGCGAACGGCCACCGCCTCACGGTCGGCACCAGCGACGAGTTCTTCAAGTTCCACAACGTCTTCACCCAGGGCTCGTACGGCTCCTGGATGTTCAATTCGCTGGCCGACCTCCAGGCCGGGACGGCTGAGGCGTATGAAATCACGCTGCCGGGCGATCCGGTGCTCGCGCCGAACGGCGCGGTGGCGGACTTCTCGGTGAAGCAGATCGGCGCGTTCCTGCAGGACCAGTGGACGCTGAGCCGGCGCGCCACCGTGACGGCGGGTCTCCGGATGGACGTGCCCTACTTCAAGGCACCGACCACCAACCCGAACCTGACCGCGGATCCGAACCTGCCGATCAACACCGGTGAATTCCCGAGCGGCAATGCGCTCTGGTCGCCGCGGGTCGGGTTCAACGTGGATGCAGATGGCCGGGGGACGACGATCGTCCGCGGCGGCGTCGGCATCTTCAGCGGCCGTCCGGCGTACGTGTGGCTCTCCAACGCCTACGTCGGCACCGGCCTCGAGACGGTGACCCTCACCTGCACCGGGGCCAACGTCCCGGCGTTCCCGGGCAAGGACCTCGCCTCCCAGCCGACGACCTGCGCCGGCGGCGGCACGGCTCCGCCTGCCCGGGCCAATCCGGTCTACTTCGACAAGGACTTCCGCTTCCAGCAGACGGTGCGCGCGGCGCTGGGCTTGGACCGCCAGTTCTCGCACGGCATCTTCGGCTCGCTGGACTTCCTCTGGACCGGCAACCGGAATAACCTCTACATTCAGGACAACAACCTGGTGGAGAGCCCGACCCTGTCGGGTGAAGGACGCTATCTCTACGGTACCTTCAGCACGAGCAACGGCCGGGCCACGAAGGCCCTGGTGCGGAACGACATCGGCAATGCACTTTTCCATACCAACAAGAACGGCGGCAACAGCGTGTCGCTGACGGCGTCGCTGACCAAGGACTTCGCCAACGGCCTGTCGTTCAAGGCAGGTTACACCTACTCGAAGACCAAGGACATCTACTCGCTCACGAGCAGCATCGCCTTCTCGAACTACCAGTTCGCGTCGGTGGACGGGTCGCTGTTCGACCGCAACGTGACGACGTCCAGCTTCGACGTGCCGAACAAGATCACCCTTAGCGGCACCGCCAACCTGCCGTACCGGAGCCAGTTCTCGCTCATCTACCAGGGCTTCTCCGGCACCCCGTACGGCTGGATGGCGGGCAGCGACGTGAACGCCGACGGCATCAGCGGCAACGACATGACCTTCGTGCCCAAGGCGGACGGGAGCGACATCACGCTGCAGGATCCCACGCAGCTCGCGGCCCTCAACACGTTCATTGACGGCCAGAGCTGCCTCGCGGGCAGCCGCGGCAAGATCCTCCGGCGGAATTCGTGCCGGAACCCGTGGTCCAACCTGATGAATGCGCGGCTGGCCACCACGGTGCCGCTGCCGTCGGGGCAGAACCTCCAGCTTTCCTGGGACATCTTCAATGTCCTGAACATGTTCGACACCAGCTGGGGCGCCTTCAAGCAGGTGAGCGCATTCGAGGAAGGGCCGTCGTTCCTCAAGGCGGTGGCCTACGATGCGGTGAACAACCGCCCCGTCTACTCGTTTGCGCCCCCGACCACGGTGGAGAAGACCGTCCTCGGTCCCAACTCCTCCCGGTGGCGCATGCAGTTCGGGGCGCGGTATTCGTTCTGAGGCAAGCTGAGAGTGGGAGTGCCGGGGTGACGATGCTGTCACCCTGAGCACAGCGAAGGGGCCGGAGCTCACGTCGAGTTCCGGCCCCTTCGGTCACTCCGTGCCCTCAGGGTGACAGTCCCTAGCTCCGCACCCGATCCAGCAGCACCAGCGCCCCGATCAGGAAGGCCACGTTCGGCAGCCAGGCCAGCAGCACCGGGCTGGCGATGGCGCTGTCGCCCATGGCGGTCGCGATCTGTGACAGCAGCACATACACCACCGTGGCCGCCAGGCTCACGCCGATGCCGAAGGCGGAGCCGGAGCGCGGGGCGGACATCGCGAGCGGCGCGCCGAACAGGGCGATCACCAGGCAGGCCATCGGGATGGCGATCCGCTGGGCCCGCTGCACCTGCAGCTTGCCGGTGGCATTTCCCGCTCGGCGCATCGCGTCAATGTACCGGCCCAGCTCGGCATAGCGCATGGCCTGGGGCGGCTTGTCCCGGGCCAGCAGGTCCTCGGGTTGCTCGGTCATGGACTTGAGGCCCAGCGACCCGAATTCGAACGTGGTCAGGTGCTCACCGGAACCCAGCACCCGGGTCTGTCCGTGCCAGAGGGTCCAGGCACGGGTAGAATCGGCCCAGGTGGCGCTGTCGGCCCGGATGACCAGGGTCGGATAGTCATCGCCGGTTCCGGCCCGCTCCAGCACCAGGTCCCGCAGGGTATGCGTCGTCAGGTCGAGCGAGCGGATCGTGTACATCCAGCCGGCACCGGCGCGATAGATGAAGTTGTAGGGGCCGGTGGTGTTGATGGTGCCCGGATCTTTCTGCAGGACCGCCTGCCGTCCGCTTGCCGTCACCGACAGTTCCCCGATGGCGATCGCCACCAGCGATGCCGCCGCCGAGACGAGGAAGAGCGGCAGCACCAGCCGGTGGAAGCTGGCTCCTCCCGCCTTGGCCGCGGTCAGCTCCGAGTGCCGAGCCATGTTGCCGACCGTGAAGATCGTGGCCACGAGCACCGCCGCCGGCATCACCAGCGAGGCCCAGGCCGGGATCCCGAAGAGATAGCTGATCGCGATCTGCTTCACGGTAAGGTCGCGCGCGAGCAGGTCGGTGAGTTTCTGGACCATCTCCGTGAGCACGGCAACGAGCGGGAAGCCCAGGGCGGTGACCACGAAGATCTTGAGCCACGAACGGAGGACGTAGTGATCGAGAATCCGCATCACGCCCGCCTCCGCTTCCGGAGCCGGCTCCACTTCTCGGCCAGCCAGTCGAGGATCTCCTGCACGTCGCCGCCGCGGGTGGAACCCATCTCGCGGCTCACCACCAGCAGGCCCACGAGCCCCAGCGCCGACAGGAGAATGTTGGGCGCCCACATGCTGATCCAGGGCGGCAGGTATCCCCGGTCGGCCAGCGCTTCGCCCGCCGTGAGCCCGACCCAGAAGATCGAGAACACCCCCATGGCCCCGCCGATCACCAGCCCCATCCCGCCGCGGGGGAACCGGAGCGCCACCACGATGCCGATGAGCGCAAAGGGGAGGCAGGCGAAGGCGATTGCCCACTTCTTGTGCACTTCCACCAGGAAGCTGTCCTGCTGCCGCTCGGCGGTGTCCATTCGCGCGCGGGTCCCGCCAATTTCGGGGTAGGCGGACAGCATGACCGGCGGGGGCAGGGTCAGGCGGGTGGCCGGCGGCGCCTGTGTGGGTGACTCCGCCTTGGCCGTCCTTGGAAGGGCGAGGTTGCGAAGCTGAAGCCCCCAGGCGCAATAGCCGCGGGACTCCCGCAGCGGGGCGGTGTCCCGGGGAGCGGCCGCCGGCAGCGAAAGCAGGAACCGGAGGTCGCGGTCGAGGAGCGCCGCATGATCGGACGCGGCTTGGGCTTCGTCGCGCTCCGCGATCCGCACGACACCCAGCATCTCGCAGGTGCTCTGCTCCCGGTCGCCCCGGACGATGTCGCCGGCATTGCGCTGGAACTGGTCGTAGACATTGCGCAGCACCACGGTGTTCCGGTCGAAGGAGACCAGGCGGAAGTCGCCCGGGGCCGCTATCGGGAACTCGTGGATGACGCCGTCATCGAGTCCCAGGACCAGGTCATGCCCGTCGGTGCCGGCCACCGCCATGGTCCCGCTGTCGGCGTAGATGATGCGGCGGCTCCACTGGCCGCCCATGTCGTAGATCGCGACGTTGAACAGCTTGCCGTGGGCCTGGTCGATCCGCGCCGCGCGCAGGAAGTACTGGGACTGCGGAATCGGGTTGATTACCTGCTCGTGCAGTTCGAAGGTGGGCCGCTTGCGTGCGATGTCGAAGAACAGCGTGCGGAGCCGCGCATTGCTCCGGGGGAGCACCTGGTCCACGAAGCCGAAGGTGACCACGCTCATCAGCAGGGCCACCAGCATGACCGGGCGGAGCATCTGCCCGATGCTGACCCCGCTGCTCCGCATGGCGGTGATCTCGTTCTCGGCGGCCAGCTGGCTGAACCCGAACAGCGCCGCCACCAGCACGGACATCGGCAGGGTCAGCGCCAGGATGAACGGAATCGCCAGGCCGAACACCTCGGCGATGACGCGCCATTCCAGGCCCTTGCCGGCGAGCTTGTCGAACTGCCTGGCAACCTGATTCAGCAGCATGAACCCGGTGAGCGCCGCCAGCGCGAAGCCGAACGGGGCCACCAGCCTGCCAAGCAGGTAACGGGTCAGCCGTCGCACAGTCTAAGTAGTGTGGTTGTAAGGGTTTTGGCTCATCATTATATTCCGGCCCGCCCTGCCGTCCGATCCCAGTCCCGTAGCCGAGTTCGCGTGGCCCGTTCCGTCTTCCTTGCCGTGCTGGGCTGTCTCATGCTCGCGCTCCCGCGGGCGGTGCTGGCGCAGGTCCCGGATTCTCTGCGGCCCCGGTTGCCGGCACACCTGCCGGCCACTGGTCCGGCGCTCCAGGGGCCGGCGGCTCCGCCTGGTCCCTGGAACGGCGGTCTCCGCGCCCTGATCGCCTTCGACAGTTCGCTCAGTACCGTGCTCGATTCGGTCAGGATGGTTCGCGCCGCGACTGTGCGGGCGCTGTCCATCTATGGACGCCGCGCCGACACGACCCGGGCGCCGACCGGCCGCCGGAATATCCTCGGGCTTGACCAGAAGTATGCCGACCTGGCCATTGACGGCCAAGCCGGACTGGATATCCGCACCGAGCGGGTCAAGAACGAGCGTTGCACACCGGCGGAACTGACCGACCCGACGGCCGGCTGCGGCGCCACACTGCATGCTCCGCGGCTGGACAACAACATCGATGTCCGTGCCTCCGGATTGATTGGCAGGCGAGTCCACGTGAACGTGGACTTCCAGTCGGCACGTGATTTCGCCGGCAACAACCAGCTGCAAGTCTACTATGAAGGCCTTCCCGACGAGATCGTGAAGCGGGTGGAGGTCGGGACGGTGACCTTCCAGCCGCCGCCCTCGCGATTCCTCACCGCCGCGGTGCCGTCCAGCAATTTCGGCGTGAATGCGCAGTTCGAGGTCGGGCCGATGCAGTTCCAGACGCTGTTTGCCACCCAGAAAGGGAGTTCGGTGGCGCAGCGCACTTTCCAGATCGGCACCGGTACGACCTCCGCACCGCAGGACCGCCTCCTCCGTGACCTGGACTTCGAGTCGGGGCGCTTCTACTGGGTCGTGGATCCCACGGCGCTGCCAACGTATCCGGCGGTGGACATCCTCAATGTGGATGCCAGTGCGCTGCCGGCCGGGGCACGGCCGGTGCAGGTTCGGGTCTATCGTTACCGGGCACCGGCGGCTGGCAGTACCGTGTCGCCCATCCTGGGCGGTATCAAGGCCTTCGCCAGCAACTCTGCCGACCCCACACAGCGGCTCGGTCAGGTCGCGCCGGACGAAGGGGTGCAATGGGAACTCCTGCTACAAGGGCGTGACTACTACCTGGACCCGTCAGGCCTGTGGTTCGTGCTGACTTCGAAGCTGGACCCCGCCGACTATCTCGCGGTCAGCTATACGACGGCATCGGGGGGGCGGGTGGGCACATTCCCGAGCGTGGATCAGCCTGCCGTCGTGGATTCGCTGGAGCTCATCGTGGAGCCGCGGCGGGGGCCCGACGCGGGCACTTTCCGCCACGAGATGCGGCAGGTGTACCGGGTGGCCGGCAGCGACCTCGACCGGAGCAGTCTCAAGGTCTCGCTCCTGCTGAACCAGTCGGAGCGCCCGCAGGGCGGGGCCGCCACCTATCTGGCCCAGCTCGACATGGCGGTGCCGTCCGACCCCTCGGTCTTCGACCTGGACAACCGGCTCTTCCCCAGGACACGGGACACCATCAGCACCAGCGGTATCCTGCGCGAATCGTACGTCGTCTTTCCGAATCTTCAGCCCTTCGACGATCCGGCGCATCTGACCCCGGCCGAACGGACTGATTCGCTATATCGCACGCCGCTCTACCTGATGCTGTCGCCGCAGGGCCCGCCCTCACGGTTCCAGATGCGGCTCCGCTACAACGCGGCGGCGGGCGGCGACCGGTCCAGCCTGAATCTGAACGCCATTCAGCTCAAGGAGAACTCGGAACAACTCGAGGTGAACAACCGGCTCCTGCAGCGGGGCGTGGACTACTCGATCGACTACGGTACCGGACTGGTCACGTTCAATGATCCCGACGCGTTGTTCGGCGCCGGCGGGGCTACGGTGCAGGCGCGCTTCGAACAGCAGGACCTGTTTGCCGTGGCGCCCACCTCGATCATCGGGCTTACTTCGCGCTATTCGCTGGGCCGGACCGGCTCCATCAACCTCATCGGCGTCTTCCAGCGCGAGGCGAGCGCATACAACCGTCCGCAGGTGGGGTTCGAGGCCAAGGCCAACATGGTGGGAGGGATCAGCACCGATCTGCACTTCCGGCCGTCGGCTGTCACCCGGCTGATGAAGACCCTGGTGAGCGGCAAGAGCCAGGCACCGTCGCTCCTCGACATCAACGCCGAGCTCGCCTTTTCGAAGCCGGATCCCAACCGCTCCGGTGCCGCCTATCTCGAGGAATTCGAGCGGGACGACGGCACGCCAATTTCGCTGCGGGAGCAGAGCTGGGAGTTCGGCAGCGCGCCGCAGCGCTCCGATGGAGTCGACCCCGCCTTTGGTTTCGGCAGCGCCTTCGATCCGGCGGATGCCGTCCAGCTCACCTGGCAGAACCTGGTACCGGACGCGGCCGGACGCCCGGTGCAGTATCGTCCCCAGGACATCGACACCACCGTCGTGCTGGCTGGCCGCGGTGACCAGTTTGAGACGGTCATGTGGCTGGCGCTCCATGCCGACACGGCGGGCGGGATCGTCCAGCGCAACAACCACTCGGAATGGACCCAGCCGGAACGGCCCTTCCGGCCCCGCTGGCGCTCGCTGGTGACGCCGCTCAGCTCGACCGGTATCGACCTGTCCCGCACGGAATATCTGGAATTCTATGTCTACCAGTCAGGTGCCCACAGCGCCGATTCCGCTGGCATGCAGATGGTGATCGACCTGGGCAACGTGAACGAGGACGCCGTGGCACTCGCCCCGGACAGCATGGCGGTGACGGGCGGCGACACGCTCTTCTTCGGCCGGCAGCTGGTGGGAGAGGGACGGCTTGATACCGAGCGGGGCTCGGACGGCATCTTCAATGCCGCCACCGACGATATCGGTATCCTGTCGGACCGCCCTGACTCGATCAAGCTGGGGGACGCCTTTGCCCGGGATGTCCAGCTGTGTCATCAGCAGCTGGGCTCCGTCGTGAATGTGTTCCCTTGGGGCGATCTCAGTTCCCGCTGCACCAGCGGCAACGGACAGCTCGACACCGAAGACCTGAATGGTGACAACCTGCTCAACGCCAGCGGCACGAACGAGAACGTCTTCCGGTACGTGATCGACCTCAGGGACAGCACGTACATTGTGAAGGGGCGGGGCGTCAAGGCGCTGGACAATACCGGGAAGCAGGCTGGATGGACCCTCTACCGGGTGCCGTTGCGCGGCGCCAATGCCGTGGAGCTGGGCACGCCGAACCTCCGTCTGGTCCAGCAGCTCCGGCTGACCTTCATCGCTCCTCCCGACAATGGCGGACCCGATGTGGTCGGTCGCCTGGGTCTTGCGCGGATGCGCTTCGTCGGCGCGCCGTGGGCCCGCCGGGCCGAGACCCCGATCGCCGGCCTGAGCGGCTCCACCGGGCAGCCTCATGGCGACGTGATCGTGGCGACGGTTTCCACGGAAAACGTGGAGCTTGGCTACACGCCGCCCCCCGGGGCGCTCAACGTGCTGAACGACCGGAATGCCGGCGCCAACCAGTTGACGCAGCAGGTGAACGAAAAGTCGCTGCGCGTGATTGCCTCCGATCTTCAGCTGGGCGAACGGGCCGAAGCGTTCCTCCGCCTGCCGGCCGGGCCGCAGAGCCTGCTCAACTACAGCGAGCTCAGGGTATGGGCCCGCGGCCGGGGCGACGGCTGGGAGCGGGGGGATCTCGAGGCGTTCGTCAAGGTGGGGAGCGATGACCGGAATTTCTATCTCTACCATGCGCCGGCGGTCACCACCTCATGGGAGCCGGAGTTCGTGGTGGACCTGGAAGTCTGGCGCACCCTGCGCGCGGAGATCGAGACCCGCTGGCTTTCGGGGGAGGCGCCCTCCGGCGCCGCCCAGTGCGGCGGCGATCCGACTGCGTACGTCGCCTGCCAGGGCCCCTACATGGTGCAGGTCGGGAGCCCAGGCGTGAATCCGCCGAATCTCGCCTCCATCCAGGAAGTGTCGGCCGGCCTCTACCGCGCCGCGGACCATGGACCCCTGCCCGACGCAGAAGTCTGGATCGACGACATCCGGCTCACGCTGCCGATCTCCCGCACCGGCAAGGCCTACGCGCTGGATGCTCGGCTCACAGCCTCGGATGTCGGGGACGTGAGTGTGTCCCTGATTGGACAGGACGGTCAGTTCCGTCAGATCGGGCAGGCGCCCAGCTTCCAGACCACTAACACCCTGCAGCTGGGCACGAACTGGCGCCTGGACAAGTTCCTGCCGGCGTCGCTCGGCCTTGCCATTCCCCTCACCATCAGTGCGAGCCGCGCCGGCTCCGATCCGCAGCTCATCACCGGCACCGACATCCGGGGCTCGGCTCTCACCGGGCTCCGCAAGCCGGACGCCTGGGCCACGAACTACAGCTTCTCGATCCGGCGTTCGGCCCGGGGCAAGACCTGGCTGGTCCGCGGCTTCGCCGATCCCTTCTCCCTGACGGCCTCATTTGCACGCGGCGCGACCAGAACCGAGCTCAGCGACGCCACCTCCCGCAGCAACAATGTGGCGCTCAGCTATAATCTGCTGCTCGGTCAGACGGAAGCGACAGCGGACCTGCGCGGCCTGCTGCCGGGGTTCCTGCGCACCGGCGAGATCGGGAAGGCGCTGTCCAAGGCCCGCTTCAGCCTGGCCCCCACCAGCATCCGCCTGTCCAGCGGTCTGGTGCGTGATCGGGGCGAACTCACCGCCTATCAGGTGCCAATCCTCCGTGATATCGATTCCCTGCTACTCCCGTCGGTCTCGGTCAACCAGGTCTGGCGCAACAGCGCCGGCCTGACCTGGCGGCCCCTCGGCATGCTCTCCCTGGGCGGCGACCTCACCAGCACGAGGGATCTGCGGCATTATCCGGATTCCACCAGCGCCGGACGCCTTGCAGAACAATCCCGCCAGGAGTTTCTGGGCATGGACATCGGGGTGGAACGGGATCGCCAGATGAGCACATCGCTTGCCCTGACACCGGTGGTGGCCAGCTGGCTACGACCGCGCTTCGTCAACCGGGGTGGCTTCACCCTGTCGCGATTTCTCACTAGCCGTCCGCCGGTGCAGGTGGGCGGCGACACGCTGGGCGCCTTCGTACTGCCGCAGACGCTCAACAATAGCCGAAGTGCCGAGCTGGGTGCGTCGGTAGACCTGGCCCGGCTGATGCGCGTGGTCGCGGGCGACAGTGCGGGTATCACACGGCTGCTGGCCCGGCTGCGACCAGTGGACGCCAGCTCGCGGCGGCTCCTGTCCTCGACATTCGACCTCGCGGCCTTTTCCCCGTCCTTGCGTTACCAGCTGGCGCTTGGTGGGCTGGACCAGTTCCTGGTGCAGAACGGCGTGACGGCATTGGGTGCCTCAGACATCCGGACTAACACCCTCACGTCGGGCGCCGACCTGCCCTTTGGCCTCGTATTCTCCATGAGCTACAGCCGGACGTCCAGCACCCGGTATCAGCGGGTGGGCGGCGGCGTCCAGCAACTGCTCTCCAGCCAGACGGAGTGGCCGTCCGGCACGCTGCGGTGGACCCAGACGTTCGCCCGCGGCCCGATCACGCTCCTGGCATTAGGGGCGATGGTCCGCAGGCGCACCGGCACCACATCCCAGCCGGCAGGCGAGGGCGCCACCGCCGGCAGCGAAGTGACCTCCTCCTCGTTTGCGCCAGACATGCAGGTCGGCTTCCGGAACGGCATGACCATCACCGCGCGTCTCTCCGGCGTGAGTCAGCGCAACGTCAACAACGGCAATACCACGATGCTGGATCAGAACAATTTTCTCGGTTCGTTGAACTACAATTTCCGCCTTCCAGAGTCCGTGAGCCGGATCCGAAAGCGCATTTCCGCCACGCTGACGGCACGATCAGACCATTCCAGCACCTGCCTGCTTCAGCAGGACAGCAGTGACTGCACCAGCGTCAGCGAGAATGGCACCCGGGAAGTCTCGGCCAGCTTCAACACCGATCTGGCGGAACTGCTGCGCGGCAGCCTCGACTTCGGCTACCTTGTCAACGACGCGCCGTCGCTCAACCGGCGGGTGTCCACCATCTACCTCCAGGTCGGCTTCACCCTTTCGCTCTATTCGGGAGGCCTGCGATGATCGCCTCGGGAAGGAGCGCGCCCATGTCCCTGCTCGCCGCCGCGCTGCTCACCCTCGCCGCCTGTCACGCCGAGCAGGCGCCCAGCCGGCCATTCGACGGGGCCAGGGCGCTGGCCTATGCCGGTACCCAGGTGGCCTTCGGCCCCCGCATTCCCGGGACGCCGGGCCACGAGGCGCAGGCCCGCTGGCTCGACAGCATGCTCGCTGCCCGGGCCGACACCGTCGTGGTGCAGCACTGGGTGCACGTCACCGCCCGCGGTGACTCCCTCCCGCTCACCAATTTCATCGCCCGCTTCAATCCCGGGGCCGCCAAGCGGGTGCTCTTCCTGGCCCACTGGGATACGCGCCCCATCTCGGACGGCACCAATGCCACGCCGGAAGACCGGCCCCATCCGGTGCCAGGGGCCAATGACGGCGCGTCCGGGGTGGCGGTGCTGCTGGGAGTGGCGGACGCACTCAAGGCACGAGCGCCAGGCATCGGTGTGGACCTGCTCTTCGCCGATGGCGAGGATTACGGCGACTTCTCCACCGAGCGCAACGACGTGCTGATCGGCAGCCGTTACTACGCCGCCCACCAGCTGGAACCGAAGCCCCTGTATGCCGTGCTGTTCGACATGATCGGCGACAAGAGCCTCCGCATCTCGGCTGAGGGGAATTCCATGATCGGCGCGCCGGAGGTGGTGGACCTGGTCTGGGAGACTGCCCGGCAGCAGGGGTACGGTTCGGTGTTCGTGCCCTACGACAATGTGACCCTCGTGGACGACCACGTCGAACTGCAGCAGGCCGGCATCCGGGCGATCGACGTTGTGGATTTCGACTATCCCTACTGGCATACCCCGCGGGATACCATGGACAAGATCAGCGCCGAAAGTCTGGGGATCGTGGGACGCGTGGCGCTGGCCCTGATCGCGCGCGCCGAGTAGGGGCGGGTAGGGGCGGGTCTTAGACCCGCCCCTACATCCGCCCCTACCGGCGCGCCCCCGTTTTCCCGCCCCGTCCTGCCGTTTTTCCATCCGCAATTCCGGACCCCGGGCATGCAGCTTCGGTGCATGCCCGCCGAGTACCGGTCCGTTCTCCTGATTCTTGGCCTGGCTGCGGCCGGCCAGCTGGCCCGCTGGGCCTTGCTTCGTCCCGGCGAGGCGCCCGGCGGCATCGTGCTCGTGGGCGCGTCGGGGCCTGCCGGTGCTCCCGGGGCGCATCGCGACAGCGCCCGGACTGCTGATCGTTCGCTGAACGAAGGCGAGATGGTGGATCTCGACCGGGCCGGTGCCGCGGAGATCGCCCGGCTTCCCGGTGTCGGGCCGGGACTCGCGCGCCGCATCGTCCTGTACCGCGAGGCGCATGGGGCGTTCGGGGGCTTGGAGCGGCTCGATTCGATCCCGGGGGTGGGGAAGTCCCTGCTGGAAAAGATCGGGCCCCACGCTCGTTTCTCGGGGCTCGCGGCTCCCGCTGCACCACCGCCTGGCGCCGCCCCGGCGGAACAGCCAGTTACGGACCCTAACACCGCATCCAGCAAGGATTTGGCAAGGTTGCCGTGGGTCGGACCAGGTCGGGCTGCGGCGATTGTGGCGTATCGCGAGGCGCATGGGCCGTTTGCGAGCGTCGAGGGGCTGGCGGCAGTACCGGGAATCGGCCCAGCCACCATCGCCAAGTTGCGCCCCTTCTTGCAGATACGCTGATCGGGCGAGCCCCTGTGGCGCGTGGCCCACGGTTTCCAATCAAGCGGCACCTCAAGGGTCCTGCTTCCTCCTGAACGTCGGACGACGATGGCCACAGCGGCGGCGCAGCTCAGCGACCGGCTCGGTCAACTTCTGCTCCAGGAAGGGCTGCTCACGCGTGAGCAGCTCGGGAAGGCGTTGGCGGAGCAGAAGGCCTCGAAGTGCCGCCTGGGCTATGCGGTGGTCAAGCTGGGGCTGGCCTCCGAGATCGAGCTGACCAAGCTGCTGGCCCGGCAGTACCGGATGCCGGCGGTGGACCTGCAGCGGTTCGAGGTGGACGGCCGGATCCTGAAGCTGATCCCGGCCGACGTGGCGCAGAAGCATGTGGTGCTGCCGCTCAAGCGCGAGGGGCGGACCCTGACGGTGGCGCTGGCGGACCCGAGTGATATCGGGCTGCTCGACGACCTGAAGTTCATCACCCGGTACGACCTCTTTCCGGTGCTGGCGGGCGAGTTCACCCTGCGCACCCTGATCGAGAAGCACTACGGCAGCGCCGCGGACCAGCAGTTCCAGGACATCCTCAAGGAGTTCGAGGAGGAGGGCGACGGCGACGTCGAAGTGGTGGCGGAGGAGGAGGAGGAGGCCGCCACCCAGGCGCAGATCGACGACGCGCCGGTGGTCAAGCTGGTGGAGGGGATTCTCAAGAACGCGGTGACGCGGGGAGCGAGCGACATCCACATCGAGCCGTTCGAGCACGAGATCCGGGTGCGCTACCGCATCGACGGCGCGCTGCAGGAGATCATGAAGCCGCCCTTCAAGATGAAGGCGGCGCTCACGAGCCGGGTGAAGATCCTCTCGCACCTGAACATCGCGGAGCGGCGGGTGCCGCAGGACGGGCGCCTGAAGCTCAAGATGGGGAGCCGGGTCATCGACTTCCGCGTCTCGACGCTGCCGGTGCTGTTCGGCGAGAAGATCGTGCTCCGCATCCTCGACAAGGGCAACCTGACGCTGGACCTGCAGAAGTTCGGGTTCGAGCCCAAGGCGGAAGCGGACCTGATGAAGGCGATCCTCAACCCCTACGGCATGGTGCTGGTGACGGGGCCGACGGGATCGGGCAAGACGACGACGCTGTACAGCTGCCTGCAGCGGATCAACACGGAAGAGGTCAACATCATGACGGCCGAGGATCCGGTGGAGTACAACCTCCACGGGATCAACCAGGTCCTGGTGCGGAACGAGATCGGCCTCACGTTCGCGTCGGCGCTCAAGGCGTTCCTGCGCCAGGACCCGAACATCATCATGATCGGCGAGATCCGGGACCTGGAGACGGGCGGCATCGCGATCAAGGCGGCATTGACAGGCCACCTGGTGCTCTCGACGCTGCACACCAATGACGCGCCCAGCACCATCACCCGCATGATCGACATGGGGGTGGAGGCCTTCAACGTCGCGAGCGCGGTGAACCTGGTGGTGGCGCAGCGGCTGGTGCGCCGGGTCTGCAAGGACTGCTCGCAGGTGGTCACCTACCGGGATGACGAGCTGCACTCGCTCTCGGAGGACCTCGACGCCATGCGGCGGATCGAGTTCCGGCGGGGCAAGGGGTGCGACACCTGCGGCGGGCTGGGCTACAAGGGGCGGGCGGGACTGTACGAGGTGATGGCGCTCTCCCCCGAGCTGCGGCGCGCGATCCTGCGCGGCGACTCGGTGGCGGAGATCCGGGACCTGGCGGTGCAGGAAGGGATGCTGACGCTCCGGATGGACGGGATCAAGAAGGTGGAACGGGGAATCACCACACTCGAGGAAGTCGTGAAGGAGACGGCAGGATGAGCTTCAATCTGCGTGCGCTGCTGGAGGAGATGATCGAGCGCGAGGCCTCGGACCTCCACATCACCGCCGGTGAGCGCCCCAAGCTTCGCATTGACGGCGACATCACGGACTCGTCCGTGCCGGACATCCTCACGCCCAAGGACACGCTGCAGCTGGCCTACTCGGTGCTGACCGAGAACCAGAAGAAGCGGTTCGAGACCGAGGACGAACTGGACTTCAGCTTCGGCATCCAGAACCTGGCCCGCTTCCGCGGCAACGTGTTCAAGCAGCGGGGCTGCGTGGCGGTGGTGATCCGGATGATCCCCTTCAACGTGCGCACCTTCCAGGACCTCGGCCTGCCGCCGGTGGTGGCCAAGCTGGCGGAGCGCCCCCGGGGGCTCATCCTGGTGACGGGGCCGACCGGCTCCGGCAAGAGCACCACGCTGGCCGCGGTCATCGACAAGATCAACAAGGAACGGCGGGGCCACATCATCACGGTGGAGGACCCGATCGAGTTCATCCACCGCCACCAGTCCTGCATCGTGAACCAGCGCGAGGTGGGCACCGACACCAAGAGCTTCGGCAGCGCGCTCAAGTACGCCCTGCGCGAGGATCCGGACGTGATCCTGGTGGGCGAGATGCGGGACCTGGAGACCATCTCGGCGGCGCTGACCATCGCGGAGACCGGCCACCTGGCGCTCGCGACGCTGCACACCAACTCGGCGGCGGAGTCCATCAACCGCATCATCGACGTCTTCCCCTCCAGCCAGCAGCCGCAGGTGCGGGCCCAGCTGGCGTTCGTGCTGGAGGGGGTGCTGACGCAGACCCTGCTGCAGAAGGCGAGCGGGCGGGGCCGGGTGATGGCGGCGGAGATCATGGTCGCGACCCCTGCCATCCGGGCGCTCATCCGCGACGACAAGGTGCACCAGATCTATTCGGCGATGCAGGCCGGCAAGAAGCACGGCATGCAGACCATGAACGACGCGCTCTACCAGCTCTACATGGGGCGCGAGGTGACCCAGGACGAGTGCCTCCGGGTGTCGCCGGAGCCCAACGAATTCCTGCGGGCGATCGGCGAGAAGCCGCTGGACGAGCCGGACGTGGCCCTGGGCGAACGCGGCAAGATGACCGCGATGGCCGGCGGGCGCCGGGCGTAGGTCGGGATACCAGGGGCAGAGCTGTAGCTCTGCCCGAACACGTAAGGGCAGAGCTGCAGCTCTGCCCATGCCGAGGAGAGGGACACGATGCCGCTCTACGAATACACCGCCCGCAACTCCACGGGGCAGATCCAGAAGGGCCAGCTCGAGGCCCAGAGCCCCGAGGAGGTCAACGCGCACCTCCGGAAGAACCGGATGATGCTGGTCAGCGTGCGCCAGGCGCCCAAGGCGATCAGGCTGGGCGGCAAGGCCAGGATCAAGACCCGCGACATCGTCATCTTCACGCGGCAGTTCGCGACCATGATCAACGCCGGCCTACCGCTGGTGCAGTCGCTGACGATCCTGGCGCAGCAGACCGAGAACAAGGCGCTCAAGGAAGTCACCAAGGCGGTCGTCTACGACGTCGAGAGCGGCAACACCCTGGCCGATGCCTTCGCCAAGCACCCCAAGGCGTTCAGTGATCTTTACGTGAACATGGTGGCGGCGGGCGAGGCCGGCGGTATCCTGGACACCATTCTCCTCCGGCTGGCCACGTTCCTCGAGAAGAGCGACGCGCTGATCCGCAAGGTGAAGAGCGCCATGATCTACCCGGGCGTCATCCTGACCGTGGCCGCCGCCGCGGTGGCGACGCTCCTGATCTTCGTCATCCCCACCTTCCAGAGCATGTTCGCCTCGGTGAACATGGAGCTGCCGCTGCCGACCCGCATCGTGATCGGCCTGTCCCAGCTGCTCATCAACTACTGGTGGGCGATCCTGGCGGCGATCGGCCTCACCATCTTCGGCATCAAGCGCTACTACGCGACGCCGGTGGGGCGGAAGAACATCGACTCGATGATGCTGCGGGCGCCGGTGCTGGGTGACCTGCTCCGGAAGTCCGCCGTCTCGCGTTTCACCCGCACCCTCGGCACGCTGATCAGCTCCGGCGTCAGCATCCTGGACGGGCTGGAGATCACCGCGAAGACGGCGGGCAACCGCGTGATCCACGACGCGGTGATGGAAAGCCGCGCCAGCATCGCGGGCGGCGAGACCATTGCCGCGCCGCTGGAGAAGTCCCAGGTCTTCCCCCCGATGGTGATCTCGATGATCTCGGTGGGCGAGCAGACCGGCGGGCTGGACGAGATGCTGTCCAAGATCGCCGACTTCTACGACGAGGAAGTGGACGTCGCGGTGGGGGCGCTGCTTTCCCTCATGGAACCGGTGATGATCGTGGTGCTGGGCGTCATTGTCGGCGGCATGGTGGTGGCGATGTACCTGCCGATCTTCGACATGATGAACGCGATCCAGTAGGGAGGGCACGCTGGACGACTGGTCCTTCGCCATCTCGGTGGACATGCTCTGCATGCTCGACTTCGGTGGCCACTTCACGCGGCTGAACCCGGCCTGGGAGCGGACGCTCGGCTTCAGCCGGGACGAACTGATGTCCCGGCCCTTCCTCGAGTTCGTGCACCCGGACGACCGCGGGCGCACCCTGAGACAGAACGCCCGGGTCCGGGCGGGCGGCCAGGCCATGGCGTTCGAGAATCGCTACCTCTGCAAGGACGGCTCGTTCCGGTGGCTGGTCTGGCATGCGGCGCCGAACCCCCGGGAACGCACGATCTACTCCATGGCGTCGGACATCACGGCGTTCAAGGAAGCCGAGGCGGAGCGCGGCCGCTGCCTGCAGGCGGCAGAGGATGCACTGGCCGAGCTGAGGCGGGCCGGGCCGGTGCTGTCGGTCTGCTCTTATTGCAAGGCGCCTGGTGTCGATGATTCTTCCACATGGAGCATCGATCAATACCTGGCACTGCACGTCAAGCTTCGCCTGAGCCACGGCCTCTGCCCTGCTTGCGCAAGAACGATGTTCGGGCCCGAGCTTGCGTGGCTGGGCGAGGCCGAGGGCTGATCGGGCGGTGCGGGGACTTCCCGGTGCTCACTGCACCGGGAGAATGGTGCGAAGCCCGGCCTCCAGCTGGCTGGCGAGGATCGGGCCGGCGCTGATGTAGCGGATGACCCCGGTGGAATCCACGAAGACGGTCGTGGGCAGCTGGGTCACGCCGAAGGCGGTGGCGGCCGCCAGCCTGGGATCGAGGAGGACGGGGAACGCCAGGCTCATGCGAGCGGTGAAGCGGCGGACCTTGTCCTCCTTTTCACGGTCGCCGTTCACGGCCAGCACCACGAGCCCGTCGGCACGATGGGCCGCGTAGCGGCTCGCGAGTTCCGGCATCTCGTGCACGCAGGGTGGGCACCAGGTCGCCCAGAAATTGATGATGACGGGGTGGCCGCGGAGTTCCGCCAGGTGCACGGTGCTGGAGTCGAGTGCGGCAAGGGTGAAGTCCGGGGCGGACGCCCCCGCCTGCAGCGTCTGCGCGTCGGCCTGGCGATGGCCCACGAACGCGATCAACGCCAGGCAGGTGGCCGCGACCAGGGGGTGGTGTCGCATCCGCTGACGCTACGGCCCGCGCCGGGCTTGCGCAAGCGGCGCCGGCCGGGCCATCCGGGCGGTGCGCGCGCTGGCGGCATGCCATGCGGGCCACCAGATTGCTACCGTCCCGATCCGCTCCGAGGCCCGGCCTGGAGACGCCCCCGACGGTTCCCGATAGTCTGGTACAGGCGCTGTCCGGCCGTTACCGTGTCGAGCGCGAGCTCGGCCGGGGCGGCATGGCCACGGTGTACCTGGCGCACGACCTCCGGCACGACCGTCCGGTGGCGGTCAAGGTGCTGCGGCAGGACCTGGCCGCCGCCATCGGGGCCGAGCGGTTCCTTGCCGAGATCCACACCACGGCCCGGCTGCAGCATCCGCACATCCTGCCATTGTTCGACTCCGGAGTGGCGGAGCTTGGACACGAGACACGGGAGGCGGGACGCGAACTGCCCGAGTCCCGCGTCTCGCGTCCCGTGTCCCTCTACTACGTCATGCCGTATGTCGAAGGGGAGAGCCTGCGCGAGCGGCTGCAGCGGGAGGGGCCGCTGCCCCTGGGCGAGGTAGCACGGCTGGTGCGCGAGGTGGGCTCGGCCCTCGACTACGCACACCGGCATGGCGTGATCCACCGGGACATCAAGCCCGCCAACATCCTCCTCCATGACGGGACCGCGCTCCTCGCCGACTTCGGGATCGCCCGCGCGGCCGCCGACTCGAACGGCGAGCGGCTCACCGCCACCGGCCTCTCGATCGGCACGCCGCAGTACATGTCGCCGGAGCAGGCGTCGGGCGAGCGCGAGATCGGCCCCGCCAGCGACCTGTACTCCCTCGGCGTGGTGGCGTACGAGCTCCTCACCGGGCGCCTCCCCTTCACCGGACCCACTCTCCAGGCGGTGCTGGTACAGCTCCTCACGGCGCCACCGGCACCGCTCACCGCCTCGCGGGCGGATGTGCCGGGGCCGGTGAACACGGCGGTGATTCGGGCCCTGGCCAAGGAGCCCGCCGCGCGCTTCCCCGACTGCGCGACCTTCAGCTCGGCGCTCGGGGACGCGGTGATCGGCGGGGAGGTGGTGCCACCGGCGATGCCCCGCGCTCGCCGGGCGTGGATGAAGCCGATCCTGTTCACGGCGGCCGGTGCTATCCTGGCACTGGCCGGATGGCGGGTGGCGGCCCGGCGGGGGTCCGTTCCACCAACCACCCCAAGACTCCTCGCAGTGCTGCCGTTCGTGAACCTGTCGGGGGACACCGCCCGCGAGTACTTCGGCCGCGGGCTCGCGGTGGAGATCACCGACGAGCTGCACCGGCTCGGCATCAACGTCGTGGGGTCCGCGGCGGCCACTGCGGCGGCGCACCGGTTTGCCGACGGACCGGATGTGGACGTGCAGGCGGCGGGCCGGTCGGTCGGGGCCGATGCGGTGCTGGGCGGCACCCTGCTGCGCTCGGCCAATGGCGGTCGCGTGAGGCTGGAACTCACCGATGTGCGGAGCCAGCGGGTGCTCTGGACGGACGAGTACACGCTGGGCACCGATCTCTTCGCGATGCAGGATTCCGTGGCTCGCGGGGTGGCGCGGTCGCTGCGGGTGACGCTCCAGCCGTCCGATCTCGCCGCACTCCGGCGCGGCCGCAGCGTGGATCCGCTCGCGCACGACCAGGTGGTCCGGGCCAAGGGCTATGCCGACCGCCGGGATC
>DASTBA010000037.1:0-19032 GCA_035712285.1 Gemmatimonadales bacterium | reverse complement strand
ACAGGGCCGCGGCCCGAATCCGTTCGTCGCCCTGGTTGTGCAGCTGCTTCGCTTCGAGCAGGAGAATGGCGTAGCTGTCGGCACCGCTCCACCGCTCGGCGGGGAGCCGCAGCAGCCGGTGCTCGAGTGAGGCGGGATGGGCGCTGAGCCATGCGTTGACCCCGCGGGCGTATGCCTCGATCAGCTGCCGATCGGCGGCAGGCGTCGCCGCCCACGCGCGCCGGGCGATGCGGCCCATCTCCCACTCGCGCGCCTCCTGATCCAGCGGAACGGCGCGGGCGCCGACGAGTTCCGCCAGGCGCCCCTCGGCGGCCCGCCGGAGGAGATCCATCTGAAAGAACCGGTCACGTGCGTGGAGGTAGCCCAGCGCCTGGAGCAGGTCCGTTTGTGACGACGCTGTAACGGCGGGGATGCCGAGCGAATCGAACGTGACGCGGACCGGCGCGGTCAATCCCGCCAGACCGTCGCGGCCCGTCATTCCAGGGACAGTGGTGCGAAGCCACACCCAGCCCGCAAGGCCCAGCAGGACCGCAAGCGCTGCCCCAGCCAGAACGACTCGGCGAATCAAGCGCATGACGCGCTAGTCCACCGCGATGATCTGGTCGCGACGGGTACCGACGCTCACGTAGCGCACCGGCGCGCCCGCCAGCTGCTCCAGGCGGTGCAGGTAGGCGCGAGCGCGGGCGGGAAGCTCGTCGAGCCGGCGCGCTCCGGTGGTGGGCGCCATCCAGCCCTCCAGCACCTCGTAGACCGGCTGCACCCGCTCCAGCGCGTCCACGTCGCCCGGAAACTCGTCGCACTGGCGCCCATCCAGCTGGTAACCGATGCAGACCGGAATCCGCTCGAAGCCGTCCAGCACGTCGAGCTTGGTTACCGCCAGTCCGGTGAGGCCATTCACCCGCACGGCATAGCGCACCACGATGGCATCGAACCACCCGCAGCGGCGGGGGCGGCCCGTCACCGCGCCGAACTCGCCGCCAGTCGTCCGGAGCCGCTCATCGTCGGCCGGCTCCGCGGCCGATGGCAGCGGGCCGTTCCCCACCCGCGTCGTGTACGCCTTCACCACGCCGAGCACCCCGTCAATCATGGTTGGCCCGATGCCGGCGCCGACCGCCGCGCCGCCGGCCGTCGTGCTCGATGACGTGACGAACGGGTAGGTCCCGTGATCGAGATCGAGGAGCGCCCCCTGCGCTCCTTCGAGCAGGACGCGCTTGCCGGCACCGAGTGCGCGGTACACCAGCAGCCCGGTATCGGCGGCTACCGTACTCAGCCGCGGTGCAAATTCGTGGAGCAGCGCCTCGTGCTCCTCCAGCGACGCCCGCTCGGAGGCGCCGGCCAGCTCGAGCATGCGGTTGGCGCGCGCCACCCGGTCGGCGAGGAGGGTTCGCGCGCGCGCCAGGTCCCGCACGTCTCCCACGCGCACGCCGCGGCGGCCGGTCTTGTCCTCGTAGGCGGGTCCGATCCCCTTCCCCGTCGTGCCGATCCCCTGGCTCCGTTCGCTCGCCGCATCCAGCAGCTTGTGGTAGGGGAGGACGAGGTGCGCCCGGTCGGACACGTACAGGCGCCTATCGGTGGGGATCCCCCGCTCGGTGAGCCCGTCCAGCTCGCTGAACAGGGTGGGCGGATCCACCACGACGCCATTGCCGATCAGGCAGGTGGTACGGCTGTGGAGGATCCCGGAGGGAATCTGCCGCAGGATGAACTGGGATTCGCCGGTGACGACGGTGTGGCCGGCATTGGCGCCGCCCTGGTAGCGCACCACGAAGTCCGCCTGCTCCGCCAGCACGTCCACCAGCTTGCCCTTGCCTTCGTCGCCCCACTGGGCTCCCACCACCACGGCGCACCGGGTCCGGTCGTCGAACATCCTGGCCTCGTCTTGGCAAAAAAAAGAGCCCCTCGCGGGGCTCGTGCATCCTCGGAGAAAAGTATCCGCGGACTCCGGGGGCGTCAACGCGACGCACGAAGAATGCTGCCGACCTCCCGGGCGGTGCGGAACGCCAGGCCGGCGACGGCATCGCGGGCCGTGTGCATCATCCGGAGAGTACTCCAGTCCAGGCGTGCGATCGTGACGGCCCGCGCCCCGGCCCGCGCGAGCGGCAGGCTGTCCACCAGGATGCCGGGCGGCAGGCGGCGACGGCGCACCGGAACGCCGAGCGGCGCGAGAGCGATCCTGAGCGATTCCGCGAGCACGCGTCCGGGCCCATTGTGCGCCACGACGGCGATCGCCCCCTGGTCATCCAGCGTGTCGAGGTTGATGACGTCGGTGCCCCGGACCAGTTCAGGGAGCTGCTGGGCCACGATCCTCGCACCGACCAGCCCGAACTCCTCGGCGCCGGTGAGCAGGAACCCGGTCTCTGGACCGGCACGTTCCGCGGCCTGCAGCAATGCCACGAGGCCCGAGCCATTGTCCCGGGCGCCCACGGTGCGCCCGCTGAGGCGCGCCCGGCCAAGCAGGACGCCGGCCGCGAGCGCCACGCCTGCGGCCATGGCGACGGCAAACACGCTCGCCGGCCCCAGCACGCGCCCGGCAGCAAGCACCGAGAGCAGGATCACGGCAAGCAGCGTGATCGCCACGGTCACCAGGCGACCGGCCATGCTCTGGCGCTGGGCCTTGGTGTCCACATGCGCCACGATCCACCGGGTGACACTGGCGCCGGGCCGCCGCGCGATGAGATTCGCGTCCTCCCGCTGCTCGCCGCGCGCCGGCGCCCAGCCCATGGCCACACCGGTCACCACAATGCCGAGCGCAAGCAGTCCGACAGTCCACACCGCCACCGCGGCCCAGGCCGGCACCTGCCCCATCAGGAGCAGCGGTACCATGATGACGCCGAGCCAGCCGAGGCCGGCGCCGAGGATCGGATAGGCGGAAAGCGAACCGGTGGAAAAGGAGAAGCGCTGGACCTCCACCGCGAAACCCAGCGCCCGCAGGTGTTCCGAGAGCAGCCGGCGCGCCTCGGCCGCCTCCGCGGTGCCGGCCTCGCGGGGAAGCGCCAGCACGCGGGCGGTGACGCCTTCCACGCGCCCGGCGGCCGCCTCAGCCGGCCGATCCCGGCCCATGCAGGATGACGCGCGAAGCGCCGGCGTCCACCAGGCCGTCTTTCACCAGCGCGGCCACGTGCTGGTCGAAGGTCTGCATGCCGTCGGCGTCCGCCATCAGCTTCCGGAGCTTGCCCAGGTTGGTCGAGCTGCGCAGGATGTCCCGCACCGCGTCGTTCATCACCAGCAGTTCCACCGCCGGCAGCCGCCCGGTGCCGTCCTTGAGCGGGAGCAGGTGCTGGGCGACGACCGCACCCAGCGACTCCGCCAGCCGGAGCCGCCCGATCTCGCGCTCCTCCGCCGGAAACATGGCGATGCACTGCTGCAGCGTGGCGACGACATCAGGCGTCGCCATGGTGCCGATCACCAGCAGCCCCGACTCCGCCGCCTTGAGGGCGGTGCCCAGCGTCTCCGCGTCGGTGATGTCGCCCAGGATCACGACGTCGGGATCCTGGCGGAGCGCCGCCTGGAGGCCGGTGGCCAGCGAATCGGTGTCCACCCCGACTTCCCGCTGCGTCACCGACGACTGCAGGTCCCGGTGCAGGAACTCGATCGGATTCTCGACCGTGACGATGTGCTGGTGGCGCGAGGCGTTGATGTGATGCACCATCGCCGCGATGGTGGAACTCTTCCCGCTCCCCCCCATCCCCGCCACGATGACGAGCCCGCGCTCGGCATCCGCCACCCGGCCGAGCAATGCCGGGAGGTGGAGCGACTCGAGGCTCGGCACGGCGAAGGGGATGACCCGCATGACGATCATGAACGAGGAGCGCTGCCGCAGGACGTTTACCCGGAAGCGGCCGACGCCGGGCATGCCCCAGGAGCAGTCGAAATCGCGGAGCCGGTCGAGCCGGGCGCGGTCCTCGTCGCTGGTGAGCAGGCGCAGCGCGATGGCCCGGGTCTGGTCCGGCGTGAGCCGCTGCTTGGTCAGCGCCACCAGGCGACCGTTGATGCGGGCCCGGAACACGTCCCCCGCCTTGATGTGCAGGTCGGACGCACCGCGCTCCACCGCGGTCGCGATGATCTTCTCGATGCTGGAACGTGCCACCGGCCGGGCCTCGTCGGTCATGATGCCCTCATGAAGCCCATGCGGTCATGCACCAGGGCCATGGTTTCCGCCGCGATGGCGCGCGCCCGGGCCGCGCCAGCATGCAGAATGTCGTCCACCGTGCCGGGCTGGGCCTCGAGCTCGGCGGCCTTCTCGCGGATCGGCGCCAGGGTGGCGATCATGTTATCCGCCAGCACCCGCTTGCAGTCGAGGCAGCCCCACTTCGCCCCGCGGCAGTTGTCCGCCACGAGCTGCACCGTCTCCGGCGGCGAAAAGTACCGGTGCAGGTGGTAGATGTTGCAGATCTCCGGCGTGCCGGGATCGGTCCGGCGCTTCCGCGCCGGGTCGGTCTTGGCGGGCTTGAGCTTCTCCCAGATCTCCTCCGGCGTGTCGAGAATGCCGATGGTGTTGCCCTTGCTCTTCGACATCTTGCTCTCGCCGTCGAGTCCCATGATGCGCTTGGCTTCGGTGAGGAGGGGACCGGGTTCCGGCAGCAGCGTCTCGCCCTGCCCGTAGGCAAGGTTCCAGCGCCGCGCCGCGTCGCGCGCCAGCTCCAGGTGCTGGACCTGGTCCTCGCCCACCGGCACCAGGTCGGCGCGATAGAGCAGGATGTCGGCCGCCATGAGGATCGGATAGTTGAGGAGGCCGGCGGGAATGGCCTCCATTTCTCCGGCCTTATCTTTGTACTGCGTCATGCGCTCCAGCTCGCCCACGTGCGTCACCGCGTTGAGCAGCCACATGAGCTCCGAGTGCGCCGGCACGTGCGACTGGACGAACAGTACCGCGCGCTCCGGATCCACGCCGGAAGCGAGCAGGCCGATCGCCATCTCCCGCGTGCGCCGGGCGTGCACCGCCGGATCGTAGAAGGCGCCGGTGATGGCGTGGAGGTCCACGATGCAGAAGATGCAGTCGTAGCGCGACTGCAAGTCCACCCAGTTGCGCACCGCGCCGAGCCAGTTGCCGATGTGCAGCTCGCCGGTGGGCTGAATACCTGAAAAGACCCGAGACATGCGGGCAAGCTATCCACCCCGGGGAGGGACCGCAAGACGGTGACTGGCTTGGACTTAGTACGCATCGCCCGGGCCGCGGCGCTGGATGCGGCCGACTACATCCGGAACGCTCCCCGGCCGGACGGCCCCGGCGCATGGAGCGAGAAGTCACGTCACGACTTCGTGAGCGACGTGGACCGTGGTGCCGAGGAGCGGATCGCGGCGTCGCTCATGCAGGCGGTCCCCGGCTCACGCGTGATCGGCGAGGAGCTGAGCCCTGAACTGCTGCGTGAGGGACTGGTCTGGATCGTGGACCCGCTGGACGGCACGACCAACTTTCTGCACGGCTATCCCGAATACGCCGTGTCGATCGCCGCGGCGGAGAACGGATGCCTGCAGGCGGGCGTCGTGGTGAATGTCCCACGGGGCGAGGTGTACGAGGCCACGGCAGGCGGCGGAGCCTTCTGCAGCGGCCGACCGATCCACGTCTCCCGCATCGCCGGCCCCGGCCATGCGCTGATCGGCACCGGATTCCCCTTCAAGCACCTGGAGGGAATGGACCGTTACCTCGCGCAATTCCGCCGCGTGGCGGAGGCCACCAGCGGCATCCGGCGGGCCGGCTCGGCGGCGCTCGACCTCTGCGCCGTGGCGTGTGGTGCGTTCGATGCCTTCTGGGAGCTGCAGCTGGCGCCGTGGGATGTGGCGGCGGGGACGCTGATCGTCCGCGAGGCGGGCGGTGTGGTCACGGACCTGGAGGGTAACGACATCGGGATCCAGCACGGCCCCGTGGTGGCGGGGAATCCGGCGATGCACGGGTGGTTGCACGGATTGTTGCGTGTCGGCGGGTAGGGGCGCAACGCGTTGCGCCCCTACCCCGCATCATACCCTACCCCGCATCATTCCCACGCCCCGCATCATTCCCACGCCCCGCATCATGCCCACGCCCCGCGTCATGCCCGCACCCTACATCATGCCCGCGCCCCACGCTGCCCCCGACCGGCACTCACATCGCACGCATGAACATGATGGGCCACGCATATCGGGGGTGATGGCATCGCGGTGATGTTCCCGATGTTGGGAAATGCGCCGATCTATTCGCCTGCCTGGGTTCGATTACGCCGGCACGGCCACCTACCTGATCACGCTGGTCACCGCAGGCCGCCACCCGTACTTCGGGCACATCCGGAATCAATCAATGTACCTGAGCGCGTGGGGCCTGATCGTTGACGAGGAGTGGCAACGTTCCGCCGAATTGCGAGATTACATCCGCCTCGACAACTACGTTGTCATGCCGGATCACTTCCACGGCATCCTCCACTTCGACGGTCCGCATGGCAACAGCAGAGGCCCGGAGGCCAGGCAGCTGTATCGCCCGCCCCGCTCCCTGGGATCGTTGATTGCGCGTTTCAAGGCTTCATGCACGCGTCGCATCAACATGCTTCGGCAGCGCGACAGGCCTGGGATCTGGCAACGGAATTATTACGAGTCGGTGATTCGCACCGAGGATGGACTTGCGAGGGCCCGCCGATACGTCGAGCTCAATCCGGCCCGGCTGCGCGTGCCTACGAGCCTCCAGCGGGCTTCGTCAATACCCTCGGCCCCTCCAGCGTGATCGCGACGGTGTGCTCGAAGTGCGCCGAGAGGGAGCCGTCCACCGTCACCACGGTCCACTTGTCGGGAAGCGTGCGGGTCTCGTAGCTGCCGGCGGTGATCATCGGCTCGATGGCGATCGTCATCCCCGGCTTGAGCTGCGCCCCGCGATGCGGCTGGCCGTGATTCGGCACCTGCGGCTCCTCGTGGAACCGGGTGCCGATGCCATGCCCCACCAGCTCCCGCACCACGCCGAATCCCGCCGCTTCCGCCACGGTCTGCACCGCATGGCCCACGTCGCCCACGTGGTGCCCCGCCTGGGCCGCTGCAATCCCGGCAGCCAGCGCCTCCTGCGTCACCGCCATGAGCCGTTCCGCCTCGGCGCCGACCGTGCCGACGGGAATGGTCGTGGCCGAATCGGCGTGGAAGCCTTCCAGATGGACGCCGCAATCCACGCTGACGATGCTCCCCTCGCGCAGCACCCGCTTCCTCGACGGGATGCCGTGGACGATCTCGTCGTCGATCGAGACGCAGAGCGTCTTGGGAAAGCCGTACAGCCCCTTGAACGACGGCGTGGCCCCCGGATGGCTCCGGATGAATGCCTCGGCCGCGTCGTCGAGATCCTCGGTGGTCATGCCCGGCCGCACGATCTCCCGCATCAGCGCCAGTGTGCCGGCCACGATGCTGCCGGCCCGCGCCATGATGTCGAGCTCCCTCGCCGACTTGCGCGTGATCATGCCGCGCCGACCGCCTCGGCCACCCGTGCGGCAATGCTGTCCACCGTGCCCGCGGCCGGGATATGGGTCACGCCGCCCCGCGCCTGGTACCACGCCAGTACCGGGGCCGTCTGCTCGCGGTAGGCGTTGAGCCGCACCGCCACCGCCGCGGGGTCGTCATCCGCCCGTCCCTCCACCCCGCGCCGGCGCTCCAGCCGCGCCAGGATCTCGGCATCGCTGACATCGAAGAACAGCACATGGTTCATGGTCCGCCCGAGCTCCTGGAGAAGCCGCGCCACGCCTTCCGCCTGCGCGATGGTCCGCACCACGCCGTCGAAGATCACGCCGCGCGCCGCCGCCGGCTTCGCCAGCTCGTCCCGCACGATGCCGAGGATGATCTCGTCACTCACCAGCTGGCCGGCTTCCATCACCGCCTTCGCCCTGAGCCCGAGCGGCGTACCGCGCTTCACCGCGTCCCGGAGGAGGTCACCGGTCGCGAACCGGGGCAGGTTCAGCCGCTCCGAGAGGATGGCGCCCTGGGTGCCCTTGCCGGCGCCGGGCGGGCCGAGGAGGAGGATGTGCATGCGGGTCTCGAGTCTCGGGTCTCGGGGTGCGAATCGCGAGGCGGCTGGAAAGTCAGCGGCGGAGAGCGATTCCTCGCTCCCCGCCTGTGCGTGACCCGCGACTCGCGACCCGCAACGTCACATGTAGCGCTGCTGCCGGCCGCGGAACTTGACCCGGCCGGTCTTCATGAAGCTGTCGTACTTCCGCAGCGTGCGGTGCTGCTCGATCTGCGCCACGGTGTCCAGGAGCACGCCCACCACGATCAGCACCGAGGTGCCGCCGAAGTGCGCCTGGATGCCGGTCCAGTTGGAGACCACGAGCGGCACCAGGGAGACGAACGCCAGGAAGAGCGAGCCCGGCAGGGTGATCCGCCCGAGCACGCCGTCAATGTAGTCCGCGGTGCTGGCGCCGGGCCGCACGCCCGGGATGAATCCGCCCTGCTTCTTCAGGTTCTCCGCCAGGTCCACCGAGTTGAACACGATGGAGGTGTAGAAGTAGCTGAAGATCACCACCATCACGCTGAAGACGATGGCGTAGCCCCAGCCGCCGGTGGTCGGGTTGAAGAAGGCCGCGATGTCCTGCAGCACCAGGCTCTTGGTGAAGCTCGCCACGGTGGCGGGCACCACGATGATGGTCTGGGCGAAGATGATCGGCATCACGCCGGCGGTGATGAGCCGGACCGGGATGAAGGTCTTCTGCCCCTCGCGCACCCGTCCGCGGCCCATGACCTTCCGGGGGATCTGGATCGGGATGCGGCGGGCCGCCATGGTCATGGCGACCGTGGCGGCGATCACGCCGAGGACCGCCACCAGGAAGAGCACGGCGCCCAGCAGCGACACCACGTTGCTCTTGATGAACTGCACCAGCTGCAGCGTGGCCGGCCAGAGCCGCTCGAGGATCGAGAACGTGATGAGCAGGCTCATGCCGTTGCCGATCCCGCGCTCGGTGATCTGCTCGCCCAGCCACATGACGAAGATGGCGCCGGTGGTGAGCGTGATGACCATCACCAGGCGGGCCGTGAAGCCGGGATTGGCCACCGCACCCGGAATGGATTCCGTGAAGAGCGCGTAGGTATACGCCTGGGCCAGGGAGAGGCCCACCGTCATGTACCGGGTCCACTGCGTCAGCTTCTTCCGGCCGTCCTCGTCCTTCTGCATCTTGCCGACCGACGGCACCACGCCGCCCGCCAGCTGGAAGATGATGGACGCGGAGATGTACGGCATGATGCCGAGGGCGAAGACCGTCGCCTTGGAGAGGCCGCCGCCCAGCGTGTCGTAGAGGCCGAAGAATCCGGCGGCGCCGGAGTTCCGGATGTAGTCCGACAGCGCCTGCACGTTCACGCCCGGCGCGGCGACGTGCGCGCCGACCCGGTAGATGAGCAGGCAGATGAACGTGAACCAGAGCTTGCGCTTCAGTTCATCGTCGATCGCGAACGACGGGACACGCGGTGCGGTCACGGCTGGGTGACCTGGCCGCCGGCGGCCTCGACCTTGGCACGTGCCGCCGCCGAGCAGGCGACGCCGCTCACCGTGTAGGCACGGTCGGCGTCACCCTGCGCCAGCAGCTTGACGGGCGCGTTCGCCTGGCGGATGAGCCCGGCGCCCTGGAGGGTCTCCGGCGTCACCTCGGTGACCGTGAGACTCTTCAGCTGGCCGAGGTTCACCACCTGGGCCGCCACCTTGAACGGATTGGTGAAGCCGCGCTTCGGCAGCCGGCGATAGAGCGGCATCTGGCCGCCCTCGAAGCCGGGATTGGTGCTCCCGCCGGTGCGGGCCTTGTGGCCCTTGTGGCCGCGGCCGGAGGTCTTGCCCAGCCCGGAGCCGACGCCCCGCCCGACGCGCTTGCGCGCGCTGGTGGCGCCCTTCGGGGCCGCCAGGTTGGACAGCGTGATCTTCTCGAACTGGTCTGCCATCAGGCCTCCCCGGCCGGCGTCACGTCCACGAGGTGACGCACCTTGTACAGCATGCCCCGCACCGACGGGGTGTCCTTGAGCACGACGCTCTGCTGGTGATGCCGGAGCCCGAGCGCCGCCAGCGTGCGGCGCATGGAGTCGGCATGACCGATCGTCGAGCGGATCTGTGTCACGCGGAGGCCCTTGGCCTGCACCTTGGCGGGCAGCGTGGCGGCGTGGTGCGCCGGCCCCTGGCGCCCGACAACGGGATTACGTCCCATGACTCAGGCCTCCTGCCGCGGACGGTAGGTGATGACGTCCACCTCGACGCCCCGCTCCCTTGCCACCTGCCGCACGCTCACCAGGCTCCCGAGTCCCTGCACCGTGGCCCGCACCATGTTGTGCGGGTTGGTGGAGCCGAGGCTCTTGGTGAGGATATCGGTGATGCCGGCGCACTCGAGCACCGCCCGCACCGGGCCGCCGGCGATGACGCCGGTACCGGTGGCCGCGGGCTTGAGCAGCACCCGGCCGGCGCCGTGCTTCCCGATTACTTCATGCGGAATCGTGGTGCCGGCGCGCGGGAAATCGAACATGCCGCGCTTGGCGGCTTCCACGGCCTTGCGCACCGCTTCCGAGACTTCGTTCGCCTTGCCGGTGGCGATGCCAACCCGGCCCTTGCCGTCGCCCACGGCCACGAGGGCATTGAACGAGAACCGCCGGCCGCCCTTGACTACCTTGGCCACGCGGTTGATGGACACGACGTTCTCGATCAGCTCGCTGCCGCCCTCGCGGTCGCCCCGGCGCCCACCTCGGTCCCCGCCCCGGCCACCGCGGTCACCACCCCGGCCCCGGCCGCCGCGGCCACCCCGGCCCGGACGCTCCTGCGTCGCCGGTGCGCTGCCCTCGGCGGCGGGAGCGCCGCTCGCGGGCGCCGTGGCGCCCGCCTGCTTCTCGTCAGCCATTTAGAACTCCAGTCCGCCTTCGCGCGCGCCGTCGGCGACGGCCTTCACGCGACCATGGTATCGGTAACCGCCGCGGTCGAACACCACCTGCTGAATGCCGGCCGCCTTGGCCCGGGCCGCGAGCAGCAGCCCGGTGGCCTTGCCGCGCCCGACCTTGCCGGCCTCGGGCGTGCCCAGCCCCTCGCTCCGGTCGCTCACGCCGAGCAGCGTCACGCCGCGGGCGTCGTCCACCAGCTGGGCGTAGACGTGCTTGAGCGAGCGGAACACCACCAGCCGCGGCCGCTCGGCCGTCCCGGTCACCTTCCGGCGCAGGCGCAGGTGGCGCCGGTGGCGCCGCTCGCCGCGCGACTTCGGGGCGTGGATCGCACGCATGATTACTTCGCTCCTGTCTTGCCGGCCTTGCGGCGGACCTGTTCACCCTGGTACCGGATGCCCTTGCCCTTGTACGGCTCCGGCTTCCGCACCAGGCGGATCTCGGCGGCCACCTGGCCCACCTTCTCCTTGTCGGCACCCTCGATCCGGACCACCGTGTTGTTCTCGACCGAGATCTTCACGCCGGCCGGCGCCCGGAACTCGACCGGGTGCGAGTAGCCGACGATCAGGTTCACGCCGTAGGGCTTCGTCTCCGCCTTGTAGCCCACGCCCTGGATCTCGAGCGTCTTCTGGAAGCCCTTCTCGACGCCGTGCACCATGTTGGCGATGAGGGCGCGGGTGAGGCCGTGCAGCGCCTTGAAGCGGGCCTCGTCGCTGGGCCGCGTCACCTGCACCTGGCCCTCGGCCACGGTCACGCCGATGCCGGCCGGGAGCTCCCGGCTGAGCTCGCCCCTGGGGCCCTTGACCTTCACGCTGCGGTCCTGGAGCTCCACGGAGACCCCCTTGGGGATCGCCACGGGCATCTTGCCGATGCGGCTCACGGTCGCCTCCTCACCACACGACGGCGAGCAGCTCGCCGCCGAGGTTCTGGGTGCGCGCGTCGCGGTCGCTCATGAGCCCTCGCGACGTGCTCACGATGGCCATGCCGAGGCCGTTCTTCACGCGCGGGATCTCGCGGCTCTTCACGTAGCGCCGCAGGCCGGGCGTGGAGACGCGGCGCAGCTCGCGGATGACCGGCGCCTCGTCGTGGTACTTGAGGTACAGCCGGAGCACGCCGTGCGCGCCGTCATCGAGGATCTTGAAATCCGCGATGTAGTGGTTGTCCTTCAGCAGCCGCGCGAGCTCGCCCTTGAGCTTGCTCACCGGCATGTCCACGCGCCGGTGGCCCGCCGCGCAGGCGTTGCGGATGCGGGTCAGCATGTCCGCTACGGGATCTGTCAGGCTCATCGCACCCTTCCTCTACCAGCTGGCCTTGCGCACGCCGGGGATCATCCCCTGCAGCGCGAGATCGCGGAAGCAGATTCGGCACAGGCCGAACTTGCGCAGCACCGCGCGCGAGCGGCCGCACCGCTGGCAGCGGCGCACCACCCGGGACTTGAACTTCGGCGTGCGCTTCGCGCGCTCGATCCAACACGTCTTCGCCATAGAACTCCCTGTTCGGGCAGAGCCGTGGCTCTGCCCCTGTCGTCCGTTACCCTGCCGCGGGCGGCTGTTCGCCGCGGAACGGCCAGCCCAGCTCCCGGAGGAGCGCCATGGCCAGGTCGTCCCGCGTGGTGCTCGTCACGATCGTGATGTCCATCCCGTGGACCTTCTCGACCTTGTCGAAGTTGATCTCCGGGAAGATCATCTGCTCCTTGACGCCGAAGGTGTAGTTCCCGCGGCCGTCGAAGCTCCGGCTCGGCAGCCCGCGGAAATCGCGAACCCGCGGCACGGCAAGGGTGATGAACCGGTCGAGGAACTCCCACATGCGGGCGCCCCGGAGCGTCACCGTGCAGCCCACCGGCATCCCTTCACGGAGGCCGAAGTTGGCGATCGCCTTCTTGGCCCGCGTCACCACCGGCCGCTGGCCGGTGATGAGCGCCAGCTCCTCCAGTGCCTGCTCCAGCTGCTTCGGGTTCTTGGACGCCTCGCCCATCCCGACGTTCAGCACCACCTTCACCACGGTCGGAATCTCGTGCACGTTGCCGAGGGCGAATTCCTGCTTCAGCCGCGCCCGCACCGTGTCCTGGTACCGCTGCCGGAGCCGCGGCACGCCGGCGCTCGCCTGCGGCGCCGACTCCACCGCATAGCTCGCCTTGGCCTTGTCCTTCCCGCCGCGCTTCGGCGCCTTGACCTGTTCCGCTGTGTCCGCCATCGCTTACCGGCTCCTCGGGATCGCAACACCCGACTTGACGCCCACCCGCTCCACCGTGCCGTCGCTGTCCTTCTGCCGCCGCACCCGGGTCGGGGCATTGGTCTTCGGGTCGATCAGCATGGCCTTCGAGTGATGGATCGGCGCCTCGCGCTTGACCCGCCCTCCCTCGGCCTGCTGGGTGGCCCGCACGTGCTTCGTGGTCACGTTCACCCCTTCAATGGTGAGCCGGCCCGACTTGGGGTGCACGCGGAGCACCTTCCCCCGCTTCCCCTTGTCGTCGCCCGAGATCACCTGCACGGTGTCGCCCTTGGTGATGTGCAGCTTCTGCCGCACCACCGGGGCCTGGCGCACCCGCTTTGCCTTCCGGTATACCAGCGGCTTCATGTCAGAGTACCTCCGGCGCGAGCGACACGATCTTCATGTACCGCTTGTCGCGCAGCTCGCGCGCCACCGGGCCGAAGATGCGGGTCGCGCGCGGCTCCCCCTGCTCGTTGATCAGCACCGCCGCGTTCTCGTCGAAGCGGATGTAGGAGCCGTCCTTGCGGCGGGTCTCCTTCGCGGTGCGGACGATGACCGCCTTGGCCACGTCCCCCTTCTTCACCTGGCCGGTCGGGATGGCGTCCTTGATGGCGACCACCACCTTGTCGCCCAGGCCGGCGTACCGCCGGCGGCTCCCGCCCAGGACCCGGATGACCAGCGCCTTGCGGGCGCCGGAGTTGTCCGCGATCCGGACGATGGTTTCCTGTTGGATCATTTGGCCCGCTCCACGATCTCGATCACCCGCCAGCGCACCGTCTTCGCGAGCGGCCGCGTCTCCATGATCCGCACCGTGTCACCCAGCCGGGCCCCCTTGTCGTTGCGGGCCTTGGTCCTGGTGGTGCGGGTGACCTGCTTGCCGTAGATCGGGTGCGCGAAGCGCCGCACGATCGCCACCGTCACGGTCCGGGCCATCTTGTCGCTGGTCACGACGCCCTGCCGCGTCTTCCGGCGCGCGCGGGCCGCCGCGGTCGTCTCCTGGCTCATCCTTCGCTCCCTCCCGCCCCGCCCTCGCGGGCGCGGAGTGCGGTCAGCACCCGGGCGATGTCGCGCCGCAGCGTGCGGAACTGCACCGGGTTGTCAATCGCTTCGGTCGCCGACCGGAAGCGCAGGTTGAATCGCTCGGCGCGGAGTGCCTCGAGCTTGCTCCGGAGCTCGTCCGCCGACAGCTCCTTGAGCTCACTGGTCTTCACCACGTCAGACCTCCTCGCGCTTCACGAAGCGCGTCTTCACCGGCAGCTTGGCCGCCGCGAGCGCCATGGCCTTGCGGGCCAGGTCCTCCGTGATGCCCTCGATCTCGAACAGCACCCGGCCCGGCTTCACCACCGCCACCCAGCCCTCCGGGTTGCCCTTGCCCTTGCCCATGCGCGTCTCGGCCGGCTTCTTGGTGATCGGCTTGTCCGGGAAGATCCGGATCCACACCTTGCCGCCGCGCTTCATCTCGCGGGTCATCGCCACGCGGCTCGCCTCGATCTGCCGGTTGGAGATCCAGCCCGGCTCGAGCGACACCAGCCCCCACTCGCCGAACGCGACGCTGCTGCCCCGGTGGGCCAGCCCGCGCGTCTTCCCCTTGAACTGCTTGCGGAACTTGATCCGCTTCGGTGCCAGCATGGTCCTCAGGCCCCCGTGCTGTAGGTGCGGCCGCCCAGATCCTCGACGACCTCACCCTTGAAGATCCAGACCTTGACGCCGATGGTGCCGTAGGTCGTCCTGGCGGTGGACGTGGCGTACTCCACGTCCGCGCGGAGCGTGTGGAGCGGCACCCGGCCCTCGCGATAGCCCTCGGTGCGCGCGATCTCGGCCCCGCCCAGGCGGCCCGACGTGCGCACCTTGATTCCCTGCGCGCCCATCCGCATGGCCGACTGCACCGCCCGCTTCATCGCGCGGCGGAACGAGATGCGCTGCTCCAGCTGGTGCGCGATGTTGTCGGCCACCAGCTGCGCCGCGAGCTCCGGCCGCTTGATCTCCTCGACGTTGATCGCCGCTTCCTTGCCGGTGAGCTGCGCCAGCTCGTCACGGAGCTTGTCCACCTCGGCGCCCCGCTTGCCGATCACCACCCCCGGACGGCCGGTATGCACCGTGACCGTCACCTTGCCGGGCCGCCGCTCGATGTGCACCTCGGCGATCGCCGCGTGCCCGAGGCGCGCCTTCAGGTACTTCCGGATGAGCTCGTCCTCCTTGAGGAGGGCCGGCATGTCCTTGCCCGCGAACCAGCGCGACTGCCAGGGCTTGATGATGCCGAGGCGGAAGCCCGTCGGATGCGTCTTCTGTCCCATCAGTTGGTCTCCCTGGCGGCCACGTGGATCTCCACGTGGCTGGTCCGCTTCCGGATCGGCGTGGCGCGGCCCTGGGCCGCGGCGGTGAAGCGCTTGAGCGGCTGCCCCATGTCCACCACCGCCTTGCTCACCACCATCACATCCACGTCGAACGGCTCGTTGTCCTTCAGGGCCGCCTGCTCCGCGTTGGCCACCGCCGACCGGAGGGTCTTCTCGATCTGCCGCGCCGCGAGCTTCTTCGAGAACTTGAGCAGCGCGTAGGCCTCGTTGACGTCCTTGCCGCGGATGAGGTCCATCACGAGCCGCATCTTCCGGGGGCTCTGGCGCACGCCCCGCTGAATCGCCTGTCCGGTCATGGTCACTCCGGCTTCGCCTTCTTGTCGGCCACGATCTTGCCGCTGTGGCCGCGGAAGAGCCTGGTCGGCGCGAACTCGCCGAGCTTGTGGCCCACCATGTTCTCGGTCACGTACACCGGCACGAACTTGTTGCCGTTGTGCACCGCGAAGGTGTGCCCCACGAACTCGGGCAGGATGGTGCTCGCCCGGCTCCAGGTCTTGACCACCTTCTTCTCGTTCCGGCCGTTGAGCCCGTCCACCTTGCGGCGGAGCGCGTCCTGCACGAACGGGCCCTTCTTGACGCTTCTTGCCATTTATCGGGTCGCCTTTCCGCGCTTCCGTCCCCGCACGATGTGCCTGGTGGACGCCTTCTTCCGGTGCCGGGTCTTCCGGCCTTCCGGCTTGCCCCACGGGGATACCGGCGGCCGGCCGCCCGAGGTCTTGCCCTCGCCGCCGCCCAGCGGGTGGTCCACCGGGTTCTTGGCCACGCCGCGCACCTTGGGCCGCTTGCCCAGCCAGCGGCTCTTGCCGGCCTTGCCGACCGAGAGCAGCTCATGCTCCGCGTTGCCCACCTCGCCCACCGTGGCCAGGCAGCGCCCGTGCACCCGCCGCATCTCGCTCGACCGCAGGCGCAGGGTCACGTAGTCGCCCTCCTTGGCCACCACCTGGGCGCTGGCGCCGGCCGAGCGGATCATCTGCCCGCCCTTGCCGATCTTGAGCTCCACGTTGTGGACCGAGGTGCCGAGCGGCATCTCGCCCAGCGGGAGCGCATTGCCGGTGCGGACGTCCGAACCGGGCCCGGCCACGACCGTGTCCCCCTGGGCCAGGCCCCGGGGGTGGAGGATGTAGCGCTTCTCGCCGTCGGCGTACACCACCAGGGCGATGCGGGCGCTCCGGTTGGGATCGTACTCGATCTCCGCCACCCGGCCCGGCACGCCGAACTTGTCGCGCTTGAAGTCGATGCGCCGGTACTGCTGCTTGTGCCCGCCGCCGCGGTGCCGCGACGTGACGTGCCCCAGGTTGTTCCGGCCGCCCGATTCCTTGCGCGGCTCGAGCAGGCTCTTCTCCGGCGTGGCACGGGTGATCTCGTCGAATCCCGAGACCGACTTGAACCGGGTCGCCGCCGTCATCGGGCGGAACTGTCGGATGCTCATATCAGCCCTCGAACACGGCGATGGAATCGCCGTCCTTGAGCGTGACGATCGCCTTCTTCCAGCGTGCCGTGGTGCCGCGCGTGCGGCCCCGCGTCACCGCGTGGCGCCGCATCTGCATGGTGCGGACGTCGGTTACGGTCACGCCGAACAGCTGCTGCAGCGCGTCACGGATCTGGTGCTTGTTGGCCAGCGGATGCACCTCGAAGGCGTATTCCTTCCGCGTCTGGAACGCGGCGGAGCTCTTCTCGGTGACCACCGGGCGCACGATCACCTCATGCGTGGCCGGCATCTACTTGCCCCCCTTCTTCTTCGGCGCCCGCCTGGCGCTCTTCGCCTTGCCCTTGGCGGGTGCCGCCTTGGTCTTCTTCACGCTCTTCTTCTTCGGCGCCTTGGCCGCGGCCTTGGCGGCCTTGGGCTGCTTTGCCGCCTTCGGTGCCTTCGCCGCCTTCCGGACCGGCCTGCCCGCCTTGACCGCCCCGGCCTCCGGCCGCTCGGTGACCTCCGGCTCGACGCCGGTCAGCGCCGCTTCCTCGACGACCACCTTGTCCGACCAGAGGATGTCATACGCCGAGGCATCGGCGTAGTTCATCACCTCGACCGTCGGGATGTTGCGGCCGCTCAGGTACACATTGGCATTGTGCCCGTGCGTCAGCACCAGCACCTTCTCGCCCGCGGCGCCGACGCGCGCGAGCAGACCGGCCAGCAGCCCGGTCTTCGGCGCGTCGAACACCAGCTTCTCCACCACCGCCATGTTGCCCTCGCGGGCGCGCGCGTTGAGCGCCGACTTCCGCGCCAGCTGGCGCAGCTTCCGCGGCAGCTCGGTGGTGTACTTCCGCGGCTGCGGGCCGAACACGATGCCGCCCCCCCGCCAGTGCGGGGCGCGGGTGGTGCCCTGCCGGGCCCGGCCGGTGCCCTTCTGCTTCCAGGGCTTCTGGTTGCCGCCGGAGATCTCGCTCCGGGTCTTGGTCTTGGCCGTGCCCTGCCGCTGGTTGTTGCGCCAGGCCACGACCGCACTGTACAGGGCCGCCTCGTTCACCGTGCCGTCAAAGGTCTCGGACGGCAGCGCAAAGCGGGCATCCCGCTCGTTGCCGGCCGCGGTGTAGTGCATCGCCTCAATCATGGCGGCTCGGCCCTCCCTGCTTGGCCACGGTCACGATGCCGTTGCGCGAGCCCGGGATGGCGCCCCGCACGAACAGCAGGTTCCGCTCGGCGTCCACCTTCACCACGGTGAGCCCCAGCTCGGTATGGCGCCGCGCGCCCTGATGGCCCGGCATCCGCTTCCCCTTGATGACGCGCGACGGATCGGTGCCCGGGCTGATCGAGCCGGGCTTCCGGTGCCGCGTGTTGCCGTGCGTCGCCGGCCCGCCGCCGAAGCCGTGCCGGTGCACCACGCCCTGGAACCCGCGGCCCTTGGTGGTGCCGGTGACCTTGACCATCTCGCCGGCGGCGAAGATGTCCACCTTCACCTCGGCACCCGCGGCCGGCGTCTCGCCCGCCAGGGAGAATTCGCGGATGACGGCAGGCGCCGCGTCCAGCCCGGACGCCTTGGCGTGCCCGACTTCCGCCCGGGTGGCGCGGATGGCCCGCTGGGCACCGAAGCCCAGCTGCACGCGGCCGTCGCCGCTCCGCATCACCCGGCAAGGACCGGCTTCGATGATGGTGACCGGCACCGAGGTGCCGTCTTCCGTGAAGACCCGGGTCATCCCGAGCTTCCGGCCGATGAGTCCGTTGGTCATGGCTACTCGACCTTGATCTCGACGTCCACGCCCGCCGGCAGGTCGAGCTTGGTCAGCGCGTCCATGGTGGCGGGCCGGGAGTCGTTGATGTCCAGCAGGCGCTTGTGAGTCCGCAGCTCGAACTGCTCGCGGCTCTTCTTGTCCACGTGCGGACTCCGCAGCACCGTCCACCGCTCGGTCTTCACCGGCAGCGGAATCGGTCCCGACACGGTGGCACCGGTCTTCTCGGCGGTGCGCACGATGTCCGCCGCGGCCTGGTCAAGCACCATGTGGTCGAACGCCTTGAGGCGGATGCGGATTTTCTGGGCCATATGCTCGCTCGTCTCTACGTGCCGTATGGGCGCACGGCCGTGCGCCCCTATTTCAGGATCTTGGTCACCACGCCGGCGCCCACGGTGCGCCCGCCCTCGCGGATCGCGAACCGCAGCCCCTCGTCCATCGCGATCGGCGTGATCAGCTCGATCGTCATCTG
>DASTBA010000036.1:0-3521 GCA_035712285.1 Gemmatimonadales bacterium | reverse complement strand
TGGATCCCGACCAGCACCAGGCCGTCGGTGCCGCGGGCGCGCTCAACGACCTCGGACGCCATCCGCGCGAGTGTCCGGGCGATGGCGCGTTCGTCGAGGAGCGGGGCGCGGGTGGGCACGGCGGGGGAAGCTATCCGGCTCCCCCGCCTCAGGCAACCGCCGCCGCGGTATCGGCACGCATGTCAGGGCAGCCGGATACGCGCGAGCCGCACGCTGTCCCGCTGAGTCCAGGCCAGGGCCGCGGCGGAGTCCCCGAGCAGGGTAAGCTGGGGATATCGCCCGTCGTCCGAGTCCCCCACCGCCATCCGCTGATGAATCTTTCCGTCCGGTCCCAGAATGATGGCCTCGATCCGGCGCTCACCCGCGGCACTGACGTCCAGCGCAGCGAACGCCTCTCCATCCGCCAGCCCGACCAGTGCGACGTGCGAGGGCGGCAGCGTCGGGGCGGAGACCAGTGCCACGGGCGGACCGCCGGACCGGGAGTAGAAAATGCCGGCCTTCCCCTCCTTGCCGGTGAACCAGGCCACATGCGTGGCGCCTTCTGCGTCCACGGCAATGGCCGGTCCCGTATGGGGGCAGCCGGGATAGACCCAGTCGTCTGCCGCGACTCGACTCGGCGCACTGACGGGAACAATGCCGGCCGTCACGATGTCCCGGACGTTGCCGGGAAAGTGCTGTCGCCACGCGGCCATCACCTGGCCGTCCGGCGCAGCTGCAAGCGACACCCGGCAGCAGGGGCAGACCGCACCCCAGAGTCCCTCATCGGCGTTCCAATGCCCGCCGAAGTCATGGGAGACCACGGCAAAGATCCGCGCGTCCGCCTCCGAGGTGGGCTCATGGCTGGTGTCGGGCAACCGCTCGCGATGGCCGGCGAGGGAATGAGGATCGCGTTCATCGAGCCAGGCGGCGATGAGCCCCGAATCGCCGAATGCCGCCGCTCCGAAGAAGGTGTGTGTACCTGGAGTCGAGGCGGAGTCGCTGTTCAGTGTCCGCGGCGCACTCCAGGTCTTGCCGCCGTCCAGCGAGTGCGCCATGCGCATGTCGCTGGCTGGCCACTGACGGCCTGCCACCGGCACCGGCCGGGACCAGAACACTGCCAGCCGTCCGTCGCGACCGGCCACCAGGCGGGGCGACGCTTCACCATGGGGCGGACCCGTCTCGCCGGAACCCGGAGTCACCGCCACCGGCGAGGTCCAGGTATCGCCGGCATCGGCGGAGCGGGCAAATTCGATGCGCCAGCCGCCATCGGCTGCCATCACCCAGGTGGCGAGGAGATCACCGGTGACCGGATCGGTGGCGAGGGAGACATCACCGGCCGGACCGCCACGCGCCGGCCCTTCCAGAATCGCATAGCCGGACCGTTCTCCCCGGCACCCGCCGAGCAGGAGCGCAAGGGCAGTCAGCATAGCCCGGCGCCTCACTGGCCACGCTCCCAGCGCATGCCGAGATAGACCGCGCGGCCATCGGTGGGCTCGAAGTACCGGCCCACCGCATTGTCCACCTGGACCGACGGCGATCGCACCGTATTGGTCAGGTTCCGGGCTTCGACGAACAGACTGGCCCCGGCGTTCGCGATATTCCACTCCGCCCGCGCCCCCAGAAGCAGCCAGCCGCGGTTTCGCACCGTGTTCTCGCTGTTGACGAAGAAGCTGCCGGGGGCCCAGTCCAGCGTCGGCGTCAGCGTGAAGCCGGCCGGATGCAGCAGGCTCAGTTCGGCGTTGATCAGGTGGGACGGTGCGCCCGGAATGGCATTGTTCCCGAAGGCCGAGTCGCCCACGAAGCGGAAATGCCCATAGGTGTACGCTACTCGCGCGCGGACCAGCTTCCCGGCCGCGGACAGGCCGAGCTCGACGCCCGAATGCCGGCTGCGTGGCGTGTTGCGGTAGGTGGGGACCGTGAATGCCGCCCCGGGGAATGGCGCGACATTCTCGTTCAGGATCTCGTCATGCAGTTCGACGTCATACAGCGACAGGTCCCACTCGAACATGCCGTGGCCGCCGCGGGCGCCAACCTCGAATTGCCAGGCGCTCTGCCCCCGGAGATCGATGAAGCCCGGCTGCGTGAAGCTGTTGAGTTCGAGCAGGAGTGGCGGCTCGTACATCCGGCTGGCATTCGCAAAGAGCCGGGTCCCCGCCGACGTCACGTCCTGGATGATGCCGAACCGCGGGGAAAAGGCACTGAACGTGCGGCGATCCGACTGGTCGCCGTTCGCCAGGTAGCGGTCCGCCGCCTGCCGGACCGAATACTCGTAGCGCCCGCCGCCGATCACCGAGAGCCCGGATCCCAGCTCGATCAGCTGTTCGCCATATGCGGCGAGGTTGCCGACCCGGTCCGTCTGGTCCTTCCGCAGTTCCCCATGCCCGCCCGAGTCATTGACGAACTGCCGGTCGGCCATGTGCATGTAGGACGGCTGGAACCCGAGCGTGAGCCGGGCGCGCCGACCGATCGGGAGCCGGGTATTCTCGTAGCGGAATTCGGCACCGATATCGGTGCTCTGCTGGTTGATCACCTGGAAGATCGGGTGGTCGATGTCACGGTACTGGAGGTACGGACTCGCTTCGAGCCGCTGGCCAGGCCCCACTTCGGCCCGGAGCTGTGCGCCCAGGTGATGCAGGTCGTAGGTCCGGCCCCAGCGATTTTCCGCGTTCCCCGGCGCGGCCCGCCGGGGCGTGGAATCCAGTTCTGCCGCGGTGAGCGCACCCGGCAGCTGCTCGTTCACGTGGGCGTAGAAGTAGAAGCCCCGCAGGTCCACCTTCGGGCTCAGCAGGTAGCCGCCATGAAGATTGAGGCGCTCGCGCCGCTGACCGGACCAGTCGCGATAGCCGGAGAGCCCGGTGTGGGCATAGCTGGCGTAATAGTCCGCCCGTCCCGCCATTCCACCGGCGGCCAGCTGGGTCTTGAGGTAGCCGCTGCTGCCGCCCTGCGCGAAGGCGCTGACCCGCGGGGCGGTGAAGCCGGTCCGGGTCTCGATATTGATTGCGCCGCCCATGGTGGAGCCGCCGAACCGGAGCGCGTTGGCGCCGCGATACACCTCGACCGCATCCGCCGTGAGCAGTTCGAGTGATTCGAAGTCGGTGAAGCCGTCCGCGTTCCGGTACGGCATTCCGTTCACCAGCAGGTTCACGCCCCGCGCGTGGAAGTTGCCGCGCAGGCCGGAACCCCGGATCGAGATCTGGCTCTCGTCCGCCGCGCCGAATCGGGGCTGTACGTACACGCCCGGCGTGAACTGCAGTGCATCCTTGAGATTGGCGGCACGTGTCGCCCGGATCTGCTCGCCCGACACCAGCGCCACGCCGCCCGCCACGTCGCGGAGCCGCGCCTCCCGCTCGGCCCGGTCTCGCGGCGTTCCGATCACCGTGATGTCCGCCAGCTCGGTCACGGCGGGCATCAGCGAAAGATCCACGGTGGCGCGGCGGCCGGGCGCGAGCGTGATCACGCGCTCCGCCGCTGCGTAGCCGAGGCGCCGCGCGATGACGCGCACCGTGCCAGCCGGCACACTGACGAAGCGATACCGCCCGAGC
>DASTBA010000035.1:0-3046 GCA_035712285.1 Gemmatimonadales bacterium | reverse complement strand
GTCGCGCTCGCCGACATCGTCGCCTACCTGGACGACTATCTCCGCATCGGCGAGATCCCCGATTCCCCGAATGCGGTGAACGGTCTCGAGGTCGAGAACCGGAGCGGCACGGCGGACCGGATCGTGGCGGCGGTGGATGCGTCCTTGCGGACGGCGGACGGGGCGGGCGGGACGGATGAATCGCGCGTTGGGGCTGGTGAATCGCGCGTCGGGGCGGGTGAATCGCGCGTCGGGGCGCACGATCCGCGCGTCGGGGCGCACGATGCGCGCGTTGGGGCGCACGATCCGCGCGTTGGGGCGCACGGCCGTGCGCCCCTACTGATCGTGCACCACGGCATGCTGTGGGACGGGAACGTGCCCATCACCGGGCGGCGGTACCGGCGGCTGCGGGCGCTGATGGACGCGAACGTGGCGCTCTACGCGGCGCACATCCCGCTGGACGTGCACCCCGAGGTCGGGAACAACGTGGTGCTCGCCGAGCGGCTGGGGGTGCGGATCGAGGGGTGGTGGGGCGAGTACCGCGGGATCAAGCTGGGTGTGTACGGCCAGGTGCCGCATGCGCTCCAGTCTCGCACCGCGCTGCAGGAAGAGCTCGGCCGCATTCTCGACGAGGAGCGCGGGTCCGAGGACCGGAGCCCGCTGCCGATGATGATCCCGGCGGGGCCGGACCGGATCCAGCGCATCGGCATCATCACCGGCGCCGCCGGCTCGATGATCGGCGAGGCGCATGCGCTGGGCCTCGACACCTTCGTGACCGGCGAGGGGAATCACCACACCTGGTTCGATGCCGACGAGTTCGGCATCAACCTCTGCTACGCCGGCCACTACGCCACCGAAACCCTCGGCGTGCAGGCGCTGGCCTCGCACCTGGCCGACAAGTTCGATCTTCCCTGGGAATTCCACGACCATCCCACCGGGCTGTGACCGCACCGGCACTCGAGCTGGCGGGCATCCGGAAGAGTTTCGGCGCCACCGTCGCCCTGGCGGGCGTTGACTTCACGCTGCGACCGGGAGAGCTGCACGCTCTCCTGGGCGAGAACGGCGCCGGCAAGTCCACCCTCATGCACATCGCCTACGGCATGATCCGCCCCGACGCCGGCACCATCCGCGTCCGGGGATCGGTGGTGCGCATCGGCTCGCCGCGCGATGCGCGCGCCGCCGGCATCGGCATGGTGCACCAGCATGCCACCGCCGTGCCGAGCTTCACCGTGGCGGAGAACGTGGCCCTGGCGGCGGGATGGGTGCCGGCACCGGCCCTGATCGCCGAACGGGTGCGAGAGGTGTCAGGGCGCGTCGGGCTTCCGCTCGAATCCGGGGTGCTGGCGGGTGACCTGTCGGTCGCGCTCAAGCAGCGGCTCGAGATCGTGAAGGCGATCGCCGCCGACGCCACCATCCTCCTGCTCGATGAGCCGACTGCGGTACTGGCACCACCGGAGGCGGAAGCGCTGCTGGAGCGGGCGCGGGCATTCGCGCGCGAGGGCGGCAGCGTGGTGCTCATCACCCACCGACTGAACGAGGCGCTGGCGCATGCCGATCGGGTCACGGTGCTGCGGCGCGGCGTCGTGACACTGGAGAGTGCCAACGACGGCTTGTCGGCTCGGCAGCTCGCCGATGCGATGGTGGGCGAGCAGGCGGCGTCGCTTCTAGCGGAGGCACCGCCGGTGTCGCCAGGGATGGGCGAGCGTCCCGTCAGCATTGCAGCCGAGGCGCTCGAGGTCCAGTCGGCGGAGCGGACGGGGCTCGCGGTGCGGGAGGTCTCGCTCACGGTGCGTGCGGGGGAGATCGTGGGTGTTGCGGCGGTGGAGGGGAACGGCCAGCGGGAACTGCTGCGCGCGCTCGCGGGGGTGCTGGCGCCGCTCCGAGGACGGGTGGACGTGGCGCAGCCGGTCTCCTTCATACCCGAGGATCGCACCACCGAAGGGCTGATCCCGTCGCTCACGCTCACGGAAAACATGATGCTGGGCCTGAGCGACACGCCGGGCTGGTCGGAGGGCGGGCGGCTCCGCTGGCGGGCGGCGCGGGAACGCACCGCCGAGCTGATTCCGGCGTTCGGCATCCGCGCCGCGGGTGCCGGTGCCAGGGCTGCGACGCTCTCGGGAGGCAACCAGCAGAAGCTGGTGCTGGCGCGCGCGCTCGAGCGGCGGCCGGCGGTGATCATCGCGGAGGACCCGACGCGCGGCCTCGACATCGCGGCGGCGAGGCAGATCCACGACCGGCTCCGCGCCGCGGCGGCGGCGGGCGCCGGGATTCTGGTGTACTCGTCGGACCTCGATGAAGTGCTCGCGCTCGCGGATCGCGTGGTGGTGATGTTTGGTGGGCGGGTGGTCGCGAGTCTCGAGTCTCGAGTCGCTGCGCGGGACGAAGTCGGGTGGCTGATGGTGGGGTCGGGATGACTGACATCATCGCCGCCTTCCTCAACGGCGCCTTCGGCTCGTGGTACGCCTTCACCTCCGCCACGCTGGTGCGGGCGACGCCGCTCATCATCATCGGGCTGGGCTTTGCGCTGGCACTCCGGGCCGGCGCACTCAACATCGGCGCCGAGGGGCAGTTCTACGCCGGCGCGATTGCGGCGACCTGGGTGGGGCTCCATGTCGCAGCGTGGCCGTCGTTCGCGGCGATCGGTGCGACCTGGCTGCTGGCGGCGGTGGCGGGCGCGCTCTGGATGCTGATCCCGGTCATCCTGCGGGTGCGCTACGGCGTGCTGGAGGTGATCAGCACGCTGCTGCTCAACTTCGTGGCCGATGCGCTGGTGAGCTGGATGGTGCAGGGCCCGCTGCAGGAGCCGACCCGCGTCTATCCCCAGAGCGGGCCGATCGCGGCATCGGCACAGCTGCCGCTGCTGCCCGGTACCCGGCTGCACCTCGGCTTCCTGCTCGCGATCGTGATCGCGGTGGTGCTCTGGTGGGCCTTCACGCGCACCGCGTGGGGCTTTCGGCTGCTGGCGGTGGGCGAGGGGCCCCGGGCGGCGGAGGTGAGCGGCCGGATCGGGGTGACGCGGGTGATCGCGACATCGCTCCTCCTTTCCGGCGCGATCGCGGGGCTCGCC
>DASTBA010000034.1:0-53762 GCA_035712285.1 Gemmatimonadales bacterium | reverse complement strand
GCAGTGGAATCCGTACCTGTTCGGCGGCATGCCGTACATCGGCGCGATGCACGGGGACATCTTCTATCCCACCGCCTGGCTGCGCTGGATCATGCCGGTCGGCACCGCGATGGGCGTCGGGTTCGCGCTCCACATTCTCCTCGCCGGCCTGTTCACCTACCTGCTGGTGCGGGCCCTGCGCTTCAGCTGGACCGCCGCGCTGGTCGGCGGCATGGCCTACGAGCTGAGCGGTATCGTGCTCTCGATGGTGCATCCGGGCCACGACGGCAAGCTCTTCGTCTCCGCCCTCACGCCGCTCCTCCTGTGGGCGCTGGTGCGCGCCATCCGGGACGCGCGGCCCTGGGCATACGGTGCCATTGCGCTCACCGTGGGACTCATCATCCTCACGCCCCACCCGCCGATGGCACTCTACGCCTTCATGGCGGCCGCCATCTTCGGCGCCTATCTGCTCTTCCTCGATCCGGAGCGCAATGCCGCCCGCTCGAGGGGACAGATTCTGGGTCTGGTGCTCGGCTCGGTCGCGATCGGCGTGGCCATCGCCGCGGTGCAGATCCTGCCGGTCTACCACTACCTCCCGTATTCCACCAGGGCCGTTGGCCACTCGGCGAGCAGCTACGCCTATGCCACCGCGTACGCGCTGCCGCCGGCCGAGCTGATCGGCACGGTCCTGCCGCAGTTCAACGGCATCGGCATGCTGTACTGGGGCGAAAACTTCTTCAAGCTGCACAGCGAGTATCTCGGGGCAGTCGTCGTGGCGCTCGCCATCATCGGCCTCGTCGCCCGGCGGCGCGACCGCGCCCTGCTCACCCTCGGCGTGATCGGCGCGCTCTTCCTGCTGGTTTCGCTCGGTGGCCACACCCCCTTCTATAAGCTCTGGTATGAGGTGGTGCCGTACATCAAGAAGGTCCGTGCGCCGGGGATGGCATTCTTCCTGGCGGCGCTGCCGGTGTCGGTCTGGGCCGGGGCAGGGGTAGACGCCATTCTGTCGCGGGCGGTGTCGGTCCGGACCGTCGCGGTCCTGTTTGGCGTACTGGCGCTCGTGGGCCTTCTGGCGGCAGCCGGCGGGCTGCAGCCGCTGGCGCAGAATCTCGCCGATCCGCGCATGGCTTCGCAGGTCGAGGCAAATGCACCGGAACTGGTCGCCGGGGGCTTTCGCCTCCTGATCGTGGCGTTGCTCGGCGGGCTGGCCGTCTGGCTGGTCCTGACCAGCCGTGCGAAGGGCATGCTGGCCGCGCTGGCGCTCACCCTGGTGGTGGGCGGCGACCTCTTTTCAGTGGAGAAGCAATACGTCGTGTTTGCCGCACCCGCGGAACAGCTCTTCGCCCGGGATCCCATCACATCGTACCTGGCGGACCAGCCGCAGCCGCTCCGGGTGTTCGACGCTCCGGGCGAGAGCGCCTACCAGATCCGTCCGGTCTATCCCGGCGACTTTCTCATGGCGCAGGGCATTCCGGTGGTCTTCGGCTATCATGGCAACGAGGAATTTGCCTACGATGAACTCTGGGGCGGGAAGAACGTCTACCAGCACATGACGTCCGGCAATCTCTGGGATCTCTGGAGTGTGAATTATGTCGTGCTTGGCGCCGAGCAGGCGCTGCCGGGATTCCACAAGGTGGTCGGGCCGGCGGTCACCACGCCCGGTGACAGCGCCGTGCTCTACCAGCGGGACCAGCCATCGCCCTACGCGCGGGTCGTGCCCGGAGCGGTGAAAATACCGGAAGCCCAGCTCATTCCGACGCTGCTCCAGCCGCGGTTTCCCACGGACCTTGTGGTCTTGCTCCCGGACTCCGCGGAAGTCACCCCGGCGCCGCTGCACAATGCGCTCCCCGCGCCGACCCCGATCCGGGCACGCGTGACCGCCTGGGAGCCCGGCGCCATGGAGATTGCGCTCGATTCGGCCGACAGCCGGCCGACCTGGCTCGTGATTGCGGAGTCGTTCTACCCGGACTGGCAGGCATCGGTGGACGGAAAGGGCACGCCGGTCGTGCGGGGCAACGCGGCCCAGCTGACGGTGGCCCTGCCGCCCGGTGCCCGCGAGGTCCGGCTCACCTTCCGCGGTGCGGGGTACCGGACCGGCAAGATCCTCACGTTCGCCGGAACGCTCCTGGCGCTTGTCATGCTGCTCGTGCCGCTCGCGCGGCGGCGGCCGGTCCCGGCATAGCCGGGGAAAGGACCGATTACCTTTCCGCGGCCATGACGCCTGAACGCTTTCTGGTCTGCATACCGACCTACAACGAGCGGGAGAACCTCCCGCAAATCGTGCCGGCAGCCCTGGCCCAGGATCCGCGCATCGAAATCCTGGTCATTGACGACGGTTCCCCCGACGGCACCGGTGAACTCGCTGACCGGATGGCCGCGGCGGAGCCACGGCTCCACGTCCTGCATCGGACGGCGAAGGAGGGGCTGGGGCGGGCCTATCTCGCCGGGTTCGCCTGGGCGCTGGCCCGGGGCTATGACTGCATCTTCGAGATGGACGCCGACTTCTCGCACGATCCGAAGTTCCTGCCCGGGTTCATCTCGGCGATCCAGGAGGCGGACCTCGTCATCGGCTCACGCTACAACCAGGGCGTGAACGTGATCAACTGGCCGATGTCCCGCCTCCTCCTGTCCCTCGGCGCCAATCAGTATGCCAAGTTCGTCACCGGCCTTCCGGTGGACGACTCCACCGGCGGCTTCAAGTGCTTCCGGCGCGCGGTGCTCGAGGCGATCGACTTTTCGCGCGTGCGCTCGAACGGCTACGCCTTCCAGATCGAGATGAGCTTCCGGGCCTGGAAAAAAGGGTTCCGCATCCGGGAGATCCCGATCGTCTTCACCGACCGGGTGGAAGGGCAGAGCAAGATGAGCCGGAAGATCGTCCGGGAGGCGATCTGGATGGTCTGGTCCCTGCGATTGCGATCCCTGCTGGGGCGGCTCTGATGGAGCCGGTCGGCTTCCACAAGATGACCGGGTCCGGTAATGACTTCGTCATGCTGGACGGCCGGGTCACGCGGCTCGAGGACTGGAACCGCGAGCGGATCGCCGCGGCCTGCGACCGGCGGACCGGCATCGGGGCGGACGGCTTCGTCGTGCTGGCGCCGGACCCGGCGGGCGTCCGGATGCACTTCTACAACTCGGACGGCGGGCGCGCCGACATGTGCGGGAATGCGGCCCTCTGCAGCACTCGGCTCGCCGTCCGGCTCGGCATCGCCCGGCCAGAGGCGATGCATCTCGTGACGGATGTCGGCGTGCTGGAGACGCGCTGCCTCGGGCCCGGGGACATGGCCGAGATCCGCCTCTCCGACGGGCCGGTGCCGGCCGACGTACCTGGTATCGCGCTGCACCCGGGGGAGCACTGGTGCCGCCTGGGCACCGTCGGCGTGCCGCATCTGGTCATCCGGGTGGACGACATCGAGACGGTGGATCTGGCCCGCCGTGGGGCGGAGCTCCGCCGCCATCCCGCGACCGGGCCAGCGGGCGCCAACGCCAACTTCATCAGCGCTCCCCGGGGGCCGCGCGAGCCCTGGCTGATCCGGACCTTCGAGCGCGGGGTGGAGGGCGAGACGCTGGCCTGCGGAACCGGTACGGTGGCTGCGGCCCTTGCCCTCGACCTGGCGGGCGAGGCGGCCTTGCCGACGCCGTTCCGGAGCCGGGGCGGCGCGCCGCTCGCCGTCAGTGGGCGGTTGGATGGCGACCAGGCGCGCGATGTCTGGCTCTGCGGGCAGGGGCGCCTCGTCTTTTCGGGAACCTACCAGCCACCGGCGTGAGCACCGGGTCCCACCTCACGCAGCACCTCAAGTACAACTCGAACTGTCGCCACCAGTCGGACATCCGACACCAATGACCCCGGCTGGAGGGATCGGCTGGGCATCAATCTGGATGGGGAAGCCGTCGGTTTCCCACACTTATCCCCACCGTGACTTAACATAATATCTCTTATACGACGTCTTGCAGAGACGCCACGGTCAGGACACCATGCCAGCCGAGGCGCCGTCAGTGACCAGTTTAGTGACCAGTTTTAGGACCTGACATGTCAGTGACGTGTCAGAAAGTGCGCAATATTGCCGTTTCTGGGGCCCGATTATCGGACCATGGTGGTCCCGGGCGAACGGGAATGAAGAACGCCGGACTTCCTCGGGAAGCCCGGCGTCACGTGGCAGGACCAGTCGGGCTCAGCCCTGCGGGGGCTTCTCCGTCCCGGCCATCTGCCCCTGGGTGAGCTCAGCCAGGCGAACCTTCGCCTCGGTGAGGCTCGGCGTCTCGCTGTAATCCGTCACGACGGTCTTGTAGGCGGCCACCGCCGAGTCCGCCTTGCCGGCGTTCCGGAACGCCCGGCCGGCATCGATCAGGTATTCGGCCTTCAGGTACTTGATGTCGGTGGCACCGGATGCACGGCGGTACGCCTGGGCCGCATCATCCGCGCGCCCGGCCGTCTCCAGCGCGGCCCCGAGCATTCCCTCTGCCGGGGTCACGAACTTGGGCTCGGGCTTCCCGGCCAGGAATTCCCGGAGGTTGACCACGGCCAGGTCGGTCTGGCCGTTGATCAGGCGCACCTGATTGAGGGAGATCACGGCGTTCTGCGCTGCGTCGGTCCCGTGGTAGGTGTCGATGATCTTCTGCAGTTCCGAAGCCGCCAGCGGGAGGTTGCCCTGCTCCGCGGCAGCCCGGGCCCGTACAAGCTCCCGGTTCGCGAATGCCTCCTTGTTCCGGGCGCTGGAGATGAACATCCAGGTGGCCAGCCCGGCCACGGCCACGGCGACCCCGGCGATGATCAGCACACGCTGGTTCGGCCTCCCTGCCACTGCGCGCCTTGCCGGAGCGGCCGGGGCCGCCGTCACGGGGGTCTGCTGTCCTTCCCGTCCTGCCTCGGTACTCATGCCATCTCGCTCTGCTGAATGGTTGACGCGGGGCCACACCCGCCTTTGGGATGCCCCCGGGGCGACTCGAACGCCCGGCCAACGGTTTAGGAAACCGCTGCTCTATCCACCTGAGCTACGGGGGCAAACGTGGCAAAATACCCGTTCAATGATGGATCTCAAAGGTATCGAACGGTCCCTCGCCACAGGTCTCGGCCAGGACCGACTCCACCACCGCCAGCCGGGGCCCCGACTTCAGCTGCTCCGCCAGCCGGGCCAGCCCGGCTTCCCCGCCCTCGGCCACGACCTCCACCGTCCCGTCCCTCCGATTGAGGACGTAGCCGGTCAGGCCCAGCTCCTGCGCCCGCTCCATCACATACCAGCGAAATCCGACACCCTGGACGCGGCCGGTTACGACGAAGCGCCTGGGCATCACACCGGCTCGCGGCGCCGGCTCCGGAAGAACTCGACCGCGATCGGCACGACTGACAGCAGGATGATGGCCATGATGACCAGGCTGAAATTCTGCTTCACGACCGCGATGTTGCCGAAGAAGTAGCCGGCCAGCGTGAACAGGGCCACCCAGGCAACCCCACCGGCGATGTTGTAGGCCAGGAACCGGGGGTAGTGCATGCGCCCGACGCCGGCCACGAAGGGCGCGAAGGTCCGGATGATGGGAATGAAGCGGGCCAGCACGATGGTCTTGCCCCCGTGCCGCTCGTAGAACGCCTGGGTGCGCCGAAGGTGCTCCTCCCTGAGGAACCGCACCCGTCCGCTGAAGACCCGCTCCCCGATCCGGTGGCCGATCCAGTAGTTCACCGTGTCGCCCAGAACGGCGGCGACGGCGAGCGTCAGGAGCAGGAGCCCGATGTCGAATGACCCCAGTGCCGCGAACGTGCCGGCCGCGAACAGCAGCGAATCCCCTGGCAGGAAGGGTGTCACCACCAGCCCGGTCTCGGCGAAGACGATGAGGAAGAGGATGAGGTACGACGCCGTCCCGAAGCGGGCGATGATCTGGCCCAGGTGATGATCGAGGTGCAGGAAGAAATCGAGCACCTGCGAAAGAAACTCCATGGGTGGTCCCGGTTCAGGTCAGGTCAGGTCAGGTCCAGCCGTGCTGGCCGATCAGGGGAACGAACCGCGCGCCGGAGAGGGGGGTCGTGACCACCCCGCTGCCCGTGCGGGTATAGAGCGTCAGCACCTGGTTGTCGCGGTCGCCGACGGGGGCCACCAGCCGCCCGCCTTCTTCCAGCTGAACCAGCAGCGGTTCGAGCGCTCCCGGCGAGGCGGCCGACACCACGATCCCCTCGTACGGCTGGCGGGCCGCCCAGCCCAGCGTGCCGTCGCCCACCACCAGTTGCACATGGTCGAGGAAGCCCCCCTCGTCCAGGGCACGGCGCGCCTGTTCGCTCAGCGCCCGGACGCGCTCGATGCTCACCACCGCGCCTGCCAGCCGGCTCAGCAGCGCGGTCTGGTAGCCCGATCCGGTGCCGATCTCGAGCACCCTGCCGCTGCCGGTGAGCGCCAGAGCCTCGAGTGACCGGGCCTGGATCCACGGCTGGCTGATGGTCTGCCCGTTTCCGATCGGTAGCGCTGCATCGTCGTATGCCCGATGCTGAAGGTATTCGGGCACGAACCGATGACGCGGTACCTCGGCGATGGCGCGGAGCACGGCGAGATCCCGGATGCCCTTCTCCCGCAGCGCCTCCATCAGCCTGATCCGGTATCCGCCGAACCCGTCCGCCGGACCCGATGCCGTCACGCCAGATCCCAGCTGCGCACCGTCTCGATCAGCCCGTAGTTGGTGAGGTCCATGTGCATCGGAGTGACGGAGATGAACCCGTCCGCCACCGCCGCGTGATCGCTCTCCTGGCCACCGGTCCACGTGATGGTGCCGCCGCCGATCCAGACGATCTCGCGACCCCACGGATCCTGCATCCGGGTGAGCGAATCGCTGAAATAGCGGCTGCCCAGCCGCGTGACCCGCACACCCCGCACCTCGGCGGCCGGCCGGTTGGGCAGGTTGATGTTCAGCAACGTGTCGCGCGGGAAGTCCCGCGGCGCCGTGATGCGCTGGATCAGCCGCACCAGCAGGTCCCGGTAGGTGGCCATCGTCTCGGGGTGATGTCCCGAGAACGAAATCGCCACTCCGGGGACGCCGAGCATGACTCCTTCCATCGCGGCGCTGACCGTACCGGAATAGAGCACGTCCTCGCCCATGTTGGGGCCGTGATTCACGCCCGAGAAGACGAAGTCCGGGCGGGTCGGCATCAGGGCCTCCATGGCCAGCATCACGCAGTCGGTCGGGGTTCCATCCACCTGGTACGCGCCGTCGGGGCGCCGCGTCGGCCGCAGCGGACGATGCAGGGTGAGGGAATGGGAGGTGCCGCTCTGCTCCCGGTCCGGCGCCACCACGGTAACTTCCCCGACGGCGCGACAGACATCCACCAGCAGGGCCAGCCCCGGCGCGAGAATGCCGTCGTCGTTGCTGCAAAGGATGTTCATCCGGCAGCCGGTGTCTTGCCATCGAGCAGCGCGAGCACCTCCTTCAGCCCCTGCCGGACGTCCCGCATGGTCTCGGCCGAGAGCGCGCCGCGGGCCGCCGTCTTGATTTCGCCGCCGCGGCGGACCTGGTCGATCCGCTGGCGGGCGCCCTCGATCGTGTACTTCTCGGTGTAGAGCAGGTGCTTCACCAGCTGGATGAACTCGACCTCCCGGGCCTTGTACACCCGGTTGCCGGAACGGTTCTTCGCCGGACTCAGGAAGCGGAACTGGCTTTCCCAGTATCGCAGCACGTGGGGCTTGAGCCCGGTAAGGGCGCAGACTTCGCCGATCGAGAAGAACTCCTGCCGGGGCGGCGCGGCTGAGGCCTTGGCTGTCATCGCCATTGCTCCGCTTTCAGTTCGCGTTCCATGAGATCCCGCACACTGTCGCGCGCGGGCTTGCCGTCAAACAGGACGGCGCAAATCTCCTCCGCAATCGGCATCTCGACCCCTGCCTGCGCGGCAAGGCGCACCGCCGCATGCGACGTGTTGGCTCCTTCCGCGACGGTGCGGTGCCGGGTCCGGTACCGTTCCAGGGACTCGCCTTGGGCGATCGCGATGCCAAGGGCCCGGTTGCGGCTCAGGCTGCCGGTCGCGGTGAGGATGAGATCTCCCATGCCGGCCAGGCCGGCGAAGGTCGCCGGTTTTGCGCCCAGGGCCACGCCGAGCCGTGTCACCTCCGCCAGCCCGCGAGTCAGGAGCGCCGCCCGGGGATTCTGGCCCAGGCCCAGCCCCTCGAGGACGCCAGCGGCCACGGCGATGACGTTCTTGAGCGCTCCGCCCAGCTCCACGCCGATGACGTCGTCGTTGGTGTAGACCCGGAAGGCGGGCGTGGAAAACAGGCCCTGCACTGCCTGCGCCGTGGTCGCCGAGGCGGATGCTGCGACTACCGCGGTCGGCTGCCCTTCCATGACCTCCGTTGCGAAGCTCGGCCCTGACAGCACCGCAACCTGGGCATCGGGGAGGCTCTCGTGGATCACCTGCGACATGCGCAGGAGGGACGGGTCTTCCAGTCCCTTGGTTGCGCTCACTACGGTCACATCCGGCCTGACCGCGGCGGCAACCTGGCGAACCACGGCCCGCACCGCGTGGCTCGGCGATGCCGACACCACCATCGCGGCACCGGCCACAGCTTCTCCGGGATCCTCGAAGGCAACCAGATCCTCGTTCAGGGCCATGTCCGGCAGGAACACCGGGTTCTCGTGACGGCTGTTGATGGCGGCGGCGACCTCCGCCTCATACGCCCAGAGCCGGACCTCATGTCCCTGGTTGCTCACGAGATTCGCGAGCGTGGTGCCCCAGCTGCCGGCGCCGAGCACCGCCACCGTCGTCATGCGGCGGGTTCCTGGCGGCCTCGGCGGCCGAACCGGTTTTCGGTCCCTGCGAGGAGGCGCCGGATGTTGGCGCGGTGCAGCCAGACGATGGCCACGGCCACCAGCACCTGGATCCAGATCAGCGGCCGGGCCGATGGATGCAGCAGCCAGGCGGCGACCGGCAGGATCAGGGCACTCACGATGCTGCCGAGCGAGACGTAGCCCGTCAGCCGGACGATCAGGGCCCAGACGAGGAAGGATACGAGCACGGCCCACGGCGTGAGGCCCAGCATCACGCCCGACGCCGTGGCCACTCCCTTCCCTCCCTTGAAGCCCACGAACACCGAGAAGACATGCCCGATGACCGCCATGATCCCGCAGACGATCGCGAAATAGGCCGATGCCGAGACCAGGGGCGCGATGACCATGACCGGCACCGCACCCTTGGCCATGTCGAAGAGCCCGACCGGAATCGCGAACTTCGGCCCCAGCGTCCGGTAGACATTGGTGGCGCCCAGGTTTCCGCTGCCGTGTTTCCGGAGATCGATGCCGCGGAACAGCCGTCCCACGATCAGGCTGGTGGGAATGGCGCCCAGCAGATAGGAGGCGACCAGCGCCAGCAGGCGGGCGCTCATCGCCGTTTCGATCCCCGTGCCGTGAACCGGAGCCGGAGCGGCGACCCGGCGAACCCCCAGGCACTCCGGAAGCCGTTCACGAGGTACCGCTGGTAGCCTTCCGGGACGTCATCCGGCCGGTTGCTCACGATGGCGAAGGTCGGCGGCGCCGTGCCCACCTGCGAGGCGTAGAGCAGCTTCACTTCCTCGCCGGGCTTCTGCGGCGGGCTGTTCCGGGCGATCAGTGCCTCGAGAACACGGTTCACCTCCGCGGTCTGCACCCGCTTGTCGCGCTCCTCCGCCACCGCCAGGATGAGATCGAGCAGCTGGTGCACCCGCTGGCCGGTGAGTGCGGAGACGTAGAGAAACGGGACGTGCTCGAGAAACGGCGCGCGCTCCCTGACGATCAGCTCGCCCCGACGCGCAGTCTGCGCGTCCTTCTCCTCGACCAGGTCCCACTTGTTCACCACGATCACCAGTCCGGTGCCGCGATCCCACGCCTGGGTGGCGATCCGGAGATCCTGCGCATGCAGGCCGACGTGCGCATCCACCACCAGCACGCACACCTGGGCCCGCTCCACGGCACGTTCGGTCCGGAGCGTGGAGTAGAACTCCAGGTCATCGGCCACCTTCGAGCGCTTCCTGAGGCCCGCGGTATCGATGAAGTTGAGAGCCCGGCCGTGATAGCGGAGCACCGAGTCCACCGCATCGCGCGTGGTGCCCGCCTCGGGCGACACGACGTGCCGTTCCTCGCCGAGGAGGCGGTTGACGAGGGATGACTTGCCGACGTTGGGCCGCCCCACCACCGCCACCGCGACGGCGTCTTCATCCTCGGCGGCGGATCGCGGGGGCAGCAGGGCGACCATGGCGTCGAGCACATCGCCACTGCCCTTCCCTGCCGCCGCCGAAACGCCGAGCGGCTCGCCGAACCCGAGGCGGTAGAAATCGTACTGCTCGGTCGCACGCTCAAGGTTGTCGAGCTTGTTCACCGCCAGCACCACCGGCCGCCCGGACTTGCGGAGGCGCTCCGCGACGGCGTGGTCGATCGGATGCACGCCCTCGCGTCCATCCGTAAGGAAGACGATCACGTCCGCCTCGTCGAGCGCGAACTCGACCTGCCGCGCGATCGCCCGGTCCATTGCCTCGTCGGACCCGGGGACCAGCCCGCCGGTGTCCACCAGCCAGAACCGGCGCCCACCCCATTCGGCATCGCCGAAGTGCCGGTCCCGCGTGGTGCCGGGCCGTTCCGACACGATTGCCCGGCGGCCGCCAATGATGCGGTTGAACAGCGTGGACTTGCCGACGTTGGGGCGCCCCACGATGGCCACCGTGGGCTTGCTCATGCGGCCGTCGCCAGCGGAAGGGCGTCGGAGAAGCGCTTGGAAAGCCGGACCTCCACGCCACTCGCCGCGGCCAGGTCGGCGAATCTCATGTCGTCCATGAACAGCCCGTCGTCGTTGACCGCTTCGCCCGGCAGGAGGACGAGATCCAGGTCGCGGTGGCCAGCCAGCGCCTCCGCAATGGCCCGCCCGGGCAGAAGTCCCGCCGTGGTGACGGTGGACCCGAAGAGCGAGTTCGTGACCGGTATCAGCCGCAGGTCCGCGCCCGATGCGGCCTGGATGTCGGCCAGCACTTCCGGCATCAGCGGCGCCATGGCGGTGCCGGTCACCACGCCCACCCGGAGCCCGGACCATGCCCGGAACAGGTGACGGTCCTCCCGTACCTGGCGCTGGAGGAACCGGACGGCTCCCACGCCATTCTCCACCTGCTCGAAGCTGCCGTAGGCACTCTCGGGAGGAAGCGGCAGTTCGGCCCGGTTGTAGAGCTCATCCGCGCCGAAGGCCCATGTGGCGCCCCGCTCCCGGCGGGCCCGCTGCTCCCACGCCTCCACGATCCCGATGGCGGCACGGCACTCCTCCGCCGTGGGCTCGCGCACCAGGTGGTGCTTGCTGAATTCGGTGAGTCCCACGGGCACGACCGAACAGTTGAGCACTGCCGGTCCCATGGCGTAGAGGTCCGCCAGGGTCCGCTCGAGCACCATGCCATCGTTCACGCCGGGCGACATCACCACCTGGGTATGGAACACGATCCCGTGCCCCGCCAGCTGGGTGAGGAGCGGCAGGATGTCGGCGGCGCCGGGATTCCGAAGGATGTATTTCCGTGTCACCGGATCGGTGGCGTGGACCGATACGTAGAGGGGCGAGAGGCGGTACTCGATGATCCGGGCGATGTCCCAGTCCTTGAGATTGGTCATCGTCACGAAGTGGCCGTACCGGAAGGAGAGGCGATAGTCATCGTCCCGGATGTAGAGCCCCTGACGAAGCCCCTGCGGGAGGCCATCCACGAAGCAGAAGTCGCAGCGGTTGGCGCAGCGACGAACCCTGGGCGGCTCCAGCGTCAGGCCGAAGGGCTCCTCGAGCGGGCGTTCGATGTCGAACAGGACCTCCTGGCCATCGGGCTGGCGCACCGCCAGCTCGAACGCCTCCTCCGCCGAGAGGAATTCCCAGTCCAGAAAGTCATGCAGCTCCCGGCCGTTGATGGCGAGCAGCTCCGCACCGGGACCAAGTCCCAGTTCGGCGCCCAGCCCCTCGGGATGCACCTGCGTGACCTTCACCATGAATGCTCTCTCCGCTTCGCGACTTCACAAAATACTTTAAGTCGCCGATAACTTCAACTCTTGCCAGCACTTCGGCGCCGACGGTGAGATCGTGCCGAGGGTGGAAAACACGATCGCCGCCCGGGGCCGGGCGGCGATCAGAGCGGGAGACGGGACTCGAACCCGCGACAGCCAGCTTGGGAAGCTGGAGCTCTACCAACTGAGCTACTCCCGCAACGGGCGCGGAAGATGCCGGGAACGCCGGCACGGTGTCAAGCGTCGCGGCCGGCTGCTACGCTTCGGCCGCCTCGAGGAAGCTGCGCAGGTCGGGCTCGCTCACCGCCGGTTCCCCGGGAGAGACATTGTCCAGGCGTCCTTCCCGCATCCACTGCTCCAGCGTCCCGACCAGTTCGTAGAGATGCTCGAAGGAGTCCACGATGAACAGCAGCGGCTGGTAGTGGTCGATCTCGAAGTACTGGTTGACGACCCACTCGAGCCGGACCGGGTAGCGCTGCACCTCGGGTGAGTCGATCGCGTGGGCGATCTCGCCGTAGGAACTGAGGAGCCCGCTGCCGTAGACCTTGAGCGCGGCGCCATCCCGCATGAGGCCGAATTCGATCGTGAACCAGAAGAAACGCGCCAGCGCCTTCTGGATGCTGGTCATGCGCCGGATGCGCTCCTGCTCGTCCGGGATGCCGGCCACGATCTCCGCCGCGGTGTGGGCGCAGTCCCCGAAGCGCACCAGCGTGTCGGCAAAGGCGCGGTCGGTGTGCATGGGCACATGACCGGCGATGTCGTGGAAGATGTCGGGCTCCGGGAGGTAATCGAGCGTGCTTCCGTCCCGGATCGTGATGGTCGTGGGAAATTCCCGGCTGCGAAGGCAGTCGAAGAACCGGAAGGCCGGGACGTACCCGCTCACCGCCTTGGCCCTGAAGCCGGTGAGCGGGCTCAGGAACCGGTTCACGTCATCGAGCCGCGGGACCCGCGCCGGGTCCAGGCAGAGGTTGTCGATGCCCTGGAGGAAGCGGGGATTGGCATACCGGCGCCAGCGGTCTTCCATCCGGGCGAAGAGGCGTCGCCACGCCTCGTGGTTGGCCTCGGAATAGAGCTCGTACGGCTGATGGATGTAGAGCTCACCTCGGGCCTGCGCGCGCTCGATGAACGGCGCGCGCGTGGTGGTGAGCCCCTCCGGGCCCGACTGGACGCCCGTCATGCCGCCTCCCCGGGCGACTTCACTTGATGCGATACCGCCATGCGACGATGCCGCTGCCCTGTCCCGCGGCGCTCACGTCGAAGGTCTCGCCGGTCTTCAGCGCCGGAACGGCCACCTCGGACGTGGCGACCGCCGCGCCGTCGGAGTTCAGGAACTCCACCACCAGCGTCGCGGCATGTGGGGCGACGGGCTTGGCGGTCGCATCGGTCGCGGTCCGGCCGGTGGCCTTGGCCGTGAAGGTGGCGCCGCCGTCCGTCGGGGTCAGGCTCGCGCCGCTGATGCCGAACGGCAGCCCGTTGAGCTGGATGCGCGTCGCCACCGCATTCCTGCTGTCCCGCGTCAGGTTGTAGCCGTAGCCCAGCATCTGCAGCCCCGACTCACTGGCCGGGTCGAGTCCGACGAACTGCTTGCCGTAGCGGACCAGCTCGGCGCCCTTCTTGAGCTGATACTCGGAGGCCACCAGCATGTAGAGCGCGTCCCGGTTGTACGGCTCGGTCGCGACGACCTGCTGCGCGATGCGGGCGGCCTCGTCCCACTTCTGGGCATTGAAGGCGTTGGCGGCGTCGTTGAACGGCGACTTCGCCGCGACCGTGTCGGTCGTGCGGGCCACTGTCTCGCCGGCGGCCTCCAGCTGCTTCGCGATGGCATTCACGCTGTCCGGCATGTTGGCGGACTGGTAGGCGGACATCAGCGCCTTCTTGGCGTTGATGTCATCGGGGTGCTTGGCCACGAACCCCTGGAGCAGCGCCACCGCCTCCGGCGCACGGTTCATCCGCAGGAGCACCACCGCCTTGTTGAACGACGCCTGCTCGACGATGTCGGCGTTCTTGGGATCGGCCGGCACCGCGAGCGCCGAATCGAAGTAGGCCAGCGCCGTGGGCATGTCGTTCCGGTCGAAGGCGATCGTGGCCGAGTAGTAATAGGCATGCGGCGCGCCGCCGTACATCCGGTTCGCCAGCGTGAACCAGGCCTGCGCCGAATCGGGCTTCTCCGCCTTCAGGAACTCGATGCCGGGATTGATCAGGGCGATCCACGCGGTGTGGCGGTACTTGTCCACGTCGCTCGCGCAATCGGGGGCGAGTGCCACGGCACGCTTGAACGCGCTGTCGGCGCCGACCACATCGCCCTTCTGCAGGTAGATCCGGCCCAGATAGTACCAGGCGCCGGCGCTCTTGTCCTGCCCGTTCTGGGTGATGGCCTCGAGCGCCACCCGCTCGCCGCTGGCGAGCGCGCGATTCTTGTTCTCGTCGATCGAGGTTTCGATGCCGGTCTTGAGGTAGACCTTGGCGGAGCTGACCTTGAAATGCAGGCCCTTGTCCGCCGAGCACTCGGCCGCGTCCATCTTCCGGTAGGCCACGCGCATGGCGGCGGCCACACGCTCCTGGACCGTCATCGCCTTGGTGGAATCCTGTGCGGCTGCGATGCCGGGCACGAGGCCGAGCACCAGAACTGCTGCGCCGATTCGCATCGTCATTCCTCTGACTTCGAGTTCGCGGATCCGCGCCCGGCCGCAGTGCCGGGGCGCGCGGGGTGATCTTGCAACTCCCTTGCCACCTGATACGCCGGGCGTCCAGTGGCCCGTGCAACTGCCTGAATATCATCAAGTTCCGGCTTGCTCCTCAAGCCGTCTGGAGCTTGCACGACCTTCAGCCGGACGGGAGAACCGTCCTCCGCGCGGGTGAGCACTTCCCGTCGCTCCAGGGTGGTGCGCGCCGCCCGCCACCAGCGGAGCCCGATGGTCGTACTGTGCTGCAACAGGGCCTGGCCAACGGCCTCACGGCGATCAGGCGGCGCCAGGGCCTCGATACGAAAGGAGACCCGTCCCTTCTTGCCCATGGTGGACCAGACCTGGACATCCACCGCACCGGCCTCGGTGAGTGCCTCGCGTACCGGCTCCAGAAATTCGGGGCTCAGGTCGTCCACGTCGGTGGCGAGCACCACGATCTCGGCAGCCTCGTCGGCCGGGTCGGCCAGGAGCAGGCGGACGACATTGGCGTATCCGGCCGGGTTGCGCTCGCCCGCCCCGTAGGCCGGGGCTCCAGCGAGTCGCCAGGCCGCCGGTGGGGCTCCGCTGCTCAGCGCCCGAAGCAGCGCGGCTCCGGTCGGTGTGGTCGCCTCTCCCTGCGCCGGACCATCGGTCTCGAGCGTCATCCCTTCGAGCAGAAGAGCGGTGGCCGGCGTCGGCACCGCCATGACCCCGTGTGCCGCCGTCACCCAGCCATGTCCGGGAGCCACGGGACCGTGATGAATCCGCGATACGCCCAGCTGCTCGAATCCCTCGACCACTCCGACGATGTCCACGAGGGCGTCCAGCGCGCCGACTTCATGCAGCGCCACGTCCTCAGGGGCCATTCCGTGAATCCGGCCCTCCGCCTCGGCAAGAAGACGAAACGTCCGTTCGGCCCGCTCGCGCACCCAGGCCGAAAGCGGGGCCGCATTCACCAGGCGAAGCAACTCGCCGACATGGCGATGCGAATGGGACCCATGCCCATGGGGATGCGGTTCCGGGCCATGCGCGTGATGGACATGGCCGTGGGCCTCTCCCGGCCCTTCGTGGACCCCGCCGGGGAGCTCGACCGTAACCTTCGTCGCCCGGATACCGGCGCGATCCACGTCGCTGATGACGACGGTGACCTGGGGAATGCCCAGCCGCGCCGGCAGGCCCCTGAGCCAGGCGGGATCGGCTCCCGCACCGATGAGCGCACCGAGCAGCATGTCACCGCTGACGCCGGCCGCCGGATCAATGATCACAAACTTCCCAGACATGTCCCGAAAGATGCCCCGCTTGGCACACCCCTGCAATCAGGAGCCGCGGTAGAGCCACCCCGCCCCGGTATTGAACACCACGACCGTCTCATCCGATGTGATCCCACCGCTCCCGATCAGATGCCGGACCGCCGCCAGCGCGGCGCCGCCTTCGGGGGAGATGTCGAGCCCCTCGCGGGCAGACACATCGGCAGCGGCCTGGACCAGGTCGGCATCGCTGACCGCAACCGCGGCGCCGCCCGTCTCGCGAATGGCTCGCAGCATGAGGCGGTCGCCAATCGGTCCCGGGACCCGAAGCCCGCTGGCAACCGTCTCCGGATGCTCCCATGGCTCCGCCCCGTCCCGCCCGTCGGTAAAGGCGCGCACCACTGGAGCACAGCCGCTGCTCTGCACGCTGTAGAGCCGAGGAAGGTTGCCGGTCACCCAGCCGATCTGGTGCAGCTCGCGGAATGCCTTCCACATGCCGATGAGCCCGGTCCCGCCGCCGGTGGGATAGATGATGGCATCAGGCAGCGCCCAGTTCCGCTGCATGGCGAGCTCGAGCCCCAGCGTCTTCTTGCCTTCAATCCGGTAGGGCTCCTTCAGGGTCGAGACATCGAAGTATCCGTGCTCGGTGCTGAACGCACGCGCCTTCCGGCCGCAGTCGCCGATATGGCCGTCAACCAGCTCCAGGTCACCGCCGAACAGCCGGATCTGGGCGAGCAAGGTGGGTGGCGTGCTCCGGGGTGCAAACACCTTGACGGGAAGTCCGGCCCGGGCGCCGTAGGCGCTGGCGGCCACTCCCGCGTTCCCCGCTGTCGGCAGGACGAGGCCTACCGCCCCGCCAGCGGCGGCGCGGGTCACCGCCGCCGAGAGTCCGCGCGACTTGAAGGAGCCGGTCGGGTTGACTCCTTCGTCCTTGATCCACAGGCCCGCGCAGCCCAGCTGTGCACCGGTGCGCGGCACGTGGACCAGGGGGGTGTCCCCCTCGCCCAATGAAACCGGAGCCTCCCCGTTCCGCACCGGCAGCATCGCGCTGAAGCGCCACATGCTGCTCCCCCGCCGGATGGCAGCCCGGTCCTGCAGCGACCAGGTGCGGCTGGGGTACGTCACCAGCCAGGGATGGCCCGACGGACAGAGCGTGGGCAGGCCATCCGGCGCGGCGGTGGCACCGCATGCCGGGCATTCAAGGGTCCAGTCGAACGTACCGATGTTCATGATTGCAGATGCTCGTGAATGCGAGAGGCAAGCGCATCGGAAAATCCCGGGAGCGCGGCGATCTCCTGGACCGTAGCCGTGCGCACGCCAGCCAGGCTGCCGAAGCGCTCCAGAAGGGTGCGGCGGCGTGACGCGCCGATGCCAGGAATGTTCAGCAGCTCGGAGGTGATGATGCGGGCACTGCGCTGTTTCCGGCTGTACGAGAGCCCGAACCGATGGGCTTCGTCCCGGGCGCGCTGGAGAAGGCGCAGCGAGGGGGCACGGCGTCCAAGCCGCAGGCTCTCCGGGCGGCCGGGAATGAAGACCTCCTCCTCCTTCTTGGCCAGGCTCACGATCGGAATCTCACCGAAGCCGAGTTCGCCAGCCGCCGCCAGCGCGGCGCCGAGCTGGCCCTTGCCGCCGTCAATCACCATGAGATCGGGCAGGCGCTGGCCTTCGTCGCGCCGGCGCGTGAGGAAACGGTGGACCACTTCGTGAATGGCGGCGAAGTCATCCTGCTCCGCGAGTCCCTTGATCCGGTAGCGCCGGTACTCGCTCTTCTTCGGCCGGCCGGCCTCGAACCAGACCAGCGACCCCACGATATCGCGGCCCTGGTTGTGGCTGATGTCAACGCACACGAAGCTCCGCGGCACGGCGCCGAGCCCGAGGTCGCGCCCCAGGGCATAGACCGGATCTTCGGCGCGCTCCTCGGTCTCGAAGGACTCGATCCGCAGGCTTTCCATGAGATGCCGCGCGTTGTCGTCGGCGAGGCCCAGCCAGCGTGCGGCGGTCCCGCGCTGCGGCAGCATCCAGCGGGCCTCGGGAAGCAGCGAGTGCAGCGAGTCGAAATCCTGCGGGGTCATCGGAAGGACGACTCGTCGCGCGCGGTCGTCCAGCGTGACGTAATAGCGCACCAGAAAGGCCGACAGGATCGCCTCGTCCGGTTCGCCTTCGACGCCTTCCAGGAACCGGTGCTCCCGGCCGATCACACGCCCGGCGCGCACCCGGAGCAGGACGCCCACGGCGTCATCGCCATCGCGGGCGTAACCGATGACATCCGCGTCGCCGGTGCCGATCACCTCGACGGCAGGAGGCGCTTCGAGACGCTCCAGCCACCGGAGGGCGTCGCGCAGATCCTGCGCCCGCTCGAAATCCTCGCGCTCCGCGGCCTGGAACATGGCGGTCCGGACCCGCTCCCGGACGTCCACCGTGTGCCCTTCCAGGAAGGCGAGCACCTCGCCGATCATCGCGCGGTAGTCGGCCTCGCTCTGCCACCCGACGCACGGGGCCTTGCATCGCCCGATGTGGTAGTCCAGGCAGGGGCGCTCACGGCGTTCCCGCGGGATGTCATCCGGACAGCTTCGCACGGTATACAGGCGGCGGATGATGGCCAGGGTCCGCCGCAGGAGCCCCACGTCGGTGAACGGGCCGAAGTACCGGGCCCCCGGAATGTCGAGGCGGCGCGTCACCAGCACGCGCGGGAACGGCTCCCTCAGCGTCACGGCGATGGAGGGATAGCTCTTGTCGTCCTTGAGGACGACGTTGAAGCGGGGCCGGTACTCCTTGATCAGGTTGTTTTCCAGTACCAGCGCCTGCGCCTCGTCGGGCACCACGATGGTCTCGACGTCGGCGATCTGTTCCACGAGCAGCCGGTTCTTCGGGCTGTCGGCGGGATCCGCCGTGAAATAGCTGCGTACCCGGCTGGACAGGCGCTTGGCCTTTCCGACGTACAGGATGGCTCCCGCCATGTCCTTCCAGAGATAGACGCCGGGCGTGTCGGGCAGGGTGTCGAGCTTGCGCTGAAGCAGGTCGGACGGAGCGGTCATGAGCGGAAACGATCGGTGAAGGCGCGCGCCTCGGGAACTCCCAGCGCCCTCGTCGCCAACAGATACACCAGCCCGAAGGTTCCCGTGATCACGACCCCGCCGAGCTTGGGACCGGGTAGCTGGAGCCAGTGAAGTTCCGCCCACGCGGCGGCGGCCGCGAGCAGTGCCGCCAGCCAGAGCTGGCCGAGCAGGCCCAGCGGCACGCCGGTCCGGCCGATCCGCCGGTTGAGCCCCCGCCGAAGGAGGAGGAACTCCACCCACGCGGCGAGACCGGCAGACGCGGTGAGGCCGGCAGCTCCCCATCGTCCATCGAGGCCAAGCAGCCCCGGCAGCCGGAGGGCCGCAAACCACCCGAGCGCCACCGTGAGCCCCACGCGCACCAGCCCGTAGCGGAGCGGCGTCCTGGTGTCGCGCAGCGCATAGAACGTGGAGGAATAGAGGCGGCCGAGGGTCCCGGCGAGGAGCCCCACCGCCGATCCGGCGAGGATGCTCCAGACCGTCACGCTGTCCCGGTGCGTGAACCGCCCGCTCTGGAACAGCAGGGCGGCCAGCACCTGCCCGAGGGCGAGGAAGGCCACCGCCGATGGCACCACGAAGTAGGCGATCTGCCGGAGTCCGCGCGCGAGGCGTGTCCGGAGATACTCGTGCACGGAGGACTCATGGCCAACGGCACTCGACATGGCGGGCAATTCGGCCGCCGACACCGACATGCCGAAGAGGCTCACCGGGAGGGTGTAGAGCATCTGCGCGTACGCCAGGTTGGCCACGGCACCAAGCGGCAGGAAGGAGGCGATCAAGGTGTCGAGATAGGCGGAGATCTGCGTCACCCCGCGCGACACGAAGGCCGGACCGAAATTCCTGACGACGTCGCGCACATCGGGGTCGCGGCGGGCCAGCGTCAGCCGCACGCCGCCCATCAGCTTCAGGACCCATGGCAGCTGCACCGCCATCTGGAGCAGGCTGCCGGCCACGGAAGCCCATGCGGCGTAGACGGCGAGCCGTTCCGGCGTATGGCCGAAGCCGAACGCCACGAGGGCCGCAATGATCGCCGCATTCCAGGCGATGGGGGCGGCGTACGACAGGAAGAACCTGCCGTGGCTGTTGAGGATGCCGAGACACCAGGCCGACAGCACCAGCAGGCCGGTGCCGGGGAACACGATCCGCACGAGCGTGATGGCGAGCTCGCGCCGCGCGCCCGTGAATCCGGGCGCGATCGCATTGATGAGGAATGGCGTGAGCAGGACACCGGCCAGCACCAGGACGGAGACCACGAGGGCAAGCAGTGCGGCCACCGCACCGGCGACCCGGCGGGCGTCGTCCCTGCGATTCTGCCCCAGGAGCCCGGCGTAGACCGGGATGAACGACGCGGACAAGGCGCCTTCGCCGAACAGATTCTGGAGGAAGTTGGGAATGCGGAAGGCGGCCTGCCAGGCGTCTGCGGCGCCGCCGGCTCCCAGAAAATGGGCGATCGCGGCGCCACGCAGAAAGCCGACAACCCGGCTCGCCAGGATGCCGGCAGCCACCATCACCGCCGGCGTGCGGCGGCGCGGGCTCAGGTTCCGCCGCCTGGCGGCAGCGGCGGCCGCATCGGCGCGTCCTCGATCAGGCGCTGCAGAAAGGCATTGTCTTCCTTGAGCGCATCCACGCTTCGTGTCAGATCATCCACTTCGGCCTCGAGCAGCTCCACCTTCCGGGCCAGCTCCGCGAGTTCGGGCGGCCCCTGCTCCGGCCCTTCGAGCCGGCGCGCGAGCGCGCGCCCGATCGGGGAATCCAGAAGGATGCCCAGGATCGGGATGAGCAAAGCCAGCAGCAGGACGAGTGCGATGATCCACATGGTGCCCGAGTCTACGCGGGAGCTGGCGACCCTTCAAGGGCCGTGCGATAGAAGTCGGCGGCCGCCTCCAGCACCGACGCCATGAGCGGCCGGCCGTGCTGGGCGAGCGCGCCCGCCAGCGAGATGACGCGCTCCTGCGGCTTGCCGCCTGGCAGGACCGCCGTCCGGGCCCGCTCGAGCTGGGACAGCTCGATGGCATGCCGGCGTTTGAGGTTCCTCACGAAGCGTCGCTCGATTTTCCCGGCCTCGAAATCCACCCGCCGGGCGGAACCCTGGGCGGAGCGGACCAGGGTGGGATCAAGTGTCTCCGCCTGCCGGGCCAGTTCACCGAGTGTCGTATCCGACACCTCACGCAGGCGTCTCAGCGCGTCGACGACCGGCTCCGGCAGCCGGTCGCGTACGGCGCGGTTCAGGACGTTGATTGCCGGGTCCGTGAGTTCCGCGAGCGACACCCCGAACCGATCGGCCACCCGGTCCACGTAGGAATCCACGATAATGCCCGACCACCGTGGCACCGGTGCCGGGCGAGGCACACCCATCACGTCGAAAGTCGCCCGGGCCAGTGCCAGGTAGCGGAGCTCGCCCGGCCCGGCGCAATAGGCCACGCTCGCCAGCAGCCGGCTCTCCAGCACCGGGCGCAGCAGGACATTGGCGGACAGCCGCATCGGTTCCCGTTCGGCGATGCCTTCGATCTCGGACTGGCTGAGCGGGGATCGTGCACGGCGGAGCCGGTATCCGCCATCGGTGAGCAGCAGCCGGTCACGACCACCCTCGCCGTCGAGCATCACCAGGGTCGCCGCATCGTCAGGGGCCACGCCAGGATCCCGGCCCGCCGCGAGGAGCTCCGCATGCCGCGTGTTCAACGCAGCGTTCAGGCGCCGGCTCTGTGCCAGTGCCTCGAGGAGAAATGGCGCTGCGGCCTGCTTGAACGCCGGATGCGTGCTGTCCAGCACCAGGATTCCGAGCGGCGCGAGGAGCTCGGCGATGGCGCCGCCGACCGCCGCCGACACGGTGGCTGAGGGCTGAAAGTGCCTGGCCAGCAGTTCCACCACATCCCTGCCCGTGGCACTCTGGCCCGTGGTCTCGGAGAAGCGGCGGAGCGCGTCGGCCACTTCGGGCCCCAGCAGCTCACGCGCGAGCGGGGCCATGGGCGCACTGGCCGGCCGATGCCGGAGCGATGCCGTCTCGAGCCCGCCCCGGTCCCCGATCCATGCTGCGCTGCGGGCTTCCTCCCAGTCGTGGTCGTCCCCCGCGAGCCAGAAGACCGGAACGACCGGCCGCTGCCAGCGTGCCTCCAGGGCGGCCGCCAGCGCGGCCGCGGACAGCGCCTTGTGCAGAGTGTAGAGCGGGCCCAGAAAGAGCGCCGGCTGCTGGCCGGTGGTGACGGTGAGGGCGCCCGGTGCCCGCAGGCGTTCGAGGGCCGGACCGGTGCCGGCGGCCGGAATGATCGCGGCGGCGACGGCAGACGCGATCGCGTCCTGCCGTTCAGCCGGGCGGCGCATCGGCGCATGCAGCGGCGTCGCCACCAGGCGGAAGCTCATGCGACCACTCCGGCCAGGACCAGCCGCGGCTGCCGGGGCGCGGGCGGCGATCCGTCGTAGTTGCCCATCCGGATCTGCACCTGCACGCCGGCCGCTTCCAGCATCGCCTCCAGCTCGTCAGCCTCGAAGAGGCGCACCCGCTCGAACCAGGCGCGGCCGTCGCCGGTCGTGAGGGACTTGTGCACGTAGCGACCGCCGTCCGCCAGGCGCCGGTGCACCGCCACGGGCGTGCCATGCAGCGAGAGCGTCTCTTCGGCGATGAGTGACGACCGCACCATGTCGGCGTTCAGGAAATCGAGCACGAACCATCCTCCGCTCCGCACCGTGCGCACCATCCCGGCCAGCGCCTCCCGGTGCTCCGCGTCCTCGTCGAAATAGCCGAAGCTGGTGAAGAGATTGACCGTGAGGTCCATGGAGCCGGCGCGCACCGGCAGGGCCCGCATGTCGGCCCGCATCAGTGCCGAGTCGGTCACGAGGCGTGCACGCCGCAGCAGGACCATGGACAGGTCAACGCCGAAACACAGCGCCCCCGCCTCCTCGAAGGCGCGGGCATGGCGTCCCGGTCCGCAGGCCACGTCCAGTACCCGGATGCCCAGATGCCACGGCAGCCGGTCCCGGAGCGCCGCCACCAGCCGTTCGGCATCGGCATCGTCACGATGCGGGTAGAGCGCAAGGTAGTCGTCGTTGAACCACGCCTCGAACCATTCCGGCACCGGCGGCTACCGGTCGGGGCGGGCCTTGTGGTACGGCTCGCCTTTCAGGATGGTCCAGGCGCGGTACACCTGTTCCAGCACGATCACCCGCGCCAGTTCATGCGGCAGCGTGAGCGGCCCGAGGCTCCACAGCGCGCCGGCGCGCGCGAGGAACGGGTCCGCGAGCCCGTGCGAGCCGCCGATGACGAGCGCCACCGGACGGGCGGCCAGCCTCCACGCATCCAGCCGTCGCGCCAGTTCCGCGCTCGACCAGCCCCGGCCCTGGCGCGCGAGGCACACCAGCGCGGCCCCGTCCGGGATCCGCGCCTCGAGCCGCTCCGCTTCCTCCCGGCGCTGGACATCGGGCGTGGGCGCCCGCGACGCTTCGCGAACCTCGAGTTCGCGCAGATCGGCGTACCGGCCCAGCCGCTTGAGGTACTCGTCACACGCCTCGCGGTAGGCCGGCCGCAGCCGGCCCACGGCGAGGAGTGTCATCTGCATCAGGCATACATCCCGCGGAGCCGGTGCACCTCCGCCACGCGTTCGATGGCCAGCATGTACGCGCCGATCCGGTTGCTCACCCCGTAGCGATCGGCCATGCCGGTGACCTGGTCGAACGACTGCACCATGATCCGCTCGAGGCGCGAGTTCACCGTCTCCTCATCCCAGAAATAACCGCCCCGGTCCTGCACCCACTCGAAGTAGCTCACCGTCACGCCGCCGGCGTTGGCGAGAATGTCCGGGATCACGAACACGCCCTTCTCGTCCAGGATACGATCGGCATTCGCGGTGGTCGGGCCGTTGGCACCCTCGCAGATGATCCGGGCCTGGATGTTCCGCGCATTCTTGCTGGTGATGACGTTCTCGAGCGCCGCCGGGAGCAGCACCTCGCAGGGCACGGTCAGCAGTTCCTCGTTGCTCAGCGCCTGCGCCCGCGGATAGCCGGCCAGCAGCCGGTGCTTCTTGACGTAGTCCAGCACGTCCGGGATGTCGAGGCCCTGTTCGGTGTAGAGCCCGCCCGACTTGTCGCTCACCGCCACGATGCGCGCGCCCTGCTGCTGCAGGAGGTTCGCGGCGACCGAGCCGACGTTGCCGAACCCCTGCACGGCGATCCGCGCGCCGGCCATCGGAATGCCGTGGCGCTTGAGCGCCTCGCGGGTGACGAACATGCACCCCCGGCCGGTCGCCTCGCGGCGTCCCAGGGAGCCGCCGATGGAGACCGGCTTGCCGGTCACCACCGCCGTCACGGTGTGGCGCTTGTGCATGGAATAGGTATCCATGATCCAGGCCATCACCCGCTCGTTGGTGTTCACGTCGGGCGCCGGGACGTCGGAATCGGGGCCCAGCACCTCGATGATGCCGGAGGTGTAGCGCCGCGTGAGCCGCTCCAGCTCCCCGGCCGACATCTCCGCCGGATCGCAGATGACGCCGCCCTTGGCGCCGCCGAAGGGAATGTTCACGATGGCGCACTTCCACGTCATCCAGGCCGCGAGGGCGGTGACCTCGTCCAGCGTGACGTTCAGGTCGAACCGGATTCCGCCCTTGGCCGGCCCCCGCGAGGTGTTGTACAGCACCCGGTAGCCGGTGTACACCTCGAGTTCGCCGCTGTCCCGCATCACCGGGACCGACACCGTGATCTGCTTCTCCGCCTTCCGGAGCAGCTTGTACAAGCCGGCGTCGAGGTTCAGCTTTTCGGCGGCGTAGTCGAACCGTGACATCATGGCCTCGAAGGGATTGTCCTCGGCGAGGAAATGGTCCTTGTCGGGCCGGATGATGCGGCGGGCGGGCGAAGTTTCGGGACTGGTCATGGATGCTCCGGAATCGGCTCCGGCAAGGGTTGAGTCCTGCGAGGTGAACACCACGCGTCAGCGATCCACCGCTGACGCCACTGCAGCATCGAGCGCGGCGAGCAGCGGCTCGCCGTTCCGTTCCCAGGTAAGGTCCAGCACCGCGACGAGCGGCTCCGCCACCCGGGCCGGCCAGCGGTCGCGGAGCCGCACGGCGTCCTGCTCCGAAATCACCACGAAATCCGCGCGCCGGGCGGCGTGGGCCAGCCATGCCACATCCTCGTCCCGCAGGTCGTCCGCCGCCTCCCACTGCGCGACCTGCACGGCGGCGCCGGCCGCCTTCACCTGCGCCACGAACGCGCCGGGATCAGCACTGCCGGACGCCGCCACGACCCGACGTCCCGCGAGTGCGCTTGCCGGGTGCTCCGTGCGGGAAACAAGGCCTTCCAGGTGGCGAACGCCGAGGTGAGCGATCGCAATCGGACCGCGGGTGTGCGACGCGAGCCGCGCCGCCAGGTCAGAAGCCGCCTCCGCCGTCGCACGGCGGCGCGTCACGATCACGGCGTCCGCCTGTCCGAGCACGCGCCAGGATTCCCGCCACGGGCCGGCCGGAAGCGGCCACCGCACGGCGCGCCCGGTTTCCGCGCCGATGACCGCAATCCCGAAATCGGCCCTCGGTCCACGCCACGGCAGCGAGGTATCCAGCAGCGCGACATCGGCGCCGGCAAGCCGCACGGCGTCCACGGCACTCATCGGTGTGCCGCCTGACCGCACCATCGCTTCCGGCGCAGCGTGGCCCAGCGCCGCGGCCCGCGCGGCCGGCGCATTCAGAAGTGCGATGCCGGGACGGCAGTGGTTGGCGCCGAGGTGCCGGGCCAGCCAGGCCAGGACCGGTGCCTTGCCGGACCCGCCGACCGTGAGGTTGCCGAGGGCAATGACGGGGATGTCGAAGGAGCGGGAGGAGGGCGGAGTGCGCCGGAGGGCGGAATCGCGAAGGAGGGTCGTACCACGCCAGAGTCCGGCGGCCGGCAACAGGGCCAGCCGCGCCAGCCGGGCGTCAAGCCGCCGACTGGTCCAGAGCCATCGCATGAGCCTGTGGGTACTGCCCCTGCGCGCCACGCCCTGCTCCGAAGAAGTGTGCAGGGGCGAAATGTAAACGCAGTGCTGCGGCCAACCTAGCGGTCCATGATCCGCGCCATCATGCCGGCTTCCGCCACCAGATTGCCGTCCACGAATGCCTTGCCGGCGAGGCGCACGGTGGCGCCGCGATTCTGCACCACCATGACCTCCATGCGCAGCTGATCGCCCGGTACCACGGGCCGGCGGAACTTCACCTCATCCAGCGCCATGAAGTAGACCACCTTGGTCTCCGGCGCCTCGAGCTGGGAGAGCAGCAGCACTCCGCCGGTCTGGGCCATCGCTTCCACGATGAGGACACCCGGCATGATCGGATGCCCGGGGAAGTGTCCCTGGAAGAAGGGCTCGTTGATGGTCACGTTCTTGAGCCCTACCACCCGCTCCTTTCCCTCCATCTCCAGGATCCGGTCCACCAGCAGGAACGGATACCGGTGCGGCAGGGACGCGACGATCCGGGCGATGTCGAGCATGGGCGCCGCTAGTTGGACGGCGCCTTGAGGGCGGCGATCGCCTTGTCGCTCAGATCCAGGGCCCGGTCCGCCGTGACGATGGCCGATCCCTGGCTGCTCACGTCGAAGACGATCGCGTAGCCACCATCCTGCCGCAGCTTCTCCACCACGGCCACCGCCCGGTTGTAGACCGGACCGACCAGCTCCTCCTGCCGCTGGGCGGCCTTCTGCTGCAGGTCGTTGAACCGCTGCTGCGCCTGGTTCTGCTGAGTCTCCAGCGCCTGGCGGCGCGTCTGCCGGGCCTGCGGGCTCAGCAGGGCTCCCTGTTCCTGGAGCGCGTTCGCCATCGAGTCGAGCCTGGCCTGCATCTGCTGCACTTCGGTACGGTACGAGGCGTTCTCGGTGGCGAGGGTGGACTCGGCCTGCGCGTACCCCGGGGTTTCCGCCAGGATCCGCTGCATGTTCACGAACGCGACCTTGACCGCCCCCGCCGGCTGCTGGGCGGCGGCGGCGCGAGGAGCCACGGCCAGCAACGGGATTCCCGCCAGGGCCAGCAGGGCCCGAACGACGTACTTCATGTGCGTGTAGCTCCAGTTAGGGTCAAAGATCCGGTGCATCAGAAGAAGTTGCCGACCTTGATGTGGAACATCCACCCCGGATTCGGCTTTCCGTTGAGGTCCTTCTTGTCAAACCCGTACGCGAGATCCACGCCAATCGGCCCCAGGGGCGAAATCAGCGCCACACCGACGCCCGCGCCCCGGAAGAGGCGGGTCGGATCCCATTGCCGCGCCGTGCGATAGACGTTTCCGGCGTCCAGGAAGCTGCTCACGTAGAACGACTGGTTGAGCCGTGCCCCTGTCTCCAGAGTGAACGCGGCAAAGGACTTTCCGAAGGCGGCGGCGCTGGCATTGCTGCCGTTCGCGGTCGGGTCGTAGCCGTCCGGCGTGATCGAGAACTCGTCATACCCGCGCAAGGGGATGCCGAACTGCACCCCGCCCAGCGAGTACTGCTCGAACGGGAAATTGTCCGCATTGCCGAAGATGAAGCCCGACTTGGCGGTGAAGCCCAGCACCAGCTGGATCCCGCCTCCAAACTGTCCGTTCCCGCCGATCACACCCAGCGGCGCGTACCAATGGCCCTCGAGATCCACCTTCTGGTAGTCACCCGAGCCGCCCAGGAAGCCGCCGTTCAGCTCGCCCGCCATGCTCACCTGGGTGCCGCCGGTCGGGAACGGCAGCCCCACCCGGGTATCCCGCACCAGCCGGGTCCCGAGCGTGGAGCGCGTGCAGTTGTTGCAGACGAACCGTTGCTGGATCTCCTCGGAGCCGTCCGAGTAGCGGACGCGCTGGAGACTGTAGGATCCGAACAGCCGGGTGTACCGGGAGCCGAAGAACGGAAAGCCGAGCTGCAGGCTGGCGCCGGTCTGGCGGCGGCGGCCGAGGTCCTTGATGATGAATCGCTGGCGGGAGTCGAAGAGTGAAACCGTGCCCGAGATCCGGCTCTCGTTGATGGCCGGGTCGGAATAGCTGAGCACGAAGTCATTCACGTTGGTGCCGAACTGCCACTGCAGGCTGCCGCGCTTGGCCCGCCCGAAGAGGTTGGGTTCCTCCAGGCCGAGGAATCCGCCGAGCCCGGTGCCCTGCCCCAGCGACGCGCCGAAGTTGATGTTGCCGGTGCGCTTTTCTTCCACCCGGAAGGTGACGTCCACATCGGGGCCGGTGTCGTTGCCGTTCTTCACCGGCTCGACCTGGGGTTCCGGCATCGGCTGCTTGAAGAACCCGAGGTTGCCGATGTTCTGGTAGGAACGGATCAGGGCGTCCCGGCTGAAGACCTGCCCGGGCAGCATGACGATGGCCTCGCGAATCACCCGTTCGTGGGTCACATCGTTGCCCACCACGTTGATCTTGTTGATGGTCGCGAGCTGTCCTTCCTGGATGTTCCAGGCCAGGTCCACGACCTGCGAGCCGTCCGGCAGGGTGCGCCGGCTCTCCTCCGGCACCACCTGGGCGTAGATGTATCCGGTGTTGGCGTACAGGTCGCTCACCCGGCTGGTGGCCGCCTGCCACGCGCCCTGGTTGAAGGCGGGATGCTCCTCGCCCTCGGGAAGGGTGAAGTATCGGCGGAGCTCGGTCTCGGAATAGCGCCGGTTGCCCCGGACCTCGAACTTGCCGACATGGTAGACCGACCCCTCATCCACCTTGATCTGGAGGACGCCCTTGCTGGCCGAGGTGTCGGTCACCAGCGAGTCGCCGGTCACCTGGAAATCGATGTAGCCCTTGCTGGCGTAGAAGCTGGGCAGGCGGTCGCGGGCGTCCTGGTCGAGACGGTCCTCGTCGAACTCGCCGGAGCGGAACCACCAGAAGCTCTCGGGCCGGCTCGCCATGTGGCGGACCACTTCTTCGTCGCTGAAGTGCTCGTTGCCCTCCACCACCACCTGGCTCACGGCCACCCGGCGGCCTTCCTGGATGTCGAATTCGACCCGCACGGCGCGGGTCGAGTCGGGTGCCTGCTCCACCGCCTTCACGGTGGCCGCATAGAAGCCGTGGTCCTTGTACATCGAGTCGATGGCGGCCCGGCTCCGTGCCACCGCGGCACGGTCCAGCGGACGTCCCTCCAGCAGCTTGACCCGGTCTCGCACGTCACCCAGCGGGATCCGTTCCGCCCCATTCACCGACCAGCCGGCAAGGATCGGCCGCTCCGTGACGTGAAACACCAGGACGTTGCGTCCGCCGGCCAGCCGCTGGTCCACGTGCACGTCATCGAACTGGCCGGTATGGAAGAGGTTCTCCAGCGCCGCCTGGATGTCCCGGTACGTGACGATCTGCCCGGTCACGAGGTTGGTCGTGGTGATGATCTGGCTGGTGGGGACCCGCGCATTGCCGGTGACCACCACGCTGTCGAGGGGCGTGGATGGCGTCACCCCCTGGGCGTGGAGCGGAAGCGCCGCGGCCGCAAGCAGGGTAACGACGCACGCGAGGCGCATGCGAAGCGGGCCCGCCCGGCGAGCCGCGCCGGCCGGTGCTGCCGGCGCGTGCCGCATCATGCCTTCTGGCTGGTGAGGGCCCGGAATGCGAGACGCTCCTTGTCCTCGGCGACGTCCACCTCGATCTCGTCGCCCCGGCCGAAGTCGCCGAGCAGGATACGCTCGCTCAGCGGATCCTCGATGTAGCGCTGAATGGAGCGCCGGAGCGGCCGGGCCCCGAAGTTCTGGTCGTAACCCTTCTCGACCAGGAAGTCGAGCGCGGCTGGCGTCAGCCGCACCTCGTCGCCCAGGCGCCGCTGCACCTCGCGCATGAGGATCGTGACGATCTGCGCGATGTGCTCCCGGTCAAGCGGGTGGAAGACGATGATGTCGTCCAGCCGGTTCAGGAACTCGGGATTGAAGACGCGGTTGAGCTCGTCCTTGATCCGCTCCTGCATGCGCTCGAAATCGTGCTTGGCGTCGGCGCCGTGGAAACCCATGGTCTTGCCCGACATGATGTCGCGGGCGCCGACATTCGAGGTCATGATCACGACGGTGTTCTTGAAGTCGATCACGCGCCCGTAGTTGTCGGTCAGGTGCCCCTCATCCAGGACCTGCAGGAGGATGTTGAACACGTCGGGATGCGCCTTCTCGATCTCGTCCAGCAGCACCACGGCGTACGGCTTCCGGCGGACCGCCTTGGTGAGGGTGCCGGAGTCCTCGTAGCCCACGTAGCCGGGAGGCGCGCCGATCAGGCGGCTCACGGAGAACTTCTCCATGTACTCCGACATGTCCACCCGGATGAGGGCGGACGCATCGGCGAAGAGGAACCGCGCCAGCGCCCGGGCCAGTTCCGTCTTGCCCACGCCGGTCGGGCCGCAGAACACGAACGAGCCGATCGGGCGCGTCGGATCCTTGAGCCCGGCCCGGGACCGGCGGATGGCCCGCGCCACCGCCCGGATGGCCTCGTCCTGGCCCACCACCGAGCCGTGGATCTCGTCCTCCATCCGCAGGAGGCGGGTGGCCTCCGCCTCCTGCAGCCGCGTGACCGGGATGCCGGTCCACCGGGAAACGATGAAGGAGATCGCCTCCTCATCGATGACCGGGCGGCGCGTCTGCCGCTCCTTCTCCCACTCGTCGTTCGCCTGCCGGATGCGGCTCTGCAGGTCCCGCTCCTGGTCGCGCAGCGAGGCCGCGCGCTCGAAGTTCTGGTCCCGGACCGCTTCTTCCTTCTGCAGGTTGACCTTCTCCAGGCCGGCCTTGAGATCCGCGATCTCCGGCGGCGGCGCCTGGGAGGCGAGGCGGGCGCGGGCACCAGCCTCGTCAATCACGTCAATGGCCTTGTCGGGCAGGAAGCGGTCGGTGATGTAGCGTTCCGAGAGCTCGGCCGCGGCCTTGAGCGTGGCGTCCGGAATCTCCACCCGGTGGTGATCCTCGTACTTCTTCCGGAGCCCCTTCAGGATCTCGATCGTCTCCTCCACGCTCGGCGGCTCCACCATGACGGTCTGGAAGCGCCGCTCGAGCGCACCGTCCTTCTCGATGTACTTGCGGTACTCGTTGAGCGTGGATGCGCCGACGCACTGCAGCTCGCCCCGCGCCAGCGCCGGCTTCAGCATGTTGCTGGCGTCAATGGCGCCCTCGGCCGCACCCGCGCCCACCAGCGTGTGGAGTTCGTCGATGAAGAGGACGATGTTCTTGTTCTGGGCGATCTCGTTCATGACCGCCTTAAGCCGCTCCTCGAACTGGCCCCGGTACTTGGTGCCGGCGATCACCGCCGCCATGTCGAGCGAGAGGACCCGGTGGTCCCGGAGCACGTCGGGACACTGGCCGTTCGCGATGAGCAGCGCGAGCCCTTCCACGATGGCGGTCTTGCCCACGCCCGGCTCGCCGATGAGCACCGGGTTGTTCTTCTTGCGGCGCGCCAGGATCTCCATGACCCGCTCGATCTCCTTGGCCCGCCCGATCGTGGGATCGAGCTGGTTCTCGGCGGCGAGCTGGGTGAGGTCCCGGCAGAAATGGTCCAGCGCCGGCGTCTTGCTCTTCTTCTCCGCCTTGGGCTGGGCCGCCTGCTGGGGCGGCGGGGCGCCGCCGCCGGCCGGCTGCGGCATGTCGCTGCCCAGCAGCCGCAGCGTCTCGGCCCGGCTTGCCTCGAGGCTGACGCCGGCGTCGGTCAGCACCTGGGCCGCGATGCCCTTCTCCTCCCGGAGCAGGCCGAGCAGCAGGTGCTCGGTGCCGACGTAGGAGTGGTTGAGCTCGCGCGCCTCGGTCATGGCGAGCTCGAGCACCTTCTTGGCCCGGGAGGTGTACGGCAGGTCGGGACCGGCGGCGGCCGCCGCCTTCCCCTTCTTGACGGTCTCCTCGATCTTCTGCTGGATGTCGTCCAGGTCCACGTTGAGGTTCTGCAGCACCGCCGCGGCGACGCCTTCACCCTCGCGGATGAGCCCCAGGAGGATATGCTCGGTGCCCACGTACTCGTGGTGCAGGCGTGCCGCTTCCTCGCGGGCCATCTGCAGGACCTTCCGCACACGATCAGTGAAGTTGTAGCCGTTCATTCCGGTATCTCACCTTCTGCCTGAAGGCACTAGCCGCGCCGTTCCGCCTCGTCTTCCAGCACTCGCCGGACCATGCTCGCCCGCCGCAGGGCCAGGGCCGGATCTCCCAGCGCCAGTCGTTCCGCGACGGCCAGATGGGCCGGCTGGGACTGGATCAGGAGCTTGTTGAGCGTGTACATGCCGATGCCGGGAATCAATCCGAGCCCGGCGCCAAGCCGCACGCCGCTCAGCAGGTTCATCGCCTCGTCGAACGACAGGCTGCGCGCGTGGCGCAGCAGGCCGTACGCGCGCCAGACCTTGTCCTCGATGACGGTGGGCGCGCTCTGGAGCAGCACCTGCCGGGCCTGCTCCTCGTAATCGATGACCTGCTGCACCACCCGCGCCAGCTGGTCCAGGAGGTCGGTCTCGCTCTTGCCGAGCGTGGTCTGGTTGGACAACTGGAAAAAGTTGCCCACCACCTCGCTCCCTTCGCCGTACAGGCCCCGGAACGTCAGCCCGACCTGCGCCAGACCCTGCAAGACCCGGGAAACTTCCTTGGTGAGGACGAGGCCTGGCAGGTGGATGAGAACGGAGGCGCGGAGACCGGTGCCGACGTTCGTCGGACACGCCGTAAGATAACCGAACTCCGGATGGAAGGCGAAGCGCAGACGGCGTCCCAGCTCGCCGTCGAGGCGGTCCACCTCCTCGTACGTGGCCGGCAGCGCGAACCCCGAGGAGAGCCCCTGCAGCCGGAGGTGGTCTTCCTCGTTCAGCATCACGCCGGCGCGATCCTGGTGGAGCAGCGCCGCGGCGTACCGGACCCTCCCGCCGGTCTCCAGGCCGGCCAGTTCCTTGCTCACCAGATGGCGCTCATGCAGCAGCTGCCGGTCCGCTTCGTCCAGCCGGTCCAGCCGGAAACTCATCGCGCGGCCGAGCAGCACCGTGTCACGGGCCGCCGCCTCGACCTCCTTGAGCATCCGTTCGCGTTCGGCATCCGAGCTGCGGCCCTGGAACGGAAAGGCCGTCAGGTTGCGGGCCAGCCGCACCCGGGTGGACAGCACCAGGTGGCTCTCGGGGCCGCTGGCATCCAGCCAGCCCATGCCGCCGTCAGCCAGGAGTGACAGGTCAATCATCCGCCGACTCGCAGGCGGTCCCGGAGCTCGGCCGCCAGTTCGAAATTCTCGGTTTCGATCGCCAGCCGGAGCTGTTCCCGCAGCTCCGATTCCCGGCGCACTTCCTCCGGCGCACCGGAGCCGAGCGTCAGGTACCGCTCGCCCACGTGCATCGTGGAGCCGTGCAGCCGGCGCACGAGCTCGCGCAGCGCCGGCTCGAACGTGGTCCAGCACTCGGCGCATCCCAGCCGGCCGGTCTCGCGAAAACCGGCGAAGCTCGCCCCGCAACCGGGGCAGCGCTGCGCCTCCTCCTCGGGCGTCGCCTCGCCGGCACCCATGGCGGCGAGAAAGCCCCCGAGCGGCGCCTTCCCGAGCGCCGGCGGCTCGACCCCGCGCTCGGCGGCGCACCGCTCGCAGAGATGCAGGGTCGTCACCTCGGCATCCTCGATCTGGGTGAGATGCACCACGGCGTCGCGTTCGCCGCAGCTGTCGCACTTCATGACGGCATTACCTCCCAGCCGCGATGCGTCACGAGTCGTCCACCCTCCATGGCCAGGACCCGGTCGGCACGATCGGCCAGTGACCGGTTATGCGTCACCACGACGAGTGCCGTCTCGAAATCACGCGCCAGCCGGGCAAAGAGATCGTGCAACTGCTCGGCATGGTGGTAGTCGAGATTGCCGCTCGGCTCGTCCGCCAGCACCACCAGCGGATCCCGCACCAGCGCGCGCGCGACCGCCACGCGCTGCTGCTCGCCGCCGGAGAGCTGGGCGGGCCGGTGCGCCAGACGGGCGCCCAGTCCCACCGTCTCCAGCAGCGTGCGGGCCCGGGCCCGGGCTGCGGCTTCGTCCAGCCCGCCGATCAGCAACGGCATCATGACGTTCTCCAGTGCCGTGAACTCCCGCAGCAGGTGGTGGAACTGGAACACGAATCCCATCTGCGCATTCCGGAGAGCGGCCAGCCGCTCTTCCGGCAGTTCCGCGTAATCCACCCCGGCCAGCCGGATGGTGCCGGCGGTCGGCTCATCCAGCGCGCCCAGGAGCTGCAGCAGGGTGCTCTTGCCCGTCCCGCTGGCCCCGACAATCGCGACGAACTCGCCCCGGCTGACCGCGAGGTCCACGCCGGCCAGCACCTCGATCGGCTCGCCATCGCCTCCCAGGAACGAGCGCCGGACACCCGAGGCCTCGAGCACCGGCGTCATTCGTGGCGGATCGCTTCCACCGGCGTGAGCGCCGCGGCCGTTCTGGAAGGATAGACGGTGGCGGCAATCGCGAGGAGCACACTCGCGATGACCACGGCGGCGACGTCGCTCAGTTCGGGCCGCACCGGCAGGTGGTCAATGAAGTAAATGGATGGATCGATCCGGATGACCCCGGACCGGTCCACGATCCAGGAAATCACCAGCCCCAGCGTGAGGCCGACGCCGGTGCCGATCCCTCCGATGATGGCCCCCTGCAGCAGGAAGATGCGCGCCACCGACGGTCCGGTGAGCCCCATCGCGCGGAGGATCCCGATTTCCCGGGTCTTTTCGGCCACCACCATGGTGAGCGATCCCACGATGTTGAACGCGGCGACGATCATGATGAAGAAAATGATCAGCCCCATCGCCAGCTTCTCGAGCTGCAGCGCGCTGAAGAGGCTGGAGTTCTGCGACTGCCAGTCCAGGGCACGGTACGGGTAGCGGAGCAATTCCTCGAGGCGGTGCCCGACGGCCGGGGCCTCGTCAGGGTTCCGGACCCGCACGGCGATGCTGGAGACGGCGTCGCCCAGGCCGGTGAACTGCTGGGCGGTGGCGAGCGGCATCACCACGAACTGGTTGTCATACTGGAACATGCCGGTGTTGAACAGGCCGGTGACCTCGAAGCGCCAGAAGCGCGGCGTGGCCACGCCCAGCGCGCGATTCACCCGGGCGGCCGTTGGCGGGATGAGGGTGATGACATCCCCCGGGTACGCGTTGATCCGCGCCGCCAGCCGCTCGCCCAGCATCACCGCGCCGTCCACGCTGTCGCTGGTCGTGTGGAAGGTCAGGTCGCCCTTCGTGATGGACGCCGGAAGCGAGGTCACCGCACGGGTCCCGGTATCCGGGTCAAAGCCGAGCACGTTCACGGCCTCGGCGTAGTCCGCCCCCTTGGTGATGACCGTCTGCGAGATCACTTCGGGAGCCGCCGCCACGACGTCGGGATCCTTCCGGACGGCCTGAAGCACCGTCCGCCAGTCATCCACCCGGAGGCCAGCGCCGTAGGTCAGGATGCGGAGATGCGGGCTTGCGATCAGGATCCGGTCCCGGAGGTCGTTCCGGAGGCCATTCATCACCCCCAGCACGACGATCAGGGCCATCACGCCCACCGTGACCCCCCCGATGGAGATCGCGGTATTCAGCGATGCCCCGCGCCGGGTGCGCCGGCCCCGGAGATAGCGGAGCGCGATCCGGCGCTCGAGCGGCGACGGCAGCGCGGCCGCGAGGCGTTCCCTCAGCGTCACCGCCCCTCGGGACGCATGGCCGGAAAGAGAATCACGTCCCGGATGGACGCGGCATCGGCCAGCAGCATGACCAGCCGGTCGATGCCAAGGCCCATGCCGCCGGCCGGCGGCATGCCGTATTCGAGGGCGCGGACGTAATCCTCGTCGTAGGGCTGCGCCTCGTCGTTGCCGGCTTCACGCTGGCGCACCTGGTCCTCGAACCGGGCACGCTGGTCATCCGGGTCGTTGAGCTCGCTGAACGCATTGGCGAGTTCGCTGCCGTTCACGATCAGCTCGAAACGCTCCACCAGTGCCGGATCATCCCGGTGGGTCTTGGCCAGGGGTGACAGCGCCTTCGGATGATCCATCACGAACGTCGGCTGGATGAGTCCGCCCTCGACATAGACCTTGAACAGCTCGTCCTGCAGCTTGGCGCCGCTCCAGGTCGCGGCCTCGTCGGCGGCCACGCCGCGGCGCACGAGTGCGGCGCGCATCTCGCCGTCGGGTGCCGTGCGGACGTCCACCCCCGCCCGCTCCCGCAGCGCATCGGTGAACCGGACGCGCGCGAACGGCGGCGTGAAGTCGAACGCCGTGCCGTCGCGCACCAGGCGCGTCGTCCCGCAGCACGCCGCCACCACGCCCGAGATCAAGGCTTCGCAGAGCTCCAGCATGCCGTGGTAGTCGGTGTACGCCTCATACAGTTCGAGCATGGTGAACTCCGGATTGTGGGTCCGGTCCATGCCCTCGTTCCGGAAATCGTGGCCGATCTCGTACACCCGTTCCAGCCCGCCAACCAGGAGTCGCTTGAGATACAGCTCGTCCGCGATCCGCAGGTAGAGCGGCATGTCGAGCGCGTTGTGGTGCGTGACGAAGGGCCGGGCGGCGGCGCCTCCATACAGGGGTTGCAGCACCGGGGTCTCGACCTCGAGATAGCCCCTCGCATCCAGAAAGCGCCGGATCCAGCTCACGGCGCGGGCCCGCACCCGGAACACCTCCCGCACCGCCCCGTGCACGGCGAGGTCGGCGTATCGCTGGCGGTAGCGCACCTCCGGATCGGTGAGCCCGCCGTGCAGCACCTCGGCGCCGTCCACCACCTCCGACTTGCCGCGCGGCAGCGGCCGGAGCGCCTTGGTGAGGAGCGCGACTCCGGTGACCCGTACCGTGACCTCGCCGGTCCGGGTGCGGAACAGGATCCCGGTTGCCCCCACGTGATCGTCCAGGTCCAGGAGCTCGATCAGTGGCCAGGCATCGGCGAGCGTATCGCGGCGCAGGTAGAGCTGGATGCGGCCCGACCCGTCCTCGAGATGGGCGAATGCCGTCTTGCCCTGGGACCGGAACGATACCAGCCGCCCGCTGACGGACACCTCGGGTCCCTGCTCGCCCATGGCGTCGTCATAGGCGGACACCGCCTCCCGTGCGGCGTGGGTCCGGTCAAAGCGGTACGCGAAGGGTAGGATGCCCAGGGCCCGGATCGCGTCGCGCTTCTCGCGCCGGTGGCGCTCGACGTAGCCGGATGAATCGGGTGCGTCGCTCACGCCGCGGTTCCCCCGAACTGCTTGAGATAGGCCTCGATGAACTGCTCCAGGTCGCCGTCCATCACCCGCTGCACGTCCGACACCTTGAGCTCGGTACGATGGTCGTTGACCATCGTGTACGGCTGGAAGACATAGGAACGGATCTGGTTGCCCCACGAGATGTCCGTCTTGGTCGCCTCGACGGCGGCCTTGGCGGCCTGCTGCTCCTCGAGTTTCCGCTGGTAGATCGCCGCGCGCAGCATCTTCATGGCGGTCTCCTTGTTCTTGTGCTGGCTGCGCTCCTGCTGGCAGGACACGACGATTCCGGTGGGAAGGTGGGTGAGCCGCACCGCCGAGGAGGTCTTGTTGACGTGCTGCCCGCCCGCGCCCGAGGCGCGGAACACGTCCATCTTGATGTCCTCGTCCCGGAGATCCACCTCGATGGTGTCGTCAATGTCGGGATAGACGAAGACGGAGGCGAAGGAGGTGTGCCGGCGGGCCTGCGAGTCGTAGGGCGAGATGCGGACCAGACGATGCACCCCCTTCTCCGCCTTGAGGAAGCCATAGGCGTACTCGCCGGTAATCTCGATGGTGGCCGCCTTGATGCCGGCCTCCTCTCCCTCCACCAGATCCAGGACGCGGACGCCGAATCCCTGCCGCTCGCCCCAGCGCACGTACATGCGCATGAGCATCTCGGCCCAGTCCTGCGACTCGGTCCCACCCGCCCCGGGATGAATGGTGAGCAATGCGTCCCGCGGGTCATCCGGGCCGCGCAGCATGGTCTTGAGCTCGAAGGCCTCGACACCGGGCGCGAGACGCGCGACGTCCGCTTCCAGCTCCGATTGCAGGGCCTCGTCCGGTTCGGCCGCAAGCAGCTCGGCCATCTCCTGCAGGGCGGTGACGCGGCCGTCGAGGTCATCGAATGGCGTCACCCAGCCCTTCAGCTGCTTGAGCTCCTGCACCACCTGACGGGCCCGCTCCTGGCTGGCCCAGAACGCCGGCTCGGCCTGCTGCGCCTCGAGGTCGGTGATGCGGGCCCGCTTGGCGTCCAGGTCAAAGAAAACCCCGGAGTTCGGCGACACGGGTCGCGAGTCCGGCGAGGCGTTCGGTCAGGTCAGCCATGCAATGCTCCAGATGTGGTAACGAGGGAGCCGCCCGTCCGCCCGGCGGCGGAGGAGCGGCTCCGGGTTCCCGAAAGTATAGATACCCTCAGAAGATCTGGCGACCATCCGCGAGGATCTCGTTGAGCGCATCCTTGAAGTGCGCCGTTCCCTCGGCGATCTCCCGCCCCACCTGGTCCACATACTCCTCCCAGCTCTTCTTGATCTCCTCGTCGAACAGTGTCTTCAGGCTGCCGTCCCGCAGCCCCTCGCGCCGCTTGGCGGGGTGATAAACCACCATGTCGGAGATGAGGGCGCGCGCCAGGCGCCGGGCCTTTTGTGACGGATCCTGGGACAGGAACGGGTTGACCGTGCGCCTGGGCTCGGCGGCAGGTGTGGCCGGGGGCGCAGCGGCCGGACGCCCGATGCCGGCGGGACGCGGCATGGCCGGGGGAGCACCCATCGGCCGACTCGCCGGTGGTGGTGCGGCAGGTGCCGAGACGACCGGGCGCGCCGGAGGCGCAAGGGGCGGCCTGGGGGTCTCGGGTCGCGGCGGCAACGGCGCCGGTTCCATCGACGTCTCGGCTTCATGGACCGGCGGCGGAGCCATCGGTGGCAAGACCACCGACGGCGGTTCCGGTGCCGCCGGTTGAGCGGCCGGCGGCGGTACTAGTGGCGCCGGAATGGGTGCCGGTGCGCTCATGATCGGCGGGCTGGCCGGGCGTATCGCGTCCATCGCCGACGGCCGCGTCACCGCAAACACGGCGCTGCAGACGGCGCAGCGTGCCCGCACCCCCTCCCCCGGGACCTTTCCGGGATCCACCCGGTAGACGGTCGCGCAGTTGGGACAGGTCACGTTCATCGCGGAATCCTCATCGCTGTTCGCGTCGCCCGCTGCCGTCGCCGCTCTGGCGCCGGTCCACCACGAAGACCGAGCCCGGCAGGGTCTTGGCGTAGCTCTTCATTTCCGTGGCCAGTTCGCTCACCTGGGCGGGATGGGTGAACTGCCGGTGCCGATTGGTGACGATGCCGATCGACAGGGTCATCAGCGGCACGCGGTGCAGCTGGCCGCGCCGGTCCTTGCCGAAGAAATAGCCGGCCCGGCGGTCCTGCTCATTGTACTGGAGCGGGATCAGGGTGTCGAACACCGCCAGCACCTCGGTGCAGACCCCGTGAATCTCGCTGCCCGGCACGATGAAGATAAAGTCGTCGCCGCCGATGTGGCCGACAAACCCGCGTGATCCGGTCAGCCCTTTCACCACGTCGTGCAGGATCCGGGACAGCAGGTAGATCACCCGGTCGCCGTCGTAGTACGAATACCGGTCGTTGAATTCCTTGAAGTGATCCAGGTCGGCATAGCAGACCGCAAAATCCGCCTGGCTTTCCAGGCGCCGGCGGATCTCCCGCTCGATTTCGGTGGTGCCTGGCAGCCGGGTGGAGGGGTGCACCGACACGTCCCGCTCGGTGCGCACCGACATCGCCGAGATCCGCGCTTCCTGCTCGGCCTCGGAGAACAGGCCGGTCAGCACTTCGTCCGCGCCCGCGCCGAACCAGGCTTCCACCAGCCGGGCCTCATGCCTCGCGATGAGCGCCGTCACCGGCACGATCGCCGTGAAGGCATCGCTCTTGAGCCGGGTGACCATCTCGATGCCGCCCGATCCGCTGGCATCGGCGTTCACGATCAGGAGGCTCGGGTGGCCCCGCAGGATGATCGCCTCCACCTCGGCGCTGGAGGTGAAGCGCTTGAGCGGCAGGGCCTGCTGCCGAGCCCAGCGCTCAACCAGCGCGGGAACCGGGCCGCCGTCCGGCGAAAAGTAGAGAATCGTCGGGCGTGTGCGCACCCCGGCCCTCAGGTAAGAGACGAAACCGCGCTAACTTACGGGCACCGACCTGCCAAGTCAAACGAAGAAGGCGGCAATGCCGATCATGGCGTACACCGCCAGCAGCATGACCCCCTCGAACCAGTGCGACTCCCCGTCGGTGGTGCCGACCGCGGCCAGAATCACGGCGATCGCGGTCGCCATGACCTCGAAGGGCGTGAAGACCAGGTCCATGCCCCGGCCCATCAGGACACCGGCAAAGACGAGAATGGGCGCCACCAGAAGCGCGATCTGGGTACTCGATCCATAGGCGATCTGGAGCGACAGGTCCATCTTGCCGCGGCGTGCCATCATGATGGCCGAGGCGTGCTCCGCGGCGTTCCCGATGATGGGGATCACGATCAGGCCGACGAACATCGCGGGAAGCCCGAGCGAGGCCTGCGCCACTTCCACGCTGTGCACCAGGAGTTCGGACATCCAGGCCACGCCCGCGGTCGCCACACCCAGCACCAGCAGTGCCTTCGGCACGCTCCACGCCCGGCGCGGGCTCTCGTGCGGATCCCCGCCCATCAGCCAGCGGTGGGTCTTGAGGGAGAACAGGAGGGAGAAGCCGTAGGTGACGGCCAGGATGATCGCCACGCCCTCCGACATCCGCAGCTCCGAGAGCGCCGACGGATTGTGGTGGGTGGCGTGGAACAGGGCCGGAAACACCAGCCCAGCGACCCCTGCCACCATCATCCCCGCGCTCATGCCGGCCGAGGTGCGGCTGAACCGGAGCTCACTCGTCCGGAGACCGCCCGCCACCAGGGAAAGCCCCATGATCAGCAGCAGGTTGCCGAGAATGCTGCCGGTGATGGACATCTTGACCAGGTCCACGAGGCCGGCATTGAGTGCCATGAGGCCGATGATCAGCTCGGCCGCATTCCCGAAGGTGGCGTTGAGGAGGCCGCCGATCGTGGGCCCCGCATGGGCTTCGAGGTGCTCGGTGGCATCGCCCATGAACCCGGCCAGCGGGATCACGGCCACACAGGACAGGACGAACACCGTGAGCGGCGTCTGGTGCGAGAACGACGCCCACACCGCTCCGGGCACGGCGAGCAGGAGCACGCGTCGCCAGACGGGTCCCCAGGCGTCCGGGTCCTTTCGCAGATGCCGCAGCGGCTGCCGGGCGCGAGCCGGCGGCTCGGCCTGTGACACCGGCGGAGCCGGCTTTCGCTCGGGCGGAGGGGTGCTCTGGGTGCTTTGGGCGTTCCGGGCCGGGCGGCCCTGCCGTCGCTCCTCGCGTGGTGCTTCGGGAGCAGCCGGGCGCTGACGCCGATCCCGCTTCGGTTCCTCCGGAGCAGGCGCGGTGGCCACCGCCAGCTCACCCGATGGCGCCGGACTCCCGGCACGCTTGTCCTTCTGGCGTGGTTCGCGGGCCATCGGCGCGAGGCCGGTGGCGGCGAAGATCGCATCCCGCACGGCGGCGACCGGCGCACCGACCTCGCTCAGCGCCCGGGCCAGCGATCCACGTGGCTCCGCGAAGGCGGCGACCAGCAGATGCTCCGGGCCGGCGTCCGCGCTGCGCAGCTGGGCCTCCCGCTCCGCGGCCTGTGCAAGGCGCCGCCCCTGACTCGACAGGGTCAACTCGTCAGCGGATACCCCGCCCTTGCCCGCCCGGATGCCACCTTCGATACGGCTCCGAAGATCCTCGGAGGGCACACCCGCCGCACTCAGCGCCTGCTGTGCGACGGGCAGCCCGAGCGCAGCCAGCAGCAGGTGCTCAGCTCCGATCGCGTCACTGCCACGGGCGGCGGCGTCACTTCGGGCGGCCTCCAGCAGCCCGGCAAGGCCGGGATTCACGGAGGGCTCAGGCAAGCGGCCTGGCCTCGTCGATCAGCATGATGGGAATGCCGTCCTCGACGGCGTAGACCAGCTTGCAGGCATGGCAGACCAGGGATTCGTCCGGCCCGGTGCGATACTCCAGCGCGCCCTTGCACCTGGGACACACCAGAATCTCCAGCAGTTCCGTGCTGAGCGTCATTGCAGCTCCGAGGATGCGATGGGGAATCCGAGCCGGGAAAGGGCCGCCGGCTTGCGGCGCCATCCCGGCAACACCTTGGCCCGAAGGTCCAGATAGACCTGTGCGCCCAGAAGCGCCTCGATCCGGGAGCGCGCGTGGGCCCCGATGGCCTTGATCATCTGCCCACCCCGCCCGATGACGATGCCCTTCTGCGACTCGCGCTCGACCAGGAGGGTCACCCGAATGTACACCGGGGAAACACCCTCCCGGAACTCCTCGATCTCCGCCGCGACAGCGTACGGAACTTCCTCCTGCAGGAGCTCGAACGCCGCCTCGCGAAGGAATTCCGTCACGAAGAACCGGAGCGGCTGGGTCCCGATGTCGTCCGGATCGTGGGCAAACTCCCGTTCCGGCAGGTGGCTCCGGACCACCGACAGGAGTACGACAAGGCTGGCAGGGTCCTCGATGCTCACCACCGTGCCGTGCCGGGCGAGCTCGGCGCGCCGCCCGGGCGAGGCCAGATCGCCCTTGGTGAACACATTCAAGATCGGAGCGGCAAGGCGGTCAGCACCCGGCAGCGGTGGTCCCGCCACGGAAGCAGTGGCGTCGTCCGCAGGGGCGAGGCGCAGGATCACGTCGGCCTCACGCAGGGCCGCCTCGGCCGAAGCCATCATCCGGGCCTGAAGCAGGTAGGATGGATCGAGCAGGCCGGGCAGGTCCACGAACACGAACTGCGTGTCTCCCTGGGTGACGACTCCGGTCACCGGCAGGCGCGTGGCCTGCGGCCGAGGGCTCACGATGGCCAGGTGGCTGCCCACGAGGGCGTTGAGCAGGCTGGACTTCCCGACATTGGGAGCCCCCGCGAGAGCCACGATCCCGGACCGGGTCATGCGCGTAACGTAATTGCATCGTTACTCTTCCCCGGATGCCGAATGATTCCCGATCCCCCGCGCTCGTTGTCCTCGCTGCCGGCATGGGTCGCCGCTTCGGTGGATCAAAGCAGCTTTCCGGTGTGGGCCCGGGCGGCGAGACGCTGCTCGAGTACTCGCTGTTTGACGCCCGCCGGGCCGGCTTCGGCCATGTGACCTTTGTCATCCGGCCGGACATGCAGGATGAGTTCCGGCAATTCGCCGAGAGCCGCCTGCCTCCCGCACTGGCGTGGACCATCGCGCTGCAGCGGCTCGACGATCTTCCGCCGCCGCATCAGGTGCCATCCGGCCGGAGCAAGCCGTGGGGCACCGCCCACGCGCTGCTTGCCGCCCGGGCGTCGGTCACGGGGGCGTTCGCGGTCGTCAACGCCGACGATTACTACGGGCCCGAAGCCTTCCGCGCGCTCGCCAGCTGCCTCGGAGGCGATACCACCGAGTGGGCCCTGGTCGGGTACCGGCTCCGCGCCACCCTGTCATCCGCCGGCGGCGTCAATCGCGGCGTGCTCGAGGTAAGTGCGGGCGGGCGCCTGCTCGGCATCGAGGAGGTGCTGGATATCGCCGCCACCGAGGATGACGCCGTCATGGGGCTGGGCGAGGCGGGACCGCGCCTGCTCCATGATGATGCCCTGGTCTCCATGAATCTCTGGGGCTTCCGGCCCGACATCTTCCCGGCACTGGCGGAGGGGTTCGAGCGCTTCCTGGATCATGGCGACCTGCTCAGCGACGAATATCCGCTGCCGGTGGCGGTCCAGGACCTGCTTGCCGTCACCGGACAGCAAGTCTCCGTACTCACGCCCGGCAGTCGCTGGTTCGGGATGACCTACGCCGAGGACCTCCCCTTCGTTCGCGCGGAGCTGCAGCGACTGACGGACGCCGGCAGCTACCCGTCTCGCCTGTGGGCCTGACTCCGGACGAGGCCGCACAGGCGTTCGATTTCGGGAGCGCCGCTGTGTCGGTGCGGCCGCAGGAGGGCGGCCATATCAACGCGAGCTTCCGGGCCCGGACGACGACGGGCGCGGAGTTCCTGCTGCAGCGGATCAACAGCGCCGTTTTTCCCGACTGTCGCGCGGTCATGCGCAATATCGAGGCGGTTACCGATTTCATCCGGCAGCAGCCGACCGATGACGTGCTTGCCTGCCAGCAGCAGATCGGGCTGGTGCCGGCCGCCAGCGGCGGGCGGTGGCTGGATGCCGACGGCGAGATCTGGCGTGCGTTCCCGGTCATTCCGCACGCCGTGGTGCGCACGCATGCCGAATCCCCGGCCCATGCCGCGAGCGCCGGCCTGGCGTTCGGGACATTCCTGCGCCTGCTCGATCAGTACGACGGGCCCGCGCTTGCCGTGACGCTGCCGCACTTCCACGATACCGGGTGGTACCTCGCCCGATTGGCCGAGGTCGCCAGGGCGGACCGGGCCAGGCGAGCGCATGCAGCGCGGCCGGAACTCGCCGAATGCCACCGCCTCTCCTGGCTCGCGGACGCACTGCCCCGCACCGCGCCCCGGCGCATCGTGCACAACGACGCGAAGCTGGCCAACGTGCTGCTCCACGCGGTAACGGACGCACCGCTGGCGGTGATTGACCTCGACACCGTCATGGAGGGATCTGCCCTGGCCGATGCCGGTGACCTGATCCGTTCGCTCGCGAGCCCGACCAGGGAGGATGAGCCGGATCTGGCGCGGGTCCATGCCGATGCCCCGATGATCGAAGCGGTGCTTGAGGGCTGGTTCCGGGGCGCCGGCCCTGTCCTCACGACTGCTGAACGGGAGCTGGCGGTGCTGGCCGGATGCGTCACCACCTACGAGCAGGCGGTACGCTTTCTCTCCGATTTCCTGGATGGCGACCATTACTATCACGTCGCCGACCCGATGCAGAACCTGCGCCGCACCCGGACCCAGCTGCGACTGCTCGACTCACTGCTCAGCCAGCGCGACCAGATCGAGCGACGGGTGATGGTCCTTCCTTTGGACGGAGATTCCTGATGACCCGACTCTCGCTGGTGGCGCTGGCACTGGCCTCGACCGTGGCGCCGCTCCAGGCACAGGACTCGATGCATACCGTGGCGCAATGGCCCGCGGACAGCTTCGGCAACCACCGCGTAGTGATCGCCGTGGCGGACGCGGCTCCGGCGGTTCGGGTGCATGTCGAGTGGCGGCGGCGGGATCGGCATCCGGATCAGAAGCGCATCCTCGTGTTCCCGGCGACGGGCGGGGCCCGCATCGCGAACGCCCGGGTCATCGGCATCTCCCAGCTCAGCGGCGACATCGCGTTCCAACCTTCGGCAGGGCCGGGTGATTACCTGCTGTACTACCTGCCGTATGCCGGCTCCGTGCGCTCGAACTATCCCCGCATCACCTACCCCGCCCCGGACTCCACGGCTGATACCGGATGGCTGCGTGCCAGTGGCCTTGATGACAGTTCCCTCGCCGCCGGCCGGTGGCGCTCGCTCCCCGAAGCCCGTGTCGTGCGCTTCGAAGCCGCAGACTCGATGGACCTCTGGACACCCATGGAGCAGATCGCGGGCGCGGACGAGATGGCGGCACTGCGCGCTTCAGCCGGGGCGGCACCGTTCCTGATCTTTCCGGAGGACCGCCTGCACCCGATCCGCATGCGGCACCAGCTGCCGGAGCGCTGGGCCAGCCGTGGCGCCGGCGGGCCGCTTGTGGCGCAAGCCGATCGGGGCGAGTTCCTGGCATTCCAGCTGGGCCTCTGGGCACTCGATTCGGTGAGACACGTGGCCGTGCGGTTTTCGGATCTCATCGGTCCCGACGGCACCCGCATACCGGCTAGCGCATTCAGCTCCTTCGACACGCACGGCGTGGACTGGCAGGGACGCGCGTTCGACCGCGACGTGAGCGTCGCGGCCGGCGACATCCAGGCCTTCTGGTGCGGCGTGCAGATTCCGGAGGGTGCCCCGGCAGGCCGCTACACCGGCACGGCGGAGGTGGCTGCCGGCGACTACCGCGTGACGGTCCCGATCGAGGTGACCGTCAGTTCCACGCTCATCGCCGACCATGGCGACGACGATCCATGGCGCCTCTCCCGCCTCCGGTGGCTGGATTCCCGCCTGGCCGAGGACACCAGTCTCGTGCGGCCCTACACCCCGGTCCGGGTGCAAGGGCGGCAACTCGATATCCTGGGCCGGCGCGTGCGCCTGGGGGCCACGGGACTCCCGGCACAGATCGCGAGCTTCTTCTCGTCCGCCATGACCAGCATCGGGACCCGCCCGCAGAACCTGCTCGCGGCACCGGTCACGCTCACCGTCGTGGATTCCGGCGGCCGTTCCCTGGCCTGGTCGGGCGCCGGGCCACAGATGATCCGCCATCTGCCCGGCGCCGCCATCTGGACTGCCTCGGCGACGGCAGGTGACGTCACCATGCGGTTGCATGCCCAGCTCGACTTCGACGGCACCATCGAGTACCAGATCGGGCTGGTGTCCGTGAAGCCGACGCCGGTGGCCGATGTGCGCCTGGACATCCCCTTCCGCGGCGACGTGGCGAGATACCTGATGGGCATGAACCAGAAGGGCGGTGCGGCGCCGGCATCGTACCGCTGGCAGTGGGACGTGAAGCGCAATCAGGACGCGGCCTGGGTGGGGGACGTGAACGCCGGGCTGCAGTTCACCCTCAAGGACAACCACTACATTCGCCCGCTCAACACCAACTTCTACCAGCTCCGGCCGCTGGTGATGCCGGTCTCCTGGGACAACGGCGGGAAGGGCGAATGCTCCTTCACTCGCGACGGCAGCACCTATCTGGCGCGCTGTACCAGCGGCGCCCGGACCTTCCTTCCCGGCGACACCGTCTGGTTCAACCTGCGCCTCATGGTGACGCCGTTCCACGTCATCAATCCGGAGGCGCAGTTCTCCACCCGGTACTACCACGCCTACCAGCCGATCGACACGGTCCGGGCCGCCGGTGCCAACGTCATCAACGTTCATCACGCCACCGACATCAATCCGTTCATCAACTACCCATTCCTGCGGCCCGGTGCGATGAAGGCGTACATCGACTCGGCGCACGCGGCCGGCATGCGGGTCAAGATCTACTACACGGTGCGGGAGCTCACCAACCGCGCCCCTGAACTCTGGGCCCTCCGGAGCCTCGGCACGGACGTCCTCGCCGGCGGGCCGGGGGGCGGTCACTCCTGGCTGCAGGAGCATGTGGTCGAGGACTACATCCCCGGCTGGGTGGTACCCGAGCGACGGGACGTGGCCCTGGTCACGAGCGGAATCTCCCGGTGGCACAACCATTACGTGGAAGGTCTCTCCTGGCTCGCAACGCACGTGGGCATTGACGGGATCTATCTCGATGATGTCGCCTTCGACCGCATCACCATGCAGCGGATCCGGCGGGTGCTGGAACAGAACCGCCCGGATCCGCTGATCGACCTCCACTCCGCGAACCAGTACAATCCGCGGGACGGCTACGCCAGCAGCGCCAACCTGTACCTCGAGCACTTTCCGTACATCGACCGGCTCTGGTTCGGCGAGTACTTCGACTACAACTCACCGCCGGACTACTGGCTGGTGGAGATGTCAGGCATTCCGTTCGGGCTGATGGGCGAGATGCTGCAGGACGGCGGCAATCCGTGGCGCGGGATGGTGTTCGGGATGACCGCCCGCCTGCCCTGGGCCGGCGACCCGCGGCCGCTCTGGAAGGCCTGGGACGCCTTCGGCATCACCAGGAGCGCGATGTACGGCTGGTGGATGGATAACCCACCGGTCACGACCGGCCGGAACGATGTCCTGGCGACAGCCTATGTGAACGGAAACAAGGCGCTGATCGCGGTGGCGAGCTGGGCCAGCGACACGGTCAGGGCGCACCTCACCATTGACTGGAAGCGACTTGGCATAACCCCTGATGGTGCAACATTTACGGCACGCCCCATCGAGCATTTCCAGGATGGGGCGACGTTCCGCGCCGACGGGGCCATCCCGGTCGCACCCGGCAAGGGCTGGTTGCTGGAAGTCGGATCGAAGAGCGGAGAGGCGCGCTAGCGCTGACCGGGGGTCGCGACCCCGCTGCGGCGGATCGCGTCACCCACGGCGGTGATCACCCCCAGGGTGCTTGCCGTCCGCTCCGGGCTGTTGAGCAGCACCAGCAGCCGCCCATCCCGCGCGATATCGTGGTTCCACGCGAACGTGGACAGGAACGGGCCCTGCGCAAAGAGCTCTGCCCGGCCGGCATGGAAGCCGCCCCTGGTCGTCACCGGAACGCGATAGTACTTGCCGGCATTCCGGAAGATCAGCCCGGTGCCGTCGGGGGTCCACAGCGGCATGTTCCCCTGATCCGTCACCTGGTAGATCGCGCCGGTCGGGGGTGCCGGAGAGACGGCCACCGAGCCGTCCACGCCGCTCCATGCCACCCAGCGCCCGTCGGGAGAAAAGCTGGAGGCGTAGCCCTTGGCCGGAATCGGGATACGAGCGGTATCCGCGCCGAGGGAACGCAGGAACAGGTCCCCGCTGCGCCAGTCATTGAAGATGAACTGGGATCCGTCCGGCGAGACGGTCATGTAGGACGCGCCGGGCAGCTGGATGTCGGTGGACTTCCCGGTTTCGAGCGACTGGATCCGGGCGCCGTGGTTGATCTGGCGTACCGGATCCCAGATACCGATCATCAGGTCCCGCCCGTTCGGCAGCCAGGAGGCCGGATAGGTGCGGTAGTCCCCCGGCACTTCCACCTTCCGCTGGACCCCGGTGGCAAGGTTCATGAGCAGCACTTCCCATCCACCGACCGCCCGTCGCGCCTGCACCGCCAGCTGCGTGCCGTCCGGCGAGAGGCGGGGCTGGGTATAGGCAGCCCGCGGGAACGGCAACGTGTCGAACCGGCCGCCCGGCCCGGCGAAGGCGATGTTCACGTACAGCTGGTTGTTGCCGGGCACGTAAACCAGGGTGCCGTCGTGGGCCAGCGCGAATTCGGCATAGCCGAATCCGGCCTCGATCCGCATCCCCGACGCCAATGGAATCGGCTCTCCCCGCACCCGTCGTGCAGCCGGATCGAAGGGCATGGCCATGAGCACGCCGTCCCCGGCGCCGTACAGCAGGTAGCCCGACGGCACCCACTGCGGGCTGCTGCCAAAGAGCAGGTCTTCCCCGCGCACGGAATCCAGCGGGAGCACTCCCCGGTGGGTGATGGCGAGTTCCTCGCCGGTTTCCAGTGAAAGCAGGGCGAGCTGTCCTGAGCCGAACTGTCCGGCCACCCACCCGCTGACCGGGAGCTGCCCCGGCGTGCCGAACTGCACGCCGAGGCGGACGGCCGAGTCACTTCCGGTGCCAGCAGCCGAGATCCAGTGCAGGTCGAAGCCCTCGTTCTGCAGCACCATGATCCGGTTGTCCGCCATCCACATGGCGCCGGTCACCCGGTTCACCTGGGCGAGCGTGACCGGACTGCCGCCGGTGACCGGCACCTTGCGCAGCAGGTCCCCGGCAAAGAATCCGATCCACTGTCCATCCGGCGAGAAGAACGGATGGTAGGCTCCGTCGGTCCCGGTCAGTGTGGTCACGGTGCCGGTGGCCATGTCGCGCACGGCAAGCATCCCGCCGCCCCGGCTCGTGACATAAACCAGACGCTCACCGTCCGGGGCGAGCGCGATGCTGGCGTGTGGACCGACGCTCAGTGTCCCGCCCGGCAAGGCCATCGGGACCGTGTCTGGCAGCGCCACATTCCAGCGCCGGACCTCGGGTCCCTCCGCATGGCGGAACAGCCTCGTGCCGCCGAAACCGAGAAGCCCGCCGACAGCGAGGCCGCCGGCAAGCCAGTAGAAGCGCCGCCTCGCTGCCGGCCCGGGGCGGCGGGACGCCGGCACCGGTCCGCTGGTCAGTTCGGTGCCGAGCGCCTGCGAGAGCTCGGCGGCCGAGGCGAACCGGTCCGCCGGGAGCGGCTCCAGGGCGCGCTCGACCACCCGGGCCGCCGTTTCCGGAACGGTTCGTCGCACTTCGGTCAGCGGCCTGAACTCGCCGGTCATCACGGCCGCCATCACCGCCTGCAGGTTCGGCCCGGTGAAGGGTGCGGTGCCGGCCAGCATTTCGTAGGCGACGCATCCGAGCGAATAGATGTCGCTCCGCGCATCGAGGGCGCGGTCCCCGCCGATCTGCTCGGGGCTCATGTAGGCCGGGGTGCCGATCGAGAGACCGGTGCCGGTGAGGCGCTCGCTGCCGGCCGATCGGACCGCCAGCGCGATGCCGAAATCCGCCAGCATCGGCTGGCCGTCGTGCAGCAGGATGTTCTCGGGCTTGATGTCACGGTGGAGCACGCCATGGCGATGGGCGTAGTCCAGCGCGGACGCGATCGCGCGGGTCAGCGCCAGTGCCTCCGGAACCGGCAGCTGGCGCTCCCGGTCGAGACGGCTGCGGAGGGATTCCCCCTGGACGAGGGGCATCACGTAGTAGAGCAGGCCGCCCACCGCGCCGGAGTCGTACAGCGGCAGGATGTGCGGATGCTGCAGCTTGGCGGTGACCTGGATCTCGCGGAGAAACCGGTCGGCGCCCAGCATGGCGGAGAGCTCGGGGCGCAGTACCTTGACCGCCACCGGCCGTCCGTGCCGAACGTCCAGCGCCTCGTACACGAGCGCCATCCCGCCCTCGCCCAGGCGACGGCCGATCTCGTACCGGCCGCTCAAGCCGGACCGGAGGGGGTCCACGATGCCGCTGTCAGGGGTGTGGTCAGCCATCGTCCCGTTCCGCAGTTGGGTTGCGCGCGCCGGCGCTAGTCCCGATGATCGGTCTCGCCGGCCCACATGGACGGCACCAGCTTCAGCAGGCCGAAACCACTCACCAGGAAGCCGGCAATCCAGAACAGGGCAATGCTGACCCGCCCGTACAGCAGGCTGCCGGTGCCGAACAGGGCCGAGTAGATGAAGACGCAGCCCAGCACCCAGCCGAGGCCCGCATTGGCAAGGGAGTCGGCGGCCTTGCCCACGCCCGCTTCCTGCGGGATGGTCCCCCACCCTGGCCCGGCGGGCCGCACCAGCCGGTAGAAACTGACCAGCTTGGCTCGCTCCGTGGGCTTCGTGACAAAGGCGGTGACGATCCACGCCACCGTGGTGATCGCCACCGTGGTCAGGAGCACCGTGGTGGAATCGATCGTGGCGCCGTCCTTCTGCAGGACGAAGAATGTCATGGCCACGCCGAAGGACACCACCATCGCCACGATCTCCGACCAGGCATTCACCCGCCACCAGAACCACCGCAGCAGGTAGAGCAGCCCGGTCCCCGCGCCGACCGACAGCAGCAGCTGGAACGCCTGGCTCGCGGTGTTGAGCTCCTTGGTGAAGAGCGCCGCCACCAGCATCAGGAAACCGGTGACCAGCCGCCCCATCATGACATAGTGCTTCTCGCTGGCGTCCCGGCGCACGAAGCGCCGGTAGAGGTCGTGGATCAGGTAGGACGTGCCCCAGTTGAGGTGCGTCGAGATGGTGGAGACGTAGGCCGCGAGGAGCCCCGCGATCATGAGGCCCAGCCACCCGGTCGGGAGGAAGGTGAGCATGGCCGGATAGGCGATGTCGTGCCCGATCAGCTTCGGGTCCACGTTCGGGAACTGGCGCGCGATGTCCGACAGGTTCGGGAAGACCAGCATCGAGGCAAGCGCCACGATGATCCAGGGCCACGACCGGAGGGCGTAGTGGGCCACGTTGAAGAAGAGGGTCCCGCCCATGGCGTCGCGCTCGCTCCTGGCCGCGAGCATCCGCTGCGCGATGTAGCTCCCCCCGCCCGGCTCGGCGCCGGGGTACCAGACCGACCACCACTGTACCGTCAGCGGGATGATGAAGACCGAGAGCGCCAGCTTCCAGCTGGAGAAGTCCGGCAGCAGGTTGAGCGTGGCGGGATCCAGCTTCGTGATCAGCCCGTGCAGCCCGCCGACCTGCGGCTGCTGGAGGGCGAAGTAGGCCGCGGCGAACGACCCGGTCATCGCGATGCCGAACTGGATGAAGTCGGTGACCAGCACCCCCCAGAGCCCCGAGGTGGCCGCGAACGCGATGTTGATCACGGCGCAGATGAGGAGCGTCTGGTCCATCGGCCAGCCGAGCATGATGTTGGCGATCTTGGCGGCGGCCAGGTTCACCGTCGCCATGATGGCGCAGTTGAAGAAGAAGCCGAGGTAGATGGCGCGGAAGCCGCGCACGGCGCTCGCGGCCTTGCCGCTGTAGCGGATCTCGTAGAACTCGAGGTCGGTCATCACGCCGGAGCGGCGCCAGAGCCGGGCGTAGAAGAAGACCGTCGCCATGCCGGTCAGGAGGAAGGCCCACCACTGCCAGTTGTTGGCGACCCCGTGCTCGCGCACGAAGTTGGTGACCAGGTTGGGGGTGTCGGTGCTGAAGGTGGTGGCCACCATGGAGACGCCGATGAGCCACCAGGGTGCCGACCGCCCGGAGGCGAAGAACTCGGCGGCGCTGGACCCCGCCCGGCGCGCCATGATGATGGCCGGGGCGAACGAGATCGCGATGGACACAACGACGATGATCCAGTCGAGCGTCGCGAGGTGCATGGCTGGCCCGGCGTTCAGGTTGGTCGGATGACGTCACACGAAATACGAGAACACGAACGGGAACGGATCAGCTGTTCAGCAGGCTCCCCAGCGCCGCCCCGCCATACCAGATCCCGAACAGGAGCGACGCCGCCCCGAAGGCGGGAAGGATCCGGCGGAGCTGGCCCAGCACCGGGCCGCGGCCGAGCGCCCAGGCGAAGGCGGCCGAGACCAGCACCATGGAGACCGCGGTGCCGGAGGCGAAGAGCAGGAGCGCGATGGCGGCACCTCCGCGGGTCGCCATCGAACCCACCAGCAGGAGCCCCACCGCGGCGCTGCCGCCCACGCCGTGCACCAGGCCGATGCCGTAGGCGGCAAGTGGCGTCTTGCCCAGGGCATCGGCATGCGCATGCCGATGCCGGGCGGTGCCGCCGACGGCATGGTCGTGGTCATGCACGTGCATGTGCGCGTGGGGCGCACCGTCGTGGGTGTGCAGGTGCAGATGGATGCGCCCGCGCCACCAGCGCCAGAGCAGCCGGACCGCCAGCACGATGATCAGGAGCCCGATCAGGGCTTCGGCGGCCTGTCCCACGCGCTCCGGCAGGTGAAACCCGAGGAGGACGATGGGCAGCCCCAGCGCCAGGAGGGTGGTGGCGTGGCCCAGCCCCCAGGCGAACCCGAGGCGGCCCGCCTTGGCGGGCCCGTGGCGTTCCTCGGCGAAGACGAGTGTGGAGACCGCCGTGAGGTGGTCGGGGTCGGTGGCGTGGCGGAGGCCGAGGACCAGGGCCACCAGCAGTGTCGGCAACTCGGTCATGAGCAGGAAAAGGTAACGCCGAACGGCACGAGGGCAAACGAACGCCCCCGGAAGCGGAAGCTTCCGGGGGCGTTCACAGGAATGGCTGGCGACGGTCTACTCTCCCACCACCTCTCGGTGGCAGTACCATCGACGCTACGGGGCTTAACGGCCGTGTTCGGAATGGGAACGGGTGTGGCCCCCGCGCGCTAGTCGTCAGCCGAATGGTGCGACGACTGAGGGGTGGATGGTGATCAGGCAGGAATCCGGAACAACAAAGGGAAGAGATCAAACTGCACGGGCGATTAGTAGCGCTCGACTGAAGAGGTTGCCCTCCGTGCATCTGCGCCCTATCAACCTGGTAGTCTCCCAGGGCCCTTCAGGGATCTTGAGATCCAGGAGTGTTCATCTTGGGGAGGGTTTCCCACTTAGATGCTTTCAGCGGTTATCCCCGCGCGACATCGCTACCGGGCGGTGCCCCTGGCGGGACAGCCCGTACACGAGCGGTCGCTTCGTCTCGGTCCTCTCGTACTAAAGACGACATCCCTCAACACTCCCACGCCCACGACGGATACAGACCGAACTGTCTCACGACGTTCTGAACCCAGCTCATGTGCCACTTTAACCGGCGAACAGCCGGACCCTTGGGACCTTCTCCAGCCCCAGGATGTGACAAGCCGACATCGAGGTGCCAAACCGCGCCGTCGATATGAACTCTCGGGCGCGATAAGCCTGTTATCCCCAGCGTACCTTTTATCCG
>DASTBA010000033.1:0-27745 GCA_035712285.1 Gemmatimonadales bacterium | reverse complement strand
CGAATACGGCCTGTCCGCCGGACAGTGCCGGCTGGACCAGTGCTCGGCGGCGGCCAATGTGGACTTGCGTGCCGGTGTCACCCGCAAGTGGACGCTCGGCGCCGGGATGGACCGCTTCTGGCGGGACACGCTGCCCGACCTCTTTCATCCGTACCTGAACGCGGTGGGCACGCTCGCCGACGCGTGGACCGTGGGCGGCGACGCCGTGCTGAATGGCCTGCTGCGCGCGCGGCTGTCGTACGAGCCCACGCTCGACCTCCGGATCGGGGCGGAGTGGACCCGCTTCGACCGGAACGCGGTGCAGCCGATCCTGAATCCGCTGCACCGTCGCTCGCAACTCCTGGTGAACGGCTTCTGGCGTCCCGACACCCGCCGGAACTTCCTCTACATTGACGGGCGGCTCGACTACTCCACCAGCGCCAGCGGCTCGGTGCTCGAGAGCCGCACGGGGGTCTCCATTGGGATCGGTCCGGTGCGGGCCGTACCGTACGTCCGGCTGGAGCAGACCCGGCTCACCGACTCACCGGCATCCACGAACACATTCGGCGGGTTCGATCTCTTTGCCGTGCCCGGCGCGAGCTGGGGGGCGCTCTTCCGCCAGCTCTGGGTGCGCGCGTCGCTGGAAGCCGAGAGCCGTGGCACTGTCGAGACCTCAGCCCTCACCGTGGCCCGTGCTCTCACGTCCGAGCTTCGGCTGGAAGGGGGCGTGAGCTGGACCCGGGGAAGCGGCGGGGCCACCTGGACGCTGGCCCTCTCCACCGCGATGCCGGAGCTCCGGGCGTACACCCAGGTCACCGCGCCACCGGTCGGGCCGGTGGGTGCCACGCAATCGGTGCAGGGCTCGGTGCTGTACGACAACAGCGCCCATGCGATTGCGTTCGATGCCGGACCGGCGATGCAGCGGGGCGGACTGGCGGGGCGGGTCTTCCTCGACGAGAACGGCAACGGACGGCTGGACCCCGGTGAATCGGGACTCGCAAACGTGCGGGTGCAGGTGGGCAACAGCAGCGCCTTCAGCGATTCGGCGGGCGAGTACCGGGTCTGGGACATCGTCCCCTTCGAGCCGGTGCTGGTGACGGTGGATTCGCTGAGCTTCGATTCGCCGCTCTGGGTGCCGGGCTTCGTCGCGGCGGCGGCCTATCCCGTTCCCAACGCGCTGACGCGGGTGGACGTGCCGATCCGGCTGGGTGCGGTGCTGGAAGGCAGCGTGGTGCGGGGCCAGGACGAGGGGGTGGGCGGAGTTCCGCTGCTGCTCACCGATCGCGCAACCGGGCGGCATCGGACGATCACGACCTTCTCCGATGGCACCTTCTACGCGTTGGGGATCACCTCCGGCGACTGGGAGCTTGCGGTGGCCCCCGCAACGCTCCGCCTGCTGGACCTGGCGGCCGAACCGTTGCGGTTCACGGTGCCGCCGGGCGCGGGCGAGATCCCGAAACTGGTCATTCACCTCGCGCCGCGGCCGTAGGGGCGCACAACCGTGCGCCCCTACGGCCGCGGTCAGCGCTTCCGGATGGCGATGGAGCCGTTGACCGTCTGGAGGTCGAGCTCGCGGCCGCCACTGCCGATGGTCCCCCGCACGCTGCGGGGACCGAAGCGTCCCTGCACCGCGAGCGGAAATTCCGTATCGATGCTGCCGTTCACGGTACCGGCCCGGACGTCGGCACTGGCGCTCGCCGGCATCGTGACAGACACCGAACCGTTGACGCTGCGGTAGCTCGCCGTCCCCTTCCAGTCCGCCCGGCCCATGGTGACGTCCACCGAGCCGTTGACGGTGCTGGCCTCGGCGAAGCCGTCCGTCGCCACGCTCACGTCGCCGTTCACGGTGCCGATCTCCACGTCGGACCGGAGGCCCGAGGCCTTGACATCGCCGTTCACGGAATGGGCAGACAGCAGGACCGCGGCGGGAACCCGCACGGTGAAGGCCACGGAGACATCGTTCCGGTTGTCATCGTCGTCGCTGTTCCGCTGGTGGCGGTCGCAGCCGTCGCCGCGCTGGTTCGGGTAGATGGTGCAGATGGTCACGCCGTCGTCCGTCTGCTCCACCTTGATCTCGACGCTGGCCGGGTCGCTCCGCTTGGCGGTCTTGCGAGCGGTCACCTCGATCTGGTTGCCGCTGGCCGGCGTGGCGTCGATGCTGCCGTTGATGTTGCGGATGGACAGGGTCTTCCCGGCCGCCAGGGTGCCGGTCCAGCGGAAGTCCTGGCTCTGCTGTCCTCCCTGCAGGGCGGCCACCAGGGCCAGCGTGCTGAGCGCGATCATGACCGTATCTCCTTTGCGAATTACCTGCTCGTGACCTTGTCCGGGCGGACAAGGTGGATGGTACCCTGGAACGACTCGAGCTCGAGGCGCGCGCTGCCGCTCCCCAGGACGAAGCTGATCTTCCGCTCGCGGGTGCGCTGGACGCTGACGGGGAAGTCGGTTTCCAGGTCGCCCGAATAGGTGCGCACGGCGACGGTCGCGCTGGCGCCCTGCTGGACCCCGATCACGACGTCCCCGTTGTGGGTGCTCAGCGAGTAGCGGCCGCCGCTCTGGATCGGCCCGCCGAAGGACACGTCGCCGTTGACGGACTCCACCGAGACGTTGTCCGACTGCACATTGGAGAGTGCGATGCCGCCGTTGACTGCCGAGGCGGACACCGGCCCGGCGGCATCGCGCACCGTGATGTCGTCGTTGACGCTGGAGAGACTCATGCTGCCGCTGGCACCGGTCAGCGTGACGGTGCCGTCCACCGAGGTGAGGCTCACGTTGCCCTTCCCGCCGGTGACTTCCACATCCCCGTGCACCGTCTCCGCGGAGACGGCGGCGGCGGAGCCCCGCACGCTGATGTCGCCGTCCACCGCGTCCAGGCTGAGCGCCATCCAGGCCGGCACGGTGAGGCTCAGGCTCGCCTCGGACGGGCCATTCCGGGCCTCGGGCTCGACCGTGATGGTGCCGCCGCTCCGTTCGACCGACAGGCGCTCCTCATCCATGTCCATGTCGCTCTGGATGCGCACGGCGTTGCGGGCCCAGGTGGAGACCTCGATGGAGCCCTGGTGCACGCTCACGCGGAGCCGGTCGCCCTGGCTCACCGTGAAGGTGGTATCCGGCCCCTGCAGCGCCATGGCCGATGCGAGTACGAGGGAAGCGAGCAGCACGGTCAGTTCCTCGGTTCAGGTTTGGCCGCTGGCGAGCGACGCCGCCTGGCGGAGCAAGTCGATCTTCCGGCGCATCGTGTGCGCCAGATAGGTGTTGAGATAGGCGTTGTTGGGATCGGCGGCGACGGCGCGCTGGGCGTCGGCCACCGCCGAATCGATGATCGCGAGGTTCCGCTCCAGGACGCGCACCGTGGTGCTGTCGAGCCGCCCCCGGCCGGCATCGAGCACGGCGCGGAGATCCGACACCGCCGCATCGTAGGTGCGCTCCGCGCGGGCACTCGCCGGGATCAGGGCCGGTGTCCGCGTGGCCGGAGTTCCCGTGGCCACCGTCGGCAGCGGCGTGCCAGGGGAGCCGGTGCGGTGCGTCGCGAGCCAGACGGAGGCACCGCTCGCCACCGCCACCAGCACCGCCGCCGCGGCCAGTCGCGGAGCTGTGCCCAGCCAGGCGCGGCGCGGGCGCAGCGGGACCACCGTCCGGTCCGGGGCGATGGCCGCAGCGATGCCGGGCCAGAGGTCGTGCGCCGGGCCGCGGTCGGGGAGCGCCACGGCCTGCCGGGCCACGGCCCGGAGGTCCGCAAGCAGCGCCCGGCACTCCTCGCAGCCGGCCAGGTGCCGTTCGCATGCGGCCGCTTCGGTGGCGTCGAGTTCGCCATCCAGGTATTCGGAAAGCCGGTCGGTCCAGGGATCCATGGTCATGGTCAGCGGTCCAGGTGACGCCGGAGCGCCATGCGCGCCCGGTGGAGTTGCGATTTCGACGTGCCGGTCACGGTGCCCAGCATTTCCGCGATCTCCTCATGGCGATAGCCTTCCACGTCGTGCAGGACGAACACCTGCCGGGCGCCGTCGGGGAGCCGCTCCAGTGCCGTCTCGAAGTCCATGCGGCTCTCCTCGTGCCCCTGCCCGGGCTGGGTGACGCTGGCGAGCGGGGCGTCATCGCCGTGATACCGGCTCCGCATCAGCCCGAGCTGGGACCGCCGGCCGAGGCAGAGGTTGACGGCGATCTTGTGAAGCCAGGTCCCGAACGCCGATTCGCCGCGGAAGGTCCCGAGTTTCTCCCAGGCCCGGATGAACACGTCCTGCGTGGCATCGTCCGCCTCGTCCGGCGAGAGCATCCGGCGGGTCAGCGCGTGGATCCGGTTCACATGGGTGCGGTAGAGCCGCTCGAACGCGCTCGAGTCTCCCGAGGCGGCCAGGGCTACCTCGACGGCATCGCTGTCCGCACGATCCCGGGCCGGAAAGCGTCTCAGCGCGCGCGCTCCACGTGTGGGCGTGATCATTCGGGGGATTGGACGGGGGAAGCGTCCGGATGGTTGCAGGCCCCCGGGGAGCCCCGGTGCTTTCCCGGGGCCCCATTTCACCCCATAATACGGGCTCGGCTGCTCATCCGGATGGAGACCCTCGCACGATGACCTTGACCGCCGCCCGCGTGATCCACGCCCCCACCGGGTCCGCCCGCTCCTGCAAGGGGTGGCAACAGGAGGCCGCCCTCCGGATGCTCATGAACAACCTCGACCCGGCGGTGGCGGAGCGGCCGGACGAGCTGATCGTCTATGGCGGCGGCGGCAAGGCGGCGCGCAACTGGGAGTGCTACGACCGGATCGTGGCCACGCTCCGGCGCCTGGAGAACGACGAGACGCTGCTGGTCCAGAGCGGGAAGCCGGTGGGAGTCTTCCGCACGCACGACGAGGCGCCCCGGGTGCTCATCGCCAACGCCAACCTGGTGCCCCGCTGGGCCACCTGGGACGAGTTCCGGCGCCTGGAGCAGCTGGGCCTCACCATGTACGGCCAGATGACGGCCGGCTCCTGGATCTACATCGGGACCCAGGGCATTCTGCAGGGGACCTACGAAACCTTCGCCGAGTGCGCCCGCCAGCGGTTCGGCGGCACCCTGGCCGGGCGGCTGGTGGTCACGGCAGGGCTGGGCGGCATGGGTGGGGCCCAGCCCCTTGCCGCCACGATGAACGGTGCCGCATTCCTGGGCGTGGACGTGGACGAGAGCCGCATCCAGCGCCGGGTGGAGAGCGGCTACTGCGACCGGCTGGAGCACGATCTCGATACCGCGCTCCGGCAGGTGGAGGCCGCGCGGGCGGCGGGACAGGCGCTGTCGGTGGGACTGGCCGGGAACATTGCCGAGGTGCTGCCCGAGCTGGTGCGACGTGGCGTGCAGCCCGATGTGGTGACGGACCAGACCTCGGCGCACGACCTGCGCGTGGGCTACATCCCGGCCGGGTACTCGCTCAGCGAGGCGGCGGAGCTCAGGGAGCGCGATCCGGCCGACTACGAATCGCGGGTGCTCGACTCGATGCAGGCGCACGTCTCCGCCATGCTGGAGCTCCGGCGCCGGGGAGCGGTGGTCTTCGACTACGGCAACAACCTGCGGGGCCAGGTGGCGGACCGGCGCGGCATGGCCGAGGCGTTCGACATCCCCGGGTTCGTGCCCGAGTTCATCCGTCCGCTCTTCTGCCGGGGCGCCGGCCCCTTCCGCTGGGCGGCGCTGTCGGGAGATCCGGCGGATATCGCCGTCACCGACGATGCCGTGCTCGAGACCTTTCCCGGGAACGAGGCGCTGGCCCGCTGGATCCGGAAGGCACGGGAGAAGGTGCATTTCCAGGGGTTGCCGGCCCGGATCTGCTGGCTGGAGTATGGCGAGCGGGCGCGCATGGGTGAGCGGTTCAACTGGCTGGTGGCCAAGGGCAAGGTGAAGGCGCCGCTGGTGATCGGCCGGGACCATCTGGATACCGGGTCGGTGGCGTCGCCCAACCGCGAGACCGAGGGGATGAAGGACGGCTCCGATGCCATCGCCGACTGGCCGCTGCTCAACGCGATGCTCAACACCGCCTGCGGGGCGAGCTGGGTTTCGCTGCACCACGGCGGCGGGGTGGGGATCGGCTACTCGATCCACGCCGGCATGGTCTGTGTCGCCGACGGCAGCGATTCGGCGGCCCGGCGGCTCGACCGGGTGCTCACGGCGGACCCGGGGACCGGCGTCATGCGCCACGCCGACGCCGGCTATGACCTGGCGATTGACACCGCACGCGAACGGGGAGTGGACCTGCCCATGATCACCGGCTGATATGCAGATCCTCCGGAACATCGGCACGCTCGTCACCTGCCGCGCGGACGGCGGCCAGGGCGAAGTGCATGTGACCCACGACGCCGCACTGGCGTGGAATGGTGGCGGCATCCTCTGGGCCGGCCCTTCCAGCGAGATGCCCGCCAACATGGGCACCGCGGTCATGTTCGACGCGAAGGGCGGGCTGGTGGTGCCGGGGCTGGTGGACTGCCACACCCACCTCGCCTTCGGCGGCTGGCGGGCCGAGGAATTCGAGCAGCGCTGCCGGGGAGCCACATACCAGGAGATCGCGGCATCCGGGGGCGGCATCATGTCCACGGTCCGGGCCACGCGGGCTGCGAGTGATGACGAGCTCTTCTCGCGCGCCCGTCGCTTCAGCGAGGCGATGACCCAGCTGGGTGTCACCACGGTCGAGTGCAAGAGCGGCTACGGACTCACCTTCGACGACGAGCTGCGGCTGCTCCGGGTCTACCGGCGGCTGGCATCGGAAGACGGCGTCCGGGTGGTGCCGACACTGCTCGGGGCGCACACCGTGCCGGCGGACCTCAAGGGAAACCGGCAGGGCTACATCCGGATGCTGGTGGAGGAGCTCATCCCGGCGGTGGCGGCAGAGAAACTGGCGCGCTTCTGCGACGTGTTCGTGGACCGGAGCGCCTTCAGCGTGGATGAGGCACGAGCGATCCTCAAGGCGGGAGCCGCTGCCGGCCTCGCGCTCAAGCTCCACGCCGATCAGTTCGCCGACGATGGCGGTGCGGCACTGGCAGCCGAGGTGGGTGCGGTATCGGCGGATCATCTCGAACATGTCTCGGACGCAGGGATCGCGGCCCTGGGGAAGGCGGGGACGGTGGCCGTGAGCCTCCCGATCGCCTCGCTGTACCTGCGTCAGCCACCGATGCCGGCCCGCCGGCTGATCGAGGCGGGCGTGCCGGTCGCCGTGGCCACCGACTTCAACCCCGGCTCGGCGCCGAGCTATCACCTCCCGCTGGCGATGACGCTGGCCTGCACGCTGCAGGGGATGACGCCGGCGGAGGCGCTCAAGGGCGCCACGCTCTATGCGGCGCGAGCGGCGGGGGTGGAGGAACGGGCGGGGTCACTGGAACCGGGCAAGCGAGCGGACTTCGTGGTGATCGACGCGGACAGTGTGGAGCAGTGGCTCTACCACTTCCGGCCGAATGCCTGCCGGTGGACGGTGATCGGCGGGCTGACGGTGTGGCGGGCGCGGTAGGGGCGCACGGCCGTGCGCCCCTACGCGCCCGCCATCTTCCTGTCCACGATTTCCATGATGCCGGTTACCCGCCGCTCCGCCTCCGCCACGATCGCCTTTCCCTCATCCAGCAGCGGCTGCACCAGTGACCGGTCCTTGAGCGTGCCGGCGTTGATCCGCACGTTGAGCCACGCGCCGTAGACCGCCGCGCGGGCGCAGGCGGCGGCAACACCTGCATCCGATACCGAAGCCGGGAGCCCGGTCTCCGCCATGGCCGTCGCCACGTCGAAGACCTCCATGGTGCGCTGCATGACGGCGAACGGGACCTGCGCTGCGGCCACGATGGCCGCGTCCAGTGCCGTGCGTCTCGCGTCCTTCTCCGCCTGAGTGCCCTTCGGCAATTGCATCGCCGCGAGGACGGCATCGAACGCTTTGGTGTCGGCGTCCACCAGGTGCAGCAGGTCCGCCTTGATGGCCTGACCGCGCTCGGCCCAATCCGAGAATTCCTTCCAGCGCTCGTCCCAGCCCCGCTTGTGGGCGGACAGATTGGCCACCATGGTGGCGAGCGCCGCGGCCATGGCACCCACGGCTGCCGAGACCGATCCGCCGCCCGGCGCCGGGCTTTCCGCCGCCGTCTCGTCCACGAACCCTTCGAGTGACATGCTCACCAGCCGCCGGTCCCGCGCATCCCGCAGGCGGTACTCGATGATCCGCTCCTCGGGCTTGAACGACGCCACCTCGTTCAGGCCGAGCGAGCGCACCGCGATGTGAATGAGCTCCCGCTCCGACACGCCGAGGGAGCGCTGCTGCTTTCGCAGGTAATGGCGGCCGGCGGCGAGGATCGCCGCCAGGGGCACGAGCCCCACCAGCTCCGAGCCGGTCACGCGCATGCCGCGCTCGCGCGCCGCGCGGTCCACCTCGTCGAAGGCAACGTGGATCGGCGTGGTCGCGAGGTCGGTCAGGTTCATCGAGACCTGGGCGACGCCGTATTCGTCAATGAACCAGCCGATCGCCTTGACCGCCTTGAGCGTGCCGGGAAGGGTGAGCGGCTCTCCCCGTGCATCGGTGAGCACCTTGCCGGTGAGCGTGCCGCCTTCCCGCTGCGGGCGTCCGGCCTCCCGCACGTCGAACGCGACGGCGTTGGCGCGCCGGGTGGACGTCGAGTTGAGATTGACGTTGTACGCGACCAGAAAGTCCCGGGCGCCGATCACCGTGGCGCCGCTCCGGGGGTTGAACGTCGCCGGCCCGAAATCCGGCTTCCATGCCGGATCAGCAAGCTTCCGCTCGAGCCCCTCGTATTCGCCCTCGCGGATATCCGGGAGCGAGCGGCGCGCGGGATCGGGCTGCGCCGCCTCGTAGAGATAGACCGGGATGCCGAGCTCCCGGCCCACCCGCTCCGCCAGCGTGCGGGCGAGTGCCGCGCACTCGGCCATGGTGACGCCGCTGATCGGCACGAAGGGACAGACGTCGGTGGCGCCCATGCGCGGATGCTCGCCATGGTGCCGGCGCATGTCGATCAGCTGGCTGGCGGCGGCGATTCCGCGGAAGGCCGCCTCGGCCACGGCCTCCGGTGTTCCCGCCAGCGTCACGACCGTGCGATTCGTGGCCTGGCCCGGGTCCACGTGCAGGACCGACGCCCCCTCCACCGCGTTCATCGGGTCGGTGATCTGCCGGATGATCTCCGGGTCGCGGCCTTCGCTGAAATTGGGGACGCACTCGATCAGTCGGGTCATGTGGCGGGCCATTGCTGGGTGACACAGTGGAAGGCGCCGAGTCCCCAGACGAGGTCGGTGCAGTTGATGCCGACGACGCGACGGCCGGGGAAGAGCCCCTGCAGCGTGGCACGCGCCGATTCGTCGCGCTGGTCCTCGTAGGTCGGCAGGAGGACGACGCCGTTGGCGATGTAGAAGTTGGCGTAGCTCGCCGGCAGCCGCTGTCCCTCGTACTCCAGGCGGCGCGGCATCGGCAGGGTGACCACGCGGAACGGTTCGCCATCCTGGTCCCGCATCTCGCGGAGCCGGGCCAGGTTCTCCTGCAGCGGCTCGTGGTTCGAGTCGGCGGGATCGTCCTCGACCACGGTCACCACGGTGCCGGGGTCGGTGAAACGGGAGAGGTCGTCCACATGGCCGTCGGTGTCGTCCCCTTCGATGCCGTCGCCCAGCCAGAGGATATTGGTGACGCCGAGGTAATCACGCAGATACCCCTCGATCTGCATCTGTGACATCTGCGGATTGCGGTTGGGGTTGAGCAGGCACGCCTCGGTGGTGAGGAGGGTGCCGCGCCCGTTCACGTCGAGCGATCCGCCTTCCATCACGATGCCGGGCTGGAAGACCGGGATGCCGTACTCGGCCCCGACCCGCTCCGGGATCACGTCATCGAGGTCATACGGCGGGTACTTCCCGCCCCAGGCGTTGTAGCCCCAGTCCACGATCGCTTCCTCGCGGCGCTCACCCTTCGGACGCTGGACGAAGACGGGGCCGTGATCCCGGCACCAGGCATCGTTGGTGGGATTGTGATGAAAGAACACGCTGTTGAGCGGGGCGCCGCGCGAGACGAGGAGCCGGCGCACCGCCTCCTCCATCCGGCCATCCGTCACGTTGATGTGCACTTCCTCGTGCACCGCGAGGTGGCGCACCATCTCGGCGAAGATGCCGGGCACCGGCTCGAACTTGCCGGGCCACGACGCCTCCTTGTGCGGCCAGCTGAGCCAGGTGCCGCGATGCGGCGCCCATTCCGGCGGCATCTGGTAGCCGAGTGCGGCGGGTGTTCCCGGGGTGAAGGCGGGCGTCACGGACGACAGGGTCAGTCGTCGAGGTAGCGGCGCGTGATGTCGCCGTAGGCATCGATCCGCCGGTCGCGCAGGAACGGCCAGTGGGTGCGGCTCTCGTTCACCCTGGCGAGATCCACGTCCGCAGTCAGCACTTCCTCCCGCTGGCCGGCGCGCACCAGCACCCGCCCGCCCGGGTCCGCCACGAAGCTGCTGCCCCAGAACTCGATGCCGTCCGGCGCGGCGGCGCCTTCATGGCCGACGCGATTCACGGCGCAGACATAGACGCCGTTGGCGATCGCATGGCTCCGCTGGATCGTCTCCCACGCCTGTTGCTGCTGCTCGCCGTACTCCTCGCGCTCCGATGGCAGCCAGCCGATGGCGGTGGGGTAGAAGAGGATCTGCGCCCCCTGCAGCGCCGTGAGGCGCGCCGCCTCCGGATACCACTGATCCCAGCAGACCAGCACGCCGATCCGTCCGAAGCGCGTGTCCCACGCGCGGAAGCCGAGGTCGCCGGGCGTGAAGTAGAACTTCTCGTAGTAACGGGGGTCGTCCGGAATGTGCATCTTCCGGTACTTGCCGAGATAGCGGCCGTCGGCGTCGAGCACGGCGGCGGTGTTGTGGTAGAGCCCCTCCGCCCGCTTCTCGAAGAGCGACGCGACGATCACCACGCCCCGCCGCTTGGCGACGGCGCTCAGCGTCTCGGTGCTCGGGCCGGGAATCGGTTCGGCGAGCGCGAAGTTGGTGTGGTCCTCGGTCTGGCAGAAGTACTGGCTCCGGAAGAGCTCCTGGAGGCAGACGATCTGCGCACCGAGATCGGCGGCCTGCTCGACGCCGGCCACGGCCTTGGCGAGATTCGCGGCCGGGTCGGTCCCGCAGGCCATCTGCACGAGGCCGAGGCGGACGATGCTGGGGGTGTCAGGCATGCGGGAAAGGTAGCGTGAAGTGGGTCGACGGTCGACGGCAGAGCGCTGGATTGTCACCCTGAGCGCAGCGAAGGGGGCATGGCTCATGCCGAATTACGGCCCCTTCGGTCGCTGCGCTCCCTCAGGGTGACAAGCAGCTTGATCAGGAGCTAGGCAACTCGCAGCCAACCCTTCCCTCGCGCCACCGGCCACCGCAGCAGCACGCCGGTGCCCTGCCGGGTCCGGTCAAAGCCCCGCTCGCTCTTGGCCACGGTCTCCACGGTGTGGCGCCACTCCTCCTCGGCATCATGCTCGATCGGCAGATCCTCGGCGAGGGTGAGCTCGACCGTGAACCACTGACCCGTGTCGCCCGTGGCGTTCCACTCGTAGTCCGCCGCCAGCGACGCATCGTGACCGAACCGGAGGCGCTTGGCGAGGCGATATGGCGACGTATCCTCGTGCATGGCGATCACCAGGCCGTCCGGCAGGCTCTCGCTCGCCCACTGGAGGGGGGTCTGCGTGAAACTCGCCACCGGTGGGTAATCGGCGCGCTCGTACTGCTCACGGGTGACATCCGCGCCGAGAATCCGGTCCCGCAGCATCGAGCGCTCGTCGAGATCCACGGCCGGCCGGTCTTCGAGGCGGAGTTGCTGCTCCAGGTCGTGAATGCTGGGCGTGCCGCCATGGGTGGCACCGCCGGCCGTGGCATGGAGGGCGTGGTCATGGTATGCCTCCCAGCGCCGGGTCAGCGTGTCGCAGAGGTTCCGGCCCCGCCCGAACCGGGTCAGCTCCTCGACCGCGCCACCACGCGCGGGACTCACGAGGAGCGAGCCGTGCGCTCCATGTGCCCAGAGCTCGTCGTGCCCGTCGAAGTCGAAATCCAGGCACTCGAGCGTGAGCGGCTCGGCGTGGCGGAGCGACGCCTCCGCGCGGGCGAGCTCCAGCCAGATAGCCTCCCGCAGGTGTGGCAGGTAGAGGCCGCCGAACACCCCATGCCAGTAGGCGTCGTTGCACTGGGCGCGGGCGACGGCGCGACGGACCTCGGCCGGATTGCCCCGCTGGCGGCAGAGCAGCGAGAGGTGCTGTGCCTTCTTGTGCATCCGGTTCGATTCGGGATACTTCGCGAGGAAGTTGCGCCAGTGGGAACCGCGCACCAGCGCGCCGCGCTCGCTGGCCAGCCATTCCTCGCCCAGCTCGCGCTCCAGTGCCTCCAGCCGGATGGCCGCCGGCGCCGGAAGCGCCCAGCCCTCCATCTCGCGGTAGGATGCCGTTGGCAGATACACAAGCCCGCCGGACGGCGTCTCCTGCAGCGCCTGGCTGAACGTGCCGAGCCCGGCGATGCCGTCGGTGCGGAGCTCGTCGAGCTGGTCGAAGAAACGGTCAAGCCAGCCCCGTTCGTACACCCACTCGTACGTGCCGGGCCATCCGCCGAACTTTTCGCCGTCGTCAGCCAGGATCGCCAGCGGCTGGCCGGCATGGTGCAGCTCACGGAGATACTGGCCCGATGCCTCCGGCGGCTGGAAGGGGATGAGATACCGGAGGCGTTCGTCAATCGCGAATACCGTGAGCCGCCGGCCTTCCGCTTCGGTCATCTGCGGCCGGTGGAGAGCCGCGCGCGGAATCCCCGACGCCAGGAAGTGGCGGTCGTCCACGAGCACGTACCGCACGCCGGCGTCCACGAGGTCGGCGGCCAGCTCCGGGGACCAGACCCGCTCGGTGAGCCAGAGCCCGTGCGGCTCCACGCCGAACCGGCGCCGCAGCTCCTCCCGCATCCACTGCACCTGCTCGATCCGGTCGGTGCGGAGGAGTGCGCCGAGCACCGGCTCGGTCCAGCCGGCGGCGAGCAGCTCGATCTGCCGGTCGGCTGCGAGGCGGCCGATGCGTTCCAGGTAGGCCGGCGCGTGCCGCTCCAGCCACTCGATCAGCGGGCCGGAGATGTGAAACGAGACGGGAAAGGCAGCACGCCGCTCGAGCGCCAGGAGGAGCGGTGTGTAGACCCGGTCCACGTGCTCCTGGAAGACGTGGTCGAAATTGCCGACCGGCTGATGCAGATGAAATCCGAGCAGGAACCGGACGGGAGCCACGGCGCCTCGGCGGTTCAGGAGTGGCGGCGCGTGCCGTCGAGCGCGGCGCGCACCATCGGGAGCAGGTCGGGGAAGCAGTCGTCGCGCTGGTAGAGCTCGGCGGCATCCCGGTCGAGTCCCGGAAACCCGTCTTCCGGCCCGGTCAGCCCCCGCACCAGTCGCTCGGCGGCATCGCAATGCAGGCGGAAGCGGCGCTCGCCGTAGTCGGCGGCCGCACCGGTCGAGATGATGAATTGCCAGTCGGAGGCCTGGGCCAGGAGCAGCTCGCGGGTGGCCTGCTCCAGCGCGCGATGGCGGCGCGGATCCGGCAGGGCCACGGCCGCCGCATCCCAGAACGCGTCCTCCAGGGGCCAGAGACGCTCCCACGTCCAGGCGACCTGGTCACTCAGCCACATGCTGAAATCGCCGTTGGCACCCCATGAGCCGGCCGGCAGCCGGATGCCGGTCTTCGGTGGATGCCGCTCGAGATAGTGTTCCGCCGTGGCCGCCTCGACGCGCGCCTCGCCGCCGAGAGCGCGGAAGGTGTCGCCCAGGAAGTCAGGACCCTCGAACCACCAGTGGCCGAACAGCTCGGTGTCGAAGGGCGCGGCCACCACCGGATGCCGCCGCCGCGCGAGCGTCGCCGCGGTATCGGCCAGCAGCTGCGCAAAGTGTCTCGCATGATGCCCGGCTTCGGCCAGGGCTGCACGCGGATCATACGGCTGCTTCCATCCCAGGTCGGTCCCCGGCGCACTGACCCGCCAGAGGCGAAGGCCGCCGGGCCAGCGCTGCTTGTGGAATTCGAGGTACGGGCCGGCACCGGGGTAGCCGCCATGCCGGCTCCACACCTGCCGGCTCGCCGAGGGATCCCGTACCAGCACATTGACGCGCGAGCGCCCGGCGGAGAGCACGCCGTAACCGCGATACGGCGAGTGGTCGGGATCGCTCGCCAGGGCTCCGTGGCTCTCGACCGCGCCGTCGCCACGCTGGTCGCTGCTGATACCGAGCGGCTCGCCGCCGGTGACGAGATGGGCATCCACGAAGAAGTAGCGGAATCCCGCGTCCGCCAGATGCTCGTCAATGCCGCGCCGGAGCGGCGCCCTCGGGCCGCCGGGCCACGGCGCCCACGGCCCGCGCGGGCGGTAGGCGCATTCCGGCACCCAGCAGCCGCGCGGCGCACGCCCGAAAATCCGTTCGTGCTCCCGGAAGCCGACACCGAGCTGGAGCCGGACGCTCTCATCCCGCGCGAGCAGCGGCAGGAATCCGTGCGTCGCGGCCGAGCCCATGATTTCCAGGCGGCCGGCGTCCTCGAGGGCGCGGAAGGCGGCGGGAATGTCGCCGTGAATCGCGCGCCAGAGGGTCTGCATCCGTTCGTAGCGGTCGCGCCAGAAACGGACGATGGGCAGGAGCTGTCCGTCGCCGGTGCTGGAGAGCGAGGCCGGTGCGTCGTCGCAGGCGGCCATCCGCTGGGCGAAGTAGAGCTCCATCTCCGCCTGGAAGGTGGGCGACGCCAGCTGATTGGCGAGCACCGGGGTGAACCCGATGGTCACCGGTGCGGCGACGCCATCGGATTCGAGAGCCCGGAGCACTTCCAGGAGTGGCAGGTAGGTATCGAGCGCGCCCTCGCAGAGCCAGTCGCTGCCGTGCGGCCACCGTCCGTGGTTCAGCATCCACGGCAGGTGACTGTGCAGGGCGAGGACGAAGTCCATGGCGTCAGCCCCGCCGCCGGTCGGCGACCGCCTGCCGGTAGATCTCGACGTAGCGCTGGGCGGACCGCTCCCAGCCGAAGTCCCGCGCCATGGCCTGCCGCATCATGCGGGTCCAGCGGGCCGGGTCCGCGTAGCGCGCGAGCGCGCGGAAGGCCGCCGCCTCGAACGCCTCCGGCACGTACCGATCGAAGAGGAATCCGGTCTTCTCGTCGGTGATCGTGTCGGCCAGTCCGCCCACCCGCCGCGCCACCGGCAGGGCGCCGTAGCGCTGGGCGCGCATCTGCGTGAGCCCGCAGGGCTCGTAGAGCGACGGCATGAGGAAGATGTCCGCGCCCGCCATCAGGCGGTGCTCCAGCCGGTCGGTGAAGTCGAGCTGGACCCCGACCCGGTCGGGGCTCCGTGCCGCCAGTTCCACCAGCGCCGCCTCGTAGGCCGGCTCGCCGCTGCCGAGGAAGACGAATTGCGCGTCGGTGTCGAGCAGCCGGCTCGCGGCGAGGATGAGGTCGAGCCCCTTCTGCGTGACCATCCGGCCGGTCATGCCGAAGAGCGGGACGCGGCGCCGCTGCGGCAGGCCGAACGAACGCTGGAGGGCCGCCTTGCAGCGGCGCTTCGCGTCGAGATGGGCGGCATCGTAGGTAGCGGTGATCTGCTCGTCGCCCCCGGGCGACCAGACCTGCTGGTCAATGCCGTTGAGCACTCCCACCAGCCGGTCGCCCAGGGCACGGAAGAGTCCATGCAGCCCGAAGCCGCCATCCGGGGTCCGGAGCTCGCGCGCCTGCGTGGGGCTCACGGTCACCACCCGGTCGGCAAAGACCAGCCCGCCCTTCAGGACGTTGAGGTGCCCGTACCATTCGAGCTGCTCGTGATTGAACAGCGACCACGGGAGCCCAAGGGTGGGGACCAGCTCGGCGGGGAAGTGGCCCTGGTATCCCGGGTTGTGCACCGACTGCACCACGGTGACCGGATCGGCGGGCACGTCGACACCGGGGACACCGCGGAGATAGACCGGCGCGAGCGCCGCATGCCAGTCATGCGCGTGCAGCAGGAACGGGGGACGGGCCACGCGGGGCAGGGCCGCCACGGCGGCACGCGCGAGCAGCGCGAACCGGCGCGGATTGTCGGGGTAGTCGGTGCCGTGCTCGCCGTAGAGCCCGGGCCGGTTGAAGTAGTCGCGCTGCTCGATGAACACGACGCGCGGACCGGGGGTGCGTTCGGCCGGGCGGAAGAGCCGCACTTCGTCGGTCCGGTCGCCCAGTGTCACGCCGAAGGGCGAACCGACCGGATGGAGATCGGGCGCCTCGTCCCGCACTGTCCGGTACAGCGGCATGATCACCACCACGTCGAGCCCGGCCGCGTGCTGGAACTCCGCCAGCCCGCGCACCGCCTCCCCGAGGCCGCCGGTCCGCGCGTAGGGATAGTACTCGGCGGTGAGGTGTACCACCGAAATCGGCCGCCCGTCGGTGGCGAGCAGAGGGGAGTCGGAGCGCTGGAGCCGGACTTCGGTGGCTGGCATTGCTCAGGTCACGGGTGGGTCATCGCCTGCGGAGTCGCCCCTCATGGCTGGAACGTAGTAGGTCCGGGCGTAATCCTGTACCATGCGGCGCGCGGTGAAGCGAGAGCCCGCGAGCCGCATCGCGTGCCGCATTTTTTCCACCCAGCCGATCGGCACGTTGTCCTCGTCCCGCGCGTAGAACAGCGGGACCACCTGTTCCTCCAGGACGCTGTAGAGTCGTTCCGCGTCGTGCGCATCGTTTGCGTCGTCATCGCTGCCGTCCGGGGCCGGCGGCAGTGCCCAGCCGGCCAGGCCGTCGAACCCCTCATGCCACCAGCCGTCGAGCGTCCCGATCTGCGGCACGCCGTTGAGTCCTGCCTTCATTCCCGAGGTACCGCTGGCTTCGTAGGGCACGCGCGGCACGTTCACCCAGAGATCCACGCCCTGCACGAGCAGGTGCGCCAGGTGCATGTCGTAGTCTTCCAGGAACGCGATGCGCCCTTCGAAGGCGGGATCGCGCGTGAACTGGTAGACCCGCTGCAGCACCGCCTTCCCCGGCTCGTCGGCCGGATGCGCCTTGCCGGCAAAGACGATCTGCATCGGGCGTGACGGGTTCGTGACCAGACGCTGCAGGCGCCCGACGTCCCGGAAGAGGAGATCGGCCCGCTTGTAGGTGGCAAACCGGCGGGCGAACCCGATGGTGAGCACGTTCGGTTCGAGCAAGGTGCCGGCGCCGACCACGTGCGCCGCCTCGCGCCACTGGTCCTTGAAGCGCCAGCGGGCATCCTCCCGGATCAGCTGAAACAGCACCTGCTTGAGCTGTTCGTGCGCCACCCAGAGCTTCCGGGGCTCGAGCTGCTGCAGCTGACCCCACATGTGGACGCTGTCCACCGCCGCGTGCCAGCCGGGCCCGAACACACCGTTCAGGAGGTCGGTGACCGGTAACGCCATCCACGTCGGCAGGTGCACGCCATTCGTGATGTGGCCGATCGGGACCGACTCGACCGGGCGCCCGGGCCAGAGGTCGTGCCAGAGCCGGCGCGATACCTGGCCATGCTGCCGGGACACGCCGTTGACGTGCGACGCGAGTCGCATCGCCGCGATGGTCATGTGGAAGAGTCCCGGTTCGGTCGGGCGCTCGCCCAGCCGCAGCAGGGTCTCCCGGGGGATGGGCAGTCCGTCCCACTCGCTGCCGGCGCACGCGTTCACTTCGTCGAACGAAAAGAAGTCGTGACCGGCCGGCACCGGGGTGTGCGTCGTGAAGACGCTGCTGCGCCGCACCGCCCCCGTGGCGTCGGGGAGCGACTCGCCGTTCCGCAGCCGCTCGCAGAGCCGCTCCAGCATCATGAACGCCGCGTGCCCTTCGTTGGCGTGCCACACCGCCGGGGTGACGCCGAGCGCCTGCAGCACGCGGACACCGCCCACGCCCAGCAGCCACTCCTGGCGGATGCGATGGGTGGGGCCCCCCTCGTACAGCTTGCTCACGAGCGCGCGGTCATCGGGGTGGTTGGCGTCGAAATCGGTGTCGAGCAGGTAGACCGGCACCCGGCCCACCATCATGCGCCAGGCGCCGAGGTGCACCGTGCGCCCCAGGGCCGTGACGGTGGCCAGCCACGGCTGGCCGTCCGGTCCGGGCATGGGCTCGAGCGGCGTCGCTTCGACGTCGAAGTGATCGTCGCTGCTTTCCTGCCACCCGTCGAGCCGGAGGCGCTGGTCGAAGTAGCCGCGGCGGTAGAACAGCCCCACCCCCACCAGCGGCAGGCCGAGATCCGACGCCGCCTTGCAGTGGTCGCCCGCCAGCACGCCGAGGCCGCCCGAGTAGATCGGCACCGAGCTGTGCAGCCCGAACTCGGCACAGAAGTAGGCGACCGTCTGCTGCCCTTCCACGGGATACTGCTCGCGGAACCAGCGGTCGCCGTTGTGCAGCTCACGATGGAAACGGGCGAGGACGGCGTCGTAGCGCTGGAGGTACTGCGGATCGCTGGCGCAGGCCGCGATCGCGGTGGGGTCGGCGCGACGGAGGAGCTCCAGCGGGTTGTGGCGTACCTGGTGCCAGAGCGGTTCGTTGATCGCGCGGAAGAGCCGGCGGGCATCGGGGTTCCAGCTCCACGCGAGGTTCATCGCGAGTTCGGCAAGACCTTCGATGCGGACGGGGAGATTGGGAATTTTCGGCATTCCGGTCAATGTACCAGCTTCTTGTACCGGATCCGGTGGGGCTGGTCCACGCTCGCTCCTTTCCGGCGGCGGTAGTCCTCGGCGTACTCCTGCCAGTTGCCCTCGAACCAGACGACTTCGGAGTCTCCCTCGAAGGCAAGGATGTGGGTGGCGATCCGGTCCAGGAACCAGCGGTCGTGGCTGATCACCACGGCGCAGCCCGGGAAGGAGACGAGGGCGTCCTCCAGGGCGCGCAGGGTATCCACGTCCAGGTCGTTGGTCGGCTCGTCCAGCAGCAGCACATTGCCGCCGCTCTTGAGCAGCTTGGCCAGATGCACCCGGTTCCGCTCGCCGCCCGAGAGATCCTTCACCTTCTTCTGCTGGTCCGGGCCGCGGAAGTTGAACCCGGCGCAGTAGGCGCGGCTGTTCACCCGCCGGCCGCCGAAGTCGAGTTCGTCCTCGCCCGCGGTGATCTCCTCGTACACGGTGTGCTCGCCGTCCAGCGCGTCCCGGCTCTGGTCCACGTACGCCAGCCGTACCGTCTGTCCCACCGTGAGGGTGCCGTTGTCGGGCGCCTCCTGACCCATGATCATGCGGAAGAGGGTGGTCTTGCCGGCGCCGTTGGGACCGATGACGCCGACGATCCCGCCGCGCGGCAGGGCGAAGTTCAGGTTCTCGAAGAGCAGGCGGTCGCCGAACCCCTTGGACACGTCCTTCGCAATCACCACGTCATCACCCAGCCGCTCCGGGACCGGAATCAGGATTTCGGCCGAGCCTTCCGACTGGCGCGCCGCGGCCTCGCGGAGTTCCTCGTAGCGCGCAATGCGGGCCTTGCCCTTGGCGTGGCGGGCGCGAGGGGCCAGGCGGATCCACTCGAGCTCCCGCTCGAGCGTCTTCTGGCGGGCTGACGCCTGCCGCTCCTCGGTGGCGAGCCGCCGCTCCTTCTGCTCCAGCCAGCTGGAGTAGTTGCCCTCCCACGGAATCCCCTCGCCCCGGTGCAGCTCGAGGATCCACTTCGCGACGTTGTCGAGGAAGTAGCGGTCGTGGGTGATCGCGACCACGGTGCCGGGAAACTGCTCGAGATGCTTCTCCAGCCAGGCCACCGATTCCGCATCGAGGTGGTTGGTGGGCTCGTCGAGGAGGAGGAGGTCGGGCTGTTCGAGGAGAATGCGGCAGAGCGCCACGCGGCGCCGCTCGCCGCCGGAGAGCGTGTCCACGCCGGCATCGCCCGGCGGAAGCCGGAGCGCATCCATGGCCATGTCCACCTTGTGATCGATCTCCCAGGCACCGCTCAGGTCGATCCGGTCCTGGACCCGGGCCTGACGGTCCAGCAGGCGCTGCATCTCGTCGTCGTCCATCGGCTCCGCGAACCTCGCGGCGATCTCGTTGAACTCGTCGAGCAGGGCGCGGACGTCGCGGAGCCCGTCTTCCACGTTGCCCCGGACATCCCTGGCAGGATCGAGCACCGGCTCCTGCGGGAGGTAGCCGATGCGGATCCCGGCGAGCGGGCGGGCATCGCCCAGGAAATCGTGATCCACGCCCGCCATGATTCGGAGCAGGGTGGACTTGCCGGCACCATTGGCGCCGAGCACCCCGATCTTGGCGCCGGGGTAGAAGGCGAGGTGGATGCCCTTGAGGATCTCGCGGGAGGGGGGCACGACCTTCCGCAGGTCGCGCATCGTGAAGATGTATTCGCCGGCCATAGGCGCGGAAGATAATCACGCCACCGGGGCCCGCGCCGCCCGGAAACGCAAAGGGCGCCCCAGCGGGAGCGCCCTTTCAGCACGCGTCTCGCGCCGGCTCAGCTCAGATGCCGGCTCACCAGCTTGGTCATCTCGAACATCGAGACCTGGTCCTTCCGGAAGATCGGCCGCAGCTTGGCGTCGGCGTTGATCATGCGGCGGTTCTTCTTGTCCTGCAGGCCGTGCCGCTTGATGTACGCCCAGATCTTCTTGGTCACCTCCGTGCGGGGAATCGCCTTGTCGCCCACCACCTCGGCCAGCGTGGCGCTCGGCTTCATGGCCTTCATGAACGCCGCATTGGGCTTCCGCTTCGCGCCCTTGCGCGCCGACTTCTTCGCCGTGCGCTTCTTCGCGGGCTTCCGCGCCGGCTTCCTGGCGGACTTCTTCGCGGCCTTCTTCTTTGCTGCCATCGGGTCTCTCCCTGTGGAGGTGAACGCAATCCTGCGCCGGACCACTGGCACCTTCGGCACACAAAGTAAGAAACACTCCCCTTCCTCTGCAATAGGGGAAACGCGGTTTTCCCTCTGGGAGCCGAGCCGGGCGTGCCGGCGGTGGCGCGCCGGGACGGGCTCACCTACACTCCCCACAGGGGGCGGAACGCTGGATCCGCCCCGTGCCCACGACCTCACGCTGGAGCGAACATCATGCTCTCCGCCTTGCTGATTCTCCTCGGAAACGCCCTCCCGTCCGGTCCGGCGCCGTGCCCGGCAGCCGGCGCGGGACTCACGCTACCTCCCGGATTCTGCGCCACGCGGATCGGCGACAAGCTCGGCGGCGTGCGCCAGATGGCGGTGAGCGCCGAGGGCGTGCTCTACGCCGCGGTACAGGAGGGTGGCGATGGCCACGGCGTCCTGGTGTTCGCCGACACCGGGCACCGCGGCGAGTACGTTCCCATCGGGGCTGCCGGCGCGCCCGGCGTCAACGACGTGGAACTGCACGACGGATACCTGTACGCTGCCTACAGCACCCGGGTCGTGCGCTGGCCGGTGAGCGCCGCGGCGCCGGTGCCGGCGGGCGAGGCGGAGGTCGTGGTGAGCGGCCTGCCCGGCGCGAGCGGCCACCGGGCCAAGAGCATTGCCCTCAAGGGGGATTCGCTCTTCGTCAACTTCGGCTCGGCCACGAACAGCTGCCAGCAGGACGACCGGCAGAACCGCTCCCCGGGCGTGGATCCCTGCACCGAGCTCGAGACCCGGGCCGGCATCTGGGTGTTCTCCGCGAGCCGCGCCGGGCAGACCGTGGCCGATGGCCGCCGCTACGCCACCGGACTTCGCAACACCGAGGCGCTCGCCTTCCAGCCGGGGACCGGTGCGCTCTACGCGGCGGTCATGGGCCGCGACCAGCTGGCGCAGAACTGGGGCTATTCGCCAGAGGTGAGCGCGGAAAATCCCGCCGAGGAATTCGGCGTCGTCACCGAGGGGGCGGATTACGGCTGGCCCTACTGCTACTACAGCAACGCGAGGAAGGCGAAGGTCCTGGCTCCCGAGTACGGCGGCGACGGTATGTCCACCCGGCGGTGCGGACGGCGCGCGCAGCCGCTGATCGCGTTCCCTGGCCACTGGGCGCCGCTCGCACTGGCGTTCTACGCCGCCCGTGCGTTCGGCCCGTCGTACGAGGGCGGCGTCTTCGTTGCCTTCCACGGCTCCTGGAATCGCGCACCCCTCCCGCAGGCCGGCTACCGGGTGGTGTTCATCCCCTTCCGGAACGGGAAGCCGACGGGCCGTTACGAGACCTTCGCCACCGGCGACAGTGGCCCGACCGCGCTGCGCGCCAGCGGCGTCGCCGTCGGGCCCGATGGGGCGCTGTTCATCTCCGACGATCGTGACGGCCGGATCTGGAGGGTCGTCAGGTCCTCCTGAGCCCCGTACATTTGACAGTCCGCGTCCAGCCTCAAGGAGTGCCCCGATGCGCATTGCGGTCCTGCGGGAGACCGGTGCGAACGAACGGCGTGTGGCCCTCGTCCCCGATGGTGCGGGACGCCTGGCGCGCGCCGGTCATGCCGTCGTCGTGCAGGCCGGCGCCGGCAGCGCGTCGGGGTTCGCTGACGATGCATATGCCGCTCACGGAGCCACCGTCGCCGAGGGCACCACCGGTGCCTTGCAGGGGACTGATGCCCTCGTGGCTGTCGGAGTGCCGGCGATCGAGGCGCTCGACGCGCTGCCGCGCGGTGCCATCGTGACTGGATTCCTCGACCCGTGGGAAGGACAGACCGCGGCGGCGCTCGCCGAGCGAGGGCTCACCGGCTTCGCGATGGAACTCGTGCCCCGGTCCACCCGGGCCCAGAGCATGGACGCCCTGTCGTCACAGGCGACCGTCGCGGGCTACAAGGCGGTCATCCTGGGCGCCAGCCTGCTGCCCCGCTTCCTCCCCATGCTCACCACCGCTGCCGGCACCGTGACGCCGGCACGGGTCTTCGTGATCGGGGCCGGCGTCGCCGGGCTCCAGGCCATCGCCACCGCGCGGCGCCTCGGCGCCGTCGTTTCGGCCTTCGACGTGCGTCCGGTGGTGAAGGAGCAGGTGGAGAGTCTCGGCGCAACCTTCCTCGCCGTGCCCAGTGTGGCGGCCGAAGGCGAGGGAGGCTACGCCCGCGAACTGGAGGCGGAGCAGCAGCAGCGGGTGGCGGCGGCGATCGCGGAGCACGTGAAGGGCATGGACCTGGTGATCACCACCGCCCAGATCCCCGGGCGCCCGGCGCCGCGCATTCTCTCCGCGGACATGGTGCGGTCCCTTCGCCCCGGCAGCGTGGTCGTGGATCTCGCGGCGGAGTCGGGCGGCAACAGCGAGCTCACCCGCGCGGGCGAGACCATCACCGACCACGGCGTCACCGTGGCCGGCCCCACGGCGCTCGCGGCCACGGTGCCGGCCCACGCCAGCCAGATGTACAGCCGCAACGTCCAGACCTTTCTCGAGTACCTCGCGCCGGCCGGGACCCTCAAGTTCTCGCTCGACGATCCCATCGCCGGCGCGATGTGCATCGCGCACGACGGAGCGGTACGCCACGGGAGGCCGCATGCTTGATGCGCTCATCACCAGCATCGTGATCTTCACCCTCGCGACCTACCTCGGCGTGGCGCTGATCAACCGCGTGCCGCCCACGCTGCACACCCCGCTCATGTCCGGCGCCAATGCCGTCAGCGGCATCACGGTGGTGGGCGCGCTGGTGGTGGCCGGCGCCGGGGCCGGCTGGATCTCGGTGGTGCTCGGGTTCCTGGCCGTGGTCTTCGCCATGATGAACGTGGTGGGCGGCTATGCCGTCACCGACCGGATGCTGCAGATGTTCAAGCGCAAGCCGGAGCCCCGCTGATGCCCCATGCCCTCGAGGAGGTGCTCTACCTCGTCGCCGCGGTGCTGTTCATCCTCGGGATCAAGCGGCTCTCGAGCCCCGCCACGGCGGTCAGCGGCAACCGGCTCTCCGCCGTGGGCATGCTCATCGCCATCGTCGTCACGCTGCTCGACCGGAGCGTGGTGAGCTACCAGGTGATCGTGGCGGGCCTCATCGTCGGCTCGGCGCTCGGGCTCTGGCTCGCCCGCTCCGTGAAGATGACCGCCATGCCGCAGATGGTGGCGCTGCTCAACGGCCTGGGCGGCGGCGCTTCGCTGCTCGTCGGCGGGGCCGAGCTGCTCCGTGCCGGGCTCACCGGACGCACACTGCCCCTCGACACGTCCGTCACCATCCAGCTGAGCCTGCTCATCGGCGCGGTGACGCTGACCGGCAGCCTCGTCGCTTACGCCAAGCTCCAGGAACTGATGCCGGGCCGCCCGATCGTCTTCCCGGGGCTCACGGCCCTGAACGGGCTGCTGCTCGCCGCCATCGCCGGACTGGGCACCTGGCAGGTGATCAACCAGGCGGCACCGCGCTGGGCATTCTACGGCGTCTGCCTCCTCTCGCTGCTCCTCGGCGTGCTGGTGGTGCTTCCGATCGGCGGCGCCGACATGCCGGTGGTGATCTCGCTGCTGAATTCGTATTCCGGGCTCGCCGCGGCCATGACCGGCTTCGTGATCCGGAACGACGTGCTGATCATCTCCGGCGCGCTGGTCGGCTCCTCCGGCATCATCCTGAGCCAGATCATGTGCAAGGCGATGAACCGTTCGCTTGCCAACGTGCTCTTCGGCGCGTTCGGGAGCGCCGGCGGCACGCCGGCCGGCCGGTCCGCCGAGGGGCTGACCGTGCGGCAGGTGTCGGCCGAAGACGCCGCCATCCAGCTGGCCTATGCCCGGCTTGTCATCGTGGTGCCGGGCTACGGCCTCGCCGTGGCGCAGGCGCAGCATCTGGTGCGCGAGCTCGCCGACCTGATCGAGGCGCGCGGCGGGGAGGTGAAGTACGCGATCCATCCCGTCGCGGGCCGGATGCCGGGGCACATGAACGTCCTCCTGGCCGAGGCCAATGTGCCCTACGACAAGCTGTTCGAGATGGACCAGATCAACGGCGAGTTCGAGCGGGCGGATGTGGCGCTCGTCATCGGTGCCAACGACGTGGTGAATCCGGCGGCGCGGAACGATCCCGCCAGCCCCATCTACGGCATGCCGATTCTCAATGCCGATCACGCCAGGAGTGTGATCGTGCTCAAGCGGGGCATGGGCGCAGGTTTTGCGGGCATCGAGAATGACTTGTTCTACAACCCCCGGACGGCGATGCTCTTCGGGGATGCCAAGGCGTCACTGACGACGCTGGTGTCCGAGATCAAGGCGGTTACCTGACCCGCGCTGCGGGAGGAGTTGCATGGTGAGACGATCATTGGCGCTGGGCCTGTCCTGCGTGGTGCTGGGCGTGCCGGCCGGCCTGCAGGCCCAGCAGGTATGCGGCGGGGTGGTGCAGGCTCCGGCCGAGGGTGGGTTCGCCAGCTACCTGGTCAGCAGTCCATCGGGCCGGACCATGACGGTCCGGTTCGCCGTGGTGGGCGCCGAGACCCGGGAAGGCACCCGGAACATCTGGTTCGAGACCCGGGCGCAGGAGGGCACCCGTCCGGTAGTAATTTCGCAGGTGCTGGTGCCCGGGTTCCCTTACGATCCGTCGGCGCTGGCGGACGCCGCCCTGCAGGGACCCTCGGGCGTTCCGGTGCAGCTGACGGCACAACAGCTGGCACGCTCGCGCCGGGCGCTGCCGGGCCTGACCAAGGCGGTGGTGGACGGGTGCCGTGCGGCCACGCTGGTGGGTACGGAGACGGTGACGGTGCCGGCGGGCAAGTACTCCGCCCAGCACTATCGCAACGCTTTGCGGGGTTCGGACATCTGGGTGAGTACGGCAGTGCCGTTCGGTATCGTGAAGATGGTGGACGGCACCGACAAGAGCCGCCTGGAGCTGACGGCGGCGGGCAAGAACGCCAAGTCCTCCTTCTTGGCCAAGCCGCAGAGCCAGACCCCGGCACACTGACCTCCGGCGGACCGGCACGAGGGGCGGCTCCGGGACGGGGCCGCCCCTTTGTCATGCTGGCGGGAACCGTCTCGGCGCGGCGGTCGTTCCTCTCGGGCGCCGAGGAGGGATTTCGGTGAGCGGGGCCACAACGGAAACCCGAGCCTGACTGCAATTTTGACAGGGCCTGTGGAGGCGTGAACGGGAGACCCGGGGAACTGGCCGGAAATCGTGCAACTCGCGTATCCCGATGGAGTTAGCTAAGCTGTTGATTTTCAGCGTCTTAGCCCGTATATTCCGCAGCTGTATTAAGGTCGTCGGCTTCAGCGCTTGAATGGGGGCGGGGGCTCCGAGGAGGCGTTCAGCGTGACAATGAGAGGGCGTACCAAGCGTCGTCCCGTCCGGCCGGCCCAGATCGCACGTGCGGTGGATGAAGGCCGGGAGAGTCTGGATCTATACCTTGACGAGATCAGCCGTGTCCCGCTGCTGACGCGCGACCAGGAGATGGAACTGGCGCGCAAGGCCTTTCGTGGCAACGTGGCGGCGCAGGAAAAGCTGGCTCGGCACAATGTGCGGTTCGTGGTCTCGGTGGCCAAGAAGTTCCAGAATCGCGGGGTGCCGCTCGTCGACCTGATCGGCGAGGGGAACCTCGGGCTCATGACCGCGGCCCGGAAGTTCGATCCGGACCGTGGCGTCAAGTTCATCTCGTACGCTGTCTGGTGGATCCGCCAGGCGGTGCAGGCGGCGATCGCCCGTCACGGGCGGCCGGTGCGCGTGCCGCTCAACCGGACGGCGGATCTCAGCCGTCTCGGGCGCACCACCACGCTCCTCAAGGACCGGATGGGCCGCATGCCCACCACCGAGGAGCTGGCCCGCGCCACCGGTCTCACGGTGGAGGCGGTACGGAGCCTGAGCGCGCTCAACGCGGAGGCGGTCCGGCTGGACCACCCCACGCGCGACGGCGACGGCAACGAGCGGATGGAGCGCTTCGCCGCCACCGAGCAGGAGAGCACCGACACCAGCACGCTGCAGAACAGCCAGACGGCGGACATCGAGGCCGCGCTGGCCACGCTGCCGCCCCGGGATGCCAAGGTGCTGCGGCTCTACTTCGGCCTGGATGACGGCAACAGCCGCACGCTGGAGGAGATCGGCCGGATGATGGGGGTGACGCGCGAGCGGATCCGCCAGCTTCGCGACCGGGCCCTCCTCAGGCTCCGTGAGGGAGAGACCGGCGACAAGCTGCGGGATCTCGTGGCCTGAGGCCGAAAGCTGAAAGCTAGAGGCGAAAGCTGGGCGGAGTTCCTTCGCCCAGCTTTTTGCTTTCCGCCTTCAGCTCTCAGTCTCCAGCGCAGGCGATCCGCTGCAGCTCCATCGCATGCGCGTGCACGGCCTCGGTCGCCCGCTTCCTTCCCATGTTCCATTGCGTCCAATCCCCGTCAGCCCGATCCCGCCGCTCGCCGGTCCAGCGCTCGAGCAGGAGCCCGGCAGCGGTGCAGAGATCGCTGCCGGCGGAGTAGCGTGCGGTGTCCGGTGTCATCAATGCCGCCACCACCTGCGGCACCGCATCGCCACCCAGAGAGGCGACATAGCGCAGGTCCGTCCCCGCAGCGCCGGCGCGCCCGGCTCGTGCCAGGTTGGCCCGGGCGACCAGGGCATCCGGGTTCAGCACATTGAGCACGGCGAGCACGGCGAACCCGCTCACCACCGATCCGAGGGCGAACGCACGTGGCCGTCCCCGCAGCCCCGTGAGGGCAAGCCAGAGGAACACGATCACGAGCCAGATCATGAACGCGGTGGCGTAGAGCCGATCGGTGGAGATGCCGTAGTAGCGGAGGTACAGCGCCATCCGCGCGAAGGCCGAGGCCATGATGGCGCCCAGCAGCACCGTCAGTATCAGTGCGAGGCGTCGGTAAAGCCGCAGCGTGCGGGTATCGGAGGCGTGAATGAGCGCCTGTGCGCCAAGGAGCACGGGAAGCAGGAGACCCGCCACCCACATCAGCTCGAAAAAGCCGCGCCGGGCGTAGTCGGCGTAGCTCAAGCCCGTGGTGCGGAGGACCAGCGCCTCGCCCCCGAACAGCCAGCCGATCTGCACGGCGACAAAGGCGCCAAACAGTACCGCCAGCGCGCCGAGGGCGAGCGCCACGTCGGTCGT
>DASTBA010000032.1:0-2275 GCA_035712285.1 Gemmatimonadales bacterium | reverse complement strand
GCGGGCATCAGCGAAAGATCCACGGTGGCGCGGCGGCCGGGCGCGAGCGTGATCACGCGCTCCGCCGCTGCGTAGCCGAGGCGCCGCGCGATGACGCGCACCGTGCCAGCCGGCACACTGACGAAGCGATACCGCCCGAGCGAGTCGGTGCGCGCCATGAGGCCGGTGCCCTCGATCAGCACCAGCGCCTGGGCCACCGGAGACTGGCTGGAGTCATGCGCGGTGATCCGGCCGGTGAGTTCGGCATCCGGGCCCTGCGCCACGGCATCGCGGACGGTGAATGCCGCGAGCAGCAGCATCGCGAGCGCCACGGCCCACGGCCGATGCGCCCGCACGTTGTGCGAGTTCATGTTTCCCCCTGACGGGATAAGTGCCCGGGCCTCTGGCCAGGGCGATGTCAGCTAGACCAGCGCGAAGCGACCGGCTGGAGTCAGGGGTGGTGCGGTGGAAGGAGGAAGGAGGCGAAGCGCGAGCTCCGAAGACCCGCGATCGACCGATGGGACAGCCTGCGGTACCGCGACCTGGAGCCGTTCGGCAACGATCCGACCATCAATCGGCGCCGAGGCGACCGCCCCCGCGGCACAGGAGCCGATGCAGTGACAGGGCGCCGCGTGATCGTGGCCGGCAGGATGATCGGCATGATGCCCTGCCCCGCCGGCCGGCATGGTCATGTGCGCCGGGCAGGGGTGCAGCGCCTGCACTGCCAGGCTGCCCAGGCCGGGCGAAATGGCAAGAAGGCAGACGAGGAGCCAGCGGGCTCGGCGGAACCGGCCGATCATGCGCACCAATCTAGCCCCGCTCCTCGGCGGTCAGAAGCTCCGCGCTGGCACGCCCGGCCTGCCGCCGCCGCGGGCGGATCACCACCCGCGCGAGCAGCAGGACCAGCAGCACTGCCCCGTACTGGAGCGGGCGGGTCACGTCGCGCTTCACCGAGAGATAGAAGTGCAGCACGCCCAGCGGGGCAATCACGTAGATGAGCCAGTGCAGCAACCGCCACCGGCGCCCGCCGAGGCGCCGGATCCATCCCCGGGTGGAGGTGATGGCGAGCGGGATCAGCAGCAGGAAACCGGTTGCCCCCAGGAGGACCCAGGGGTGCTTGGCGACGTCCTCTGAGATCAGCGCCAGCGACAGCGACTGGTCGAAGACAATGTACGACAGCACATGGAGCGTCGCGTAGAAGAAGGCGAAGAGGCCGAGCAGGCGGCGGAAGCGGATCAGGTCGTTCACGCCCGTGAGCCGCCGTACCGGCGTGATGGCGATCGTGATGAAGAGCAGGCGAAGAGTGGTGTCGCCGGTCGTGTTCTGGATCGTCTTGACCGGGTCGGTGCCCAGATCCCCGATGACGGCGCCATGGACGAGCTGCGCCGCCGGAATGAGCGCCACGCACCAGACGAGCACTTTGAGCCACGGAATGAGCCGGGCCCGCCGGTCAGAAGTTGGCACGCAGGTCCATGCCGGCGTAGAGCCCCGCCACCTGATCGGCATACCCGTTGAACATCAGCGTGGGCCGGCGGAAGAAGTCCCCGATGCGCCGCTCGCGCGCCTGGCTCCAGCGGGGATGATCCACGGTCGGGTTCACGTTGGCATAGAAGCCGTATTCGTCGGGCGCCGCGATGTTCCAGGTGGTCCTGGGCTGCGATTCGAGGAACCGGATCTTCACGATGGACTTGCCGCCCTTGAAGCCGTACTTCCACGGCACCACGAGGCGCAGCGGCGCACCGTTCTGACTGGGCAGCGGCTTGCCGTAGAGCCCCGTCACCATGAGGGTGAGCGGGTGCATCGCCTCGTCCATCCGGAGCCCTTCCACATAGGGCCAGTCGAGGATGCGGCTCCGCTGGCCCGGCATCTGGGCCGGATCCAGCAGCGTAGTGAACTCCACGTACCGGGCCCGCGAGGTCGGCTCCAGGCGCTTGATCAGGTCGCGCAGCGGGAAGCCGAGCCAGGGCACCACCATGGACCAGGCCTCGACGCAACGGTGGCGGTAGACCCGTTCCTCGGGCTTGAACGGCTTGACGAGGTCATCGAACGCCCAGGTGGCGGGCGACTTGACTTCGCCCTCCACCCGCACCGTCCACGGGCGGGTCCGGAAGGCGGTCGCGTTGCGCCAGGGATCGTCCTTCTCGGTACCGAACTCGTAGTAATTGTTGTAGGTGGTGACGTCCTTGTAGGGCGTCAGCTTGTCGTCATCGGAAGGTGGGGCCGCTTCGCCCCGCAGCAGGGAAGGCAGCGCCACCCCGGCGGCCACGCCGAGGCCGGCGGCGCGCATGAACTCGCG
>DASTBA010000031.1:0-2312 GCA_035712285.1 Gemmatimonadales bacterium | reverse complement strand
CGGATGATGATCCGGAACTTGACCAGCCCCGGCAGAATGTGTAGCGTCAACCGCTTATGAACAAACCTCGTCTCGCCGAGGGCGCCGCGCCGCCTTTCCTGGGCCCCCGGAACATCGGGTTTCTCGCCGCGGCCGTCGTCGCCGTCGTGGCGGGCTACGCCGTGCTCGGCGCGGGACACCCGACACCTGCCGCTGTGCTGCTGGTTCTCGGCTATTGCGTCCTATTCCCGCTGGGCATAGCGCTTTGAGTCGGTGACGCAGGGCACGGCACGGCACCTGCGTGACCGCGATCGTGGGCAGGCAGGCCCCCGTCGTCAATCCGGGCGAATAGCTCAGCTGGTCCAGAGCGCCTGCCTTACACGCAGGATGTCGGGGGTTCGAATCCCTCTTCGCCCATCATCCTCCATTGGAGAGCCCCGAATGAACGTTCGGCATGTCCTGTCTGCTCCGGCCGCGATCACCCTCGCCGCCACCCTTGTCGTCACGGTGCCGGTGGCTGCGCAGGGCATTCCCAAGGGAGCGTCGCTCAGGGGCGGGACCACCGTGGCCGCCACCCGGCTCATGGTGGCGAACCCGTACGTGTTCAAGGCCTCGGATTCCGCCACCGCGGTGGACGTCGGCCGCACCATGCGCGCCCGCATGACGCAGAAGGCGCCGCGGACCGACTACTCGGTGATCACCGATTCGCTCATGAACGCCGCGCTGGTGTCCTTCGGCTACGCGCCCGATGCGATCCTGGCGCAGGATCCGGCCCGTCGCCTGGCCCAGTCCATCGCCGGGCGGGTGCTGGTGACGTCGCAGATGACGCGGCTCGCCTCGGGGCAGTGGACCATGCTCTCCCGGCTGAGCGGGGTGAACGATGATGCGGGCGTCTCGATTCGCGTGAACCAGGCTGGCCGTACCCCGGCGCTGATGGGCCAGGCGGCGGTGGACTCGCTGCAGGAGGCGCTCCGGGTGCTGGCGGATGCGCGCGAGTGCATGGATCTCCGCGCGTCGAAGCCGGACCGCGCCGCGTCCAAGGCGCAGGCGGTGCTGAAGCAGATGCCGGACAACGGGCTGGCGCACTACTGCCTGGCGCAGCTCGCGAAGGACACCACAACCAAGGTGAAGGAACTCCAGGCCGCCGTGGCCGGCGACTCGCTCAGCATCAAGGCGCTCAACGAGCTCGCCGCCATCTACCAGGCGCGGAGCGACACCACCCAGGCGGTGGCGACGCTGCAGCAGCTGCTCATCGCGTCCCCGGCGGACCAGACCCTCCGGCAGCAGATCTTCCGGTACCTGCTCCAGCTCGGCCGTTCGCAGGCCGCCATCGAGGTGGCGGACGAGGGGCTCAAGGTGGATCCCACCAACTGGGATCTCTGGGACCTGAAGAGCAACGCCTGTCTCTTCTCCTCCGATTTCCGCTGCGCGATGCAGGCACTGGAGAGTGCTTACGCCGCGGACTCGACCCATGCCGACTCGCTCTTCTTCGCGAAGATCGGGATCGCGGCGGAGCAGCAGCTGGCGGACACCACCGGCCCCGACAAGGCGACGGCGGCGGACACCGCGTCCTACATCAAGTGGGCCAAGCTGGGGGCCGCAAAATTTCCGTCCAACCTCACCATGCTCAAGAACCTGAACAAGGCGTACTCGTTCTCGGGCCAGGTGGACAGCAGCCTGGTGGTCACCCGGAAGATCCTGGCGCAGGACAATTCGGACGTCACGCCGGCGCTCGCCGCCGCCCAGGCGCTGCTCCGCGCGAAGCGCTATGGTGACGCGATGGAATTCATCGACTTCGTGCAGAAGAACGGAGACGACGGTACCCACCAGCAGGCGGCCGGCCTGATGGTGAACGCGGCGGTGCCGCTGCTGCAGCCGCCGGCGCCGCAGTGGGACACCGCCGGCACGCTGCTGCGGAAGGGTGTCGAACTGGCGCCGAGCGCCTCGTTCTCACCCACGATGAACTACCTTCTTGGTGTGGCGGATCTGCAGCTGGCCGCCTCGATGGACGATGCGACGGCCAAGGCCAAGTCCTGCGACGGCGCCCGCAAGATGGACTCGCTCCTCGTCGAGGCCGAGCCGGCGCTGGTCAAGGGCATCGCCTACCGGGCCGATGCGCAGAAGCTCGTGGACAATGTGCGCCAGTATCGCGCCCGGACCCAGGGCATGATCAAGGCGTACTGCAAGTGACGCTCGGGGCTACCGCGACCCCAACCGGCCGGTTACATTCCGCGCCGCGATACCGGGGGCTGTAGCTCAGCTTGGTTAGAGTGCCGCACTGTCACTGCGGAGGTCGCGGGTTCGAGCCCCGTCAGCCCCGCTCCCGCTCGTGA